>JBGTBX010000046.1:0-3732 GCA_041749115.1 Gemmatimonadaceae bacterium
AGAGCGCGCCGATTTGGTAGCGCGGGCTGCCAAAGCCGTCGGATTCGGACGTCTGCCTTGAGGAGTCTATCGGCACGTCGTCACGCGTCCGCTGATAAAACTCGTTCTCGCGGCCGATCTCGTTGTAGCGCAGGCCGGTAATCACCGTCATTTTCCCTGAGAAAAGATGGTTGTTGTTCATCAGGTAGAGACCGTGGCGTACGTTGTTCGTGTACTGGTTCTGGGACTGCGGAAGATTCACGCGCGGATTGAGGTCGCCGCTGTTGCTTCCCCAGGTTCCGGGGTCCGCCATGTTTACCAGAGGATCGGTTTCGACGGCATTCCACATCCATCGGCTTTCCTGCCAATCTCGATACAGGTGACCAACCAGCAGCCGGTGGCTTTCGCCACCGAGATCGTAGTTGAACGAGAGATCGGTCTGGGACGATATCGCGCGCTCGTTGTCCTGAATGTCCTGGTCGAGCAGGCGGATCAGACCGCTTTCGAGCGAGATTTCGCGCCCGTTTTGGTTCTTCCGGTTTTCTAGTGGGCGGCTGAAGACGGCATGACGGGCATCATATCGAGTTTTCCGCAATGAAAGAGGATGCGCGCGCGGTAGTTGGCGAAGCGGCGGAATCCGCGCGCATCGGCCTTGATCGCCTGGATGCGCGAGTTGAAGCCTTCGGTGAGCGCGTTGGTGATGGGATGAGTGAAGTAGTTGATCAGTCCCGACAGATGCTCCTTGAGGGTGCGTGCGACCTTTTTGAGCGGCTCGAGTTTGCTGCGAGCCACCGCGCCGAACCACTTCTTAAAGAACCTGGTGCCGCGCTCGGCGCTGCCCTGTATCCAGAACTCGACGAAGGTCTCCTTGTGGCACCACGCGCGCGCGGTCTTCAGGTTGCGCTCGCAAAGCTCCTCGAAGCTCAGGGCCCGCTCGCCTTCCGGCGCAGCGCCCCGGAGCCAGAGATACCTGGTGCCGCTGAGGCTGTCGTCGCCGCGTTCGAGCAGGCGTCGGTGCTCTTCGCGGCGAACCTTGTCGACGGCTTCATTGAGGTGCTTGGAGACGTGGAAGCGGTCGTGGACGATCGCCGTCTTTGCCGCGGCCTCGCGGGTCGCGCTGGCGAAGTTGGCCCCCATGTCCATCGCCGCCGCCTGGATCTTGTCGCGTTGCCCGACCGGGAGCGTCTCCCACAGGGCCAGAGCGCTGGCTTTGTCGCGCCCGGCCACCACTTCCAGCACGCGCGCTCCGTCCAGATCGGTCATCAGAGAGATGTAGTCCTGGCCACGTCCGAAGCTCTTCTCGTCCAGGCCGACGCGACGCACCTGCCCGGTGCTGCGGCGCAGCATCCCGCGGGCGACGGCGCGCCCGACGATGCGCTGCACGCTGCCCCAGTCCAGCTTGAGCAGGTCCGCGGCCTGCGTGAGCGATCGACACGCCTCGATCACCTGCACCGCGAACGCCTCGAAGTGCAGCGTGAACCGCGAACCCGGCTCGGCCCACGGCACCCGCACCGTATCCACTCCATGCTCTTCACAGCGGCTGCGCGGCACCCGGGCCCGGACGATCGCGGTGAACTGCATCACATCCAGATGGCGCCACTGCCGCTCGGGCGCATGGTCGTGGCGAGGACACGCTCGTCCACACTGCGGACAGATCACGGGCGCTCGCGGATCCCATTCGACCTCGATCTCCACCTTGTTCTTGGGCAACTCCAGCACGGCACGCCTCACCCGCCACGGCGCTCCGATGCCAAGAAGCAGCGCATAATGCGCCGCCACCGCCGCTTCCGCCGCCCCTCGCCGATCATGCTCCTGGGTCATCGATCCCCTCTGCCAGATTTTACCTCGTCAGCCACTAGAAAACCGGAAGAACCGTTTTTCCCGCCTCGTAAATACGCTGCCGGCCCGGAATGGCTGTGTCCGTTGCCATGCTGTAGGTGTCAAAAACGTTCTCAAGGTCTGCCCGGAACACACCCAGAAGCGTGCTCAGGCGTTTGTTCAACCAACGTCCATGGTAGGTGAGGTAATATGAGGTGACTTCAAAGTCGTTTTTTGCATATTCCGTGGCGCCGAAGAACTCATAGTTGGTTGGGAAGCGGAGGTCGGGGTTGGGGTCGATGGGGTCAAAGAATTCGTAGAGCAACTGTGTGGTGCCCGGGACCCGAACCTGATTGGTGAAGCTTGTCTGGTCCTCTACCTGTGACATCCGTCCAGCTACGAACCGGTGTTCGGCTCCAAACGCATCGACCTTGTAGGCGAGATTGATGCGGGTGCCCGTTACACTCTGATCGAAAAGGCTGCTCTGCCAGGCGCGGCGCATCACGGGATCCGCATTGGGTGCCGCATGATTGTACGGCGTACCGGCGGGATTTCCGCCCGGAACCGGAGCCTGGACGATGCCGGTCTGTGTGGTGTTCGGTCCCCAACGACGTTGACGGGCATGAATATTGTACTCGATGGTGGCGACAAGGTCGTTGCTGAACCGGTGCTCGAGCCGTGCAAACCCGTCGTTGAGCCATTCGGGCTGCTGGTGGTCTGGACCGTCCCACGACATATAGGGGTCCACACCGGGAAACAACACGGAAAACGGAACATCTCCGGGCAGTCCGCTCGGGTCGTTGATGCGAACGGTGCGGTTCCATCCATCGATGTCGTTTCCACGCTCGCCGTCGACGCGGTAATATTCCCACTGGACCATGAGACTTGTTTTGGAGGTCGGCTGGATGAGGATCGACGGCATGATGTTTTCGAGCTTCCGGACGCGATACTTCGACTGGCCCTCGCTGCCCTCGAGGGATCCGACGATACGGTAGCTGAAAATCGGATGGCCATCGGAGCGGACGGGCTTCGCAGAGTTGTTGATGTCCAACGTCGCGACGTAGCGACTGTCGCTTCCATACGCTCCACGCAGACGGGTGAAGTTCTCCCCAGGGCGAGGCTGTTTTGTAATGACATTAATGACACCGCCAGGGTCGGTGACGCCATCGATCGCCGATGTCGGGCCCTTGAGAATTTCGATTCGATCGATCGTGGCGGAACCGTTGTCCGAATAGCGGAGAAATCCGTTGCGCATGAACTCCAACGTATTAAACCCCCGGACGGCCTTTCCGTTGACCGCGGCGTTCCAGCTGACTGCGGCACGATTTGCTCCTCCGCTGAATCCGACGTCGCCGTTGCCCCCGAAGGATGCGGTGTCGAGCATGAAATCTTCGGTGACTATCGCGACGTTGAACGGCACTTGCGAAAGAGGCACCGACATACGCGTGGCGCTGTAGGTGTTGGTGGCGCGATATTCATGGAGGCGCTCCCCTTCGACTTGGAAGGTGGACATCTCGATCACCTGGTCAGTCGATGAATTTGCATCCGCAGCCATCGAGGGCCGTCGTGCTCCCGCGCTGGCGGCAAGCACGACAGATGTAAGAACTGCACATCGCGTCTGGTTCCGGATCTTCATGGCAACAATGGCAGCCTTCGGCGGGAAACGCGCAAAGGCCGTCGTCGAATCGCTTTTCATGTGGTTTGCTGTTTTTGGGATTTTCCTGCGAACGTCTCGTGACCTCGGGTGAAAAGTCCTTGGCGAGAAGTTCGAATGCGATCCTATCGGAATGCACATTACCGAATCATTATGAGCGGGAAATACTTTCGACCGAATGCGGGGCAGTCGGTCAGGCAGCGCAATGCATGGCCGTCGCTCTGCCGGGAGAGAAGCTGTGAGCGAGAACCCGAGGAAGCACGCAATTTCGCGCGAGAGCG
>JBGTBX010000047.1:0-18038 GCA_041749115.1 Gemmatimonadaceae bacterium
CTCGCACCAGCTGGCTGACTTGTGTCATGTGGATTGGGTGCCGAGGGGTGCAGCGTGCTCCATGATCGAACTCGTGAGCGCGCCGTGAGAGGTGCTGAGAAGCCATAGTGTGCAGCGCCCATGCCGCTGTCGAGGCGACGCAGGGGCCCAACCTGCGCGGTGAGCTGGACGGGATTACTACCGGCCACCGCCATTGCGGCCTGAGCTGCCACCGTTGCTGTTGCCATTCGTAAGGTTTGCAGCGACCGGTCACAGGAACACATACTGGGGCTCCTCTGGACGAGGGAAGGCGCTAAGCCGTCCGCCATTCCAGATTTTGGATGAGCTGACTGCGCGCCAGACACGCCGCTGGCCGTCGTTCTGCTACCGACTGCTCGTTGCGCCATCCACACTGTTCGTCGGCTCCGAGTCCACGAGATCGGACTAGGGGTTGCCCGAGTGTACTGATCGCTGACGACGCCGCACGTTACAGCTGCAGCCGTCCCTCGCCCGGGAACCGATGTCAGTCGGGAACCTGCTGATCGGCAGGCTGTCTCGACGGTCGTCGCACGGTAGAGGTCGCCTGACAGGATAGGGTGACGGATAGCCATCCAGATGAATGTGCTCTCCGTTCGCGACGCAGATGTGCCTGCAGTTGAACAACGGTAGCAAGGCGAGCCACAACTATAGACAGGAGGATACCAAAATGATTCGCAGGAATACGGTGAAACGCGCGCGTACGGCCGGCAAGGGAACACCTCCGCGACCGAAGGCGCCAGGATATGCTCCACGTGTTGTGGTGAAATTTCGGGACCACATCGAGCTTCCGTATGACGACCGCGTCGAAGAATACCTGGAAAAAATGAAGGTGGGACCCTGGGAAAGCCTCAAAAAACAGTTTCCCGGCATCTCCATGCGGAGGATGTTTACGTCGGTTAAGCCGGACCGCATACGACAGCTCGTCGACGAAGCCGTTCAGCGCGACGACACATACCGACCCCCGAACTTCCTCACGTATTTTGTTGTGGACTGTCCTGCTGGTGTTTCCGTCGAGGAACTGGTAAAGGAGCTGTCGTCATGGCGTTCAGTGCAGACGGCATACTTCGATCCTCCGGGTGATGATCCGGTCGTCAATGCTGCCAACGACCCGCGCTCGCCTAATCAGGGGTATCTCGACCCCGCGCCGGATGGCATCGACGCGGAGTTTGCGTGGGGGTTTGCCGGTGGCGACGGCGCAGGGCAGGATGTCATCGATCTCGAACGCGGCTGGACACTCAACCACGAGGATCTGAACGCGCACGGTGCAACACTTTTGCACGGCACGCTCCTCGACACCTCCAGGCCACACGGGACGTCCGTTCTGGGTGAGCTGTGTGCGGTCGACAACACGGTCGGCTGCGTTGGGATCGCGCCGCAGGTCGGTTCAGTCAACGTCGTCTCATATAACGGCAGCACAAGACCAAATGCGATCTTCGCGGCGATCGACAGTTTACCGTACGGAGGCGTTCTACTTCTGGAAGCACAGTTGAGCGCGACCATCGGCGGAACGTTCTGGTCCAATCTCCCGATTGAGGTTCTCGACGCCGAGTTCGACTCCATCCAGTTAGCGACCGCTCTCGGCATCACCGTTGTCGAAGCGGCTGGCAACGGGAGCAACGACCTCGACACATTCATGAACGCCGGCGGTAATCTGGTGCTCAACCGGGGCAACGCGGCCTTCCGCGACTCCGGCGCCATCATGGTTGGCGCTGCAAGCTCCACGGCCCCGCACACCCGGATGAATTTCAGCAACTTCGGCAGCAGAATCGACTGCTATGCCTGGGGCGAAAATGTCGATACCTGCACCTCGAACACGGTGTCGCCGTTTGCAACGGCCAGCTATACGGGTGGATTTAACGGCACGTCGAGCGCGTCACCGATCATTACCGGAGCGGCGCTCCTGGTGCAGGGCATTGCTGAGGTGAGCCTGGGCTATCGGTTCAGCGCATTTCAGATGCGAGCCCTGCTAAGCAATGCCGCGACCGGTACCGCCTCCAACAATCCCGCCGTGGACCGGATCGGCGTGATGCCGGACCTGCGCGCGATCATCAACGGCAATCGCATCGGACTGGCGCCGGATGTGTATATCCGTGATTTCGTGGGTGACATCGGTGATCCACACACGGGATCCATCTCCGCCAGTCCCGACATCATACTCCGTCCCGTAGCTGAACCAAATCCACAGACGGCGTTTGGTGAAGGAAGCGGGACCGAGAACAGCAATACGCTTGGCTTCGAAGCAGAGGCGGGGCAGAACAATTTTATTTATGTGCGGGCTCGGAATCGGGGTGGCTCGGACGCTCTCAATGTCAGAGCCGACGTTTTCTGGTCTCCGGTTGCGACGCTGCTGACTCCGGACCTGTGGACACTCGTTGGATCGGTCACGATGCCTAACGTGCCATCGGGCAACGCCCTGACTGTCTCCAACGCCATCACCTGGCCCTCGGCGGCCATTCCGGGCCCGGGGCACTATTGCTTCGTCGGCCTGATCGGCAACGCAGCTGATCCGGCGCCCATTCCCGCAGATTTCGTTGATTGGGGGAATTTTCAGACGCTCATCCGGAACAACAACAACGTTACATGGCGCAACTTCAACGTGGTGAACAATGTGCCGGATCCTTCCGCCGATCCAAGCGGTTATGTCGCCATGCCATTTCTGGCACCGGGAGCGCCAGACAGGGCTCGTCGCATGAGGTTGGAGGTTGTCGCGCGCTTACCGAAAGGCTCGCGCGTGCTGCTCGAAATGCCACGGGCGATGTACGACGCGCTCAAGGAGCGCGGTCCGGTGACGTTTGATCGAAAGAAGCAGCGGGTGCGAGTGCCGGTTAATCCTCATGGATTGCGATCGCTTGGCGACTTACTCTTTTCGGCCAGGTCACGAGCTGAGCTCCGGCTGCTGGTGCAAATTCCGAAAGAGCGTCGTGATCAGGCATACGAAGTGTTCGTGCGGCAGGTGTACAAGGATCTGGAGGTCGGTCGTGTGACGTGGAGGCTGACAAAGTTGGACAAAGCGCGGCGGCTTCCTTCGAGAGCGAAAGCCGCACGTTGATACAGAGGTGATTGCGAAACGTTTTGGACGTCGTTGCGACACGATACACAGCCTGACGAGGTCTGCAGTCGATGGCATCGGGTGCTGTCGAGTGCAGATCGTAGTCTGTCGGAATCGCACAGCATTCGGGTCAGGAGATTGATCTCGCTCCAATCGAAACTGGCGCGCCGAGGTTGATGCTGGCCAGACGGTAAAGGTTGTAACTCGCGAAGAATGGGACAAGGCATCGGGGCTCACGACCGTTGATCGCCTTTGAACCGGCATCGAACTCTCGCCGTGTTCGCGCAGCTGAGAAGTCACGTGTTCCCACACCCGCGGCGCAACGTTTGAATTCGGCGACTCCACGCGGAACGCGGTTCTTACCATCTGCTTTCTGGCCGTTATGCTGTTCACGATTGGAGCGCTCATCCCCGGTGAGGCGACCGTCAGCATCGGTCGTGTAGACGGCGACGGGCAGGGCGTCAATAATTTCACGACAGCGCGGTACGTCCATCGCGGCGGCGAGGACGGCATCGAGATCAGGCGCACGTCCCAACGGGTTCGCGCGATAGACCGCGGTGTTCAACGTGGCCGGCATCAGTTGCGACCGCGACTGCTCGAGCTCGCCGCCGAACCGCGATTCCGAGAGCGTGTCGTACACCTTCGATCACCACAGGCGCTGCACCGATGGCAGGCGATGGTCACGCACGACAGCAGCCAAACAGATGCAGGTTAACTCGGACCGAAACGGCTCATGGGATTGTTTGCGCCCGCGCCGGAGCTACGCGCCGCTTCGCGCGGACGTATGTTAGGGGCCGTACCCCGCCGGAACGGCGGCAGTCGTTGAAGTGCCCGCAGCAGCATGCAATACGGTAGTTGACTCGTCGACGGAAACGGCAACTCAGCTCGCTCCCTTCGGATTCAATGACTCGTCTTCGTCTTATCCGCCTGCCAGGTCCAGCGCATCACCACCGGGTTGTGGCATAGCCATGATCAGGGCCCATGCGATCAGTGAACTGGACGGCCAGCGGAGGGGAATCCACGTGCTTTTTTGTGGGCCCCCGGCGTGGCTTTACGCACCTCGTGGCTGGTTCATAGAGCGACGCCTGACGCAGCGCCGGGAGGGCAAAACGCACTGTGCCATTCTGGAAGGTGCGAAGCTCGCAGAGCTGCGCCGCGAGCGCGAACTCGCCACGACGATCGGCGTCGCGACCCTCCGCGATGGCAAGCCTGCTCCACAGTTTAGTGCGACCGGTGCTGCAACTGAGGTACTGACGATCGATCTGAGCGCTACCGCCACCAATGTGCGCGTCGTGATCGAAGGGGTGAACTGGACAGCGTACGCACTTTTCGGCGGCAAAGTGGTCGCGGCTATGCCACCGCGCGCTCAGGCCGGCCAGCAATTGCTTAGCGCCTCCGCGATCGATCGGGTCGTCGTGCACGCGGAGCTCGCGTCGAAGTGGCAGGTGTGTGCTGCGGTCGACGCAATCAGTGCCTCTGGCTGGAATAACATCGCTGAGCTGCAGCTTCCCGTCCACGAAGTCGACCCCTCGTTGCCCGATCCCGATGCAGAGTTCGCGCGCGCAAAAGAACGGCTGATCCCGGGCGACGATCTGGGCGAGGTGGAGTTCCGCGAGCTGGCAGACGCACTCAGAGGTCTGGGAACGACCCCACCATCGCGGCCTTTCGACCAAGTCGTTCGCCCCGATCCCGACAGCCCCGAGACGATGTTGGGGGCGCTGGATCCGTTGCGCATGGCTCTCCTGGACCCGACTCTGCGACGAGCGCTCGGTATGGCTTTCTTCGATGACGATCCGGCGCTGATCGAAGGCGAAAGTTATGAATACCGGGTCCGTGCCACGTTCCCGGTTGATGCCCACGAGCCGCGCGCTGGTTTCGGGGCCATTCCCGTGGGGACGTCGGTTCCCGCGGACTTCTTCTGTGGCGACGTTCACGTGAGACTGGCGCGGCCGTCACGGGTGGAATTCGTAGAGACTCACGTCATCGGTGACTGGGCTATTGGCCGGCGGGGGATTGCGTTGCAGCACGACGGCGCGCGGCCGTGGATGCTTCCCGATTTGGAAGACGCGAGAATTGTCCTGGAGTTCGCGGTGCCGCGTACCGCGCTGGTCTTCGAGGGCACCGACGCCGATCTGCAACTCCAGGCTTTTGATGCAGACGGCAACCCTATCAGTACGAGCTCGCAAGCTGGGACGGCGGAACTCAACCTGACGTTCGGAGGGCCGTGCTCACGTCTGTTCGTGCGAGGAAAGGGACACTGGCTGGGGCTGCGCAACGGCACGCCTGGCGAAGCTGAATTCGCAGCAGTCACTCCTTCGGTTTTGTTCGGTCCGTCCGCCGGTCCCCCACCACCGCTCTGGGTGCGGGCTACCAGCACGAACGCGATTCCCTCGGCAGATCTCCGCCCCCGGAGCGAGCTGGGCTTCGATGTCAGATGGCAACCGCCGCTGGCATTTGGGGTGAACGCTTGGCCGCCCGATGCTGCCGCCGCGCCGCCACTTGAGGCCACCCGCTTCGAGCTGGAGCATGCTCCCGCGGGATCATCACTTTTCCACGGCGTGTTCGGAGACGGGGGCGCAGCGTACGGCCAACGCGGCACCAGCCCCCCACCCGCGTTCGGGCCGGGGTCGGATGCGATGGTGGTTTTTGCCGAGAATCCGGTGCAGCCGAACGGGGCGGTGGTTGAGTTCTCAATTCGCGATCAATTCGACCGCGATCCAGCGATGGCGGCGCCGGCACCGGGCACCCTGCACACCTACCGCATTCGCAGCATCGATGAGATAGGGCGGCCGAGCGATTGGACTATAAGCCCCGCCACACTGCTCGAAAAACACTCGCCTCCACCCGTCCCGCCCGGACCTCCGGCACAGACGTTCGACGATGAGACGAAGGGAGTGCAGGCCCGCACCCTGGTGCGCGGCGCGCCGGACCTCACTGACGCCGATGTTGCTCTGCTCGACGCAGCCGTGGCCCAAACCACGATCATTCTTCGCTGGGGTTGGACCGACGAGCAGCGGGCTATCGATCCCTGGGCGACAGAGTTCCGCATCTACGTTGGCGAAGGTGGTATTGGCGCAGTCCGTGGCAGAGTCACATCGGTGGCTGACCTGGGCACGGGGCGATTTGCCGTCACGCTTGAGCTCAACCGCAAGGTGGCGGCTGATGCGGCGCGCGGAGGTTTTCTGCCAGCCGGTGGCGAGTACCGCATTCTGGCGCACACCGGCGGATCGTCGATCAGCGCGACTGTCGAGACGCGGCTGCCGTTGGCAGACGGCACGTTTCCAGTCCCGCGCATTGGCACAACCGTCTTGCCTGTGCAATGGAAGCCGGACCAGAGCCGGTCCGACGCCTGGGATGAACGTGTTTCGAGCGTACCGATCACCAATGCACAAGCATACGAGTTCGTGTTGCACGACCGCGCTGTCCCCTCGGCGACAAATCCGCGACAGGTGATCTGGGTGGGCGTGAGCGCTGCCGACGCGCAGGCGTATGTGGCCGACGCGCGACCCGGCGGAGGCCGACCTGGCAATGAAAGCCCAATCGTCGGCGTTCGTTGCGAGACCCGTTATCATGGCCGGCCCGATCTTGTAGTCGCGCCGCCAATCGGCGACGTACCGGTAGTTACGACTGCCCGCAGTACTACTGCGGGAATCGAGCACGAGATCGATCTGCTGCCATTTCTCGCCGGTAGCCCGTTGGTGTCTGGCGAACTGGTGGTGGTCGAACGCATCGACAATGGCACGTTGTTGAGCGCTCTGCGAAGCGACGGCGCCGTGGTCGTTGCCGCGGCACCAGATACGGGGCCGCGCGATGCACCGGAACTTCCAATCGACATCCCCAATGCCGATGACCACACGGCGATTACTGCGGCCTTGGGCAGTTCGCCGGATTCGATAGCCGATCGCTACCTGGTGTGGCTCGCCGCACGACACCCCTATGCGGACTGGCTATTCACCCCCGAGCCGGAGCCCATGCTCCTGGGTGCGCCGGTACGGCTGCGGCTGCCCGCCGGTGGTGGCCGCTACGTGTTGCGCGTACGCCGGGTTGATGCGGCTGGTCATCGCTCCGCGGGATCCGCTACCTGCCCGGTCGTTATTCGCGTGCCGGTGCTTGCCCAGCTGGCGCCGCCCCTCTACGGCGGTGCGCGCTGGACAACAACGTCCGGGGTGCCGCGGCTGGAGTTCACGGCCACTATTTCTGACACTCGGGCAACGCACCTGCTCACCTGGATAGGCGCAGTTGATCCGCGCGGGGCGGCTCTAGCAACCATCGGCAGTCGACGCGACTTGCCAGGGTTCGGCGTGCGACTGCGGCTTGGCGACGGGCCGGCGCTCGCGCCTGAGGTCCTTGCTCTCGACCCGGCAGACGACGTGGCGCCAAACGTGCCCCGCAGCGTCACCGACGCGCGCGATGTTGCCGACGGACCGCATTTTCTGTGGCTCGCCCTGGTGGACGGGGACGGAGTGCCCTCGGCCCTGGCCGGCGCTTACCGTCTGCCCGCAAGAGGCCCCTGAGATGGCAACGTTTAATCCCCCCATCTCTGGTGCCACGGCCATGTCGGCACCGATTCGTGCGATGTTGGACGATTCCGGCCACCGCACGGCTTTAATCGCACGGTTTACCGGGCCAAATGTTCGGGCGTTGGCGCCCTGCCGCGTCTTCGCCAAGCCAATCGCGGTCGCTGGACCGTTCGCCGGCGCAGCGCCTGCAGGAGAGCGGTTCTGGTTCGCCGAGCTGAGTCCGCTGCTTAGAGGCGCGTCCGCGCCGGTGCTCCGCGAGTTGGCGCAAAACGGTACGACCATGCCTCGCTTCTTCATCGGTGGCCCCGGGATAGACGAAGCGGCGCTCAATGGCACGTACGAGCAGGACGCTTCACTCGCGACCGGTACAGAACTCTTCATGGGTGCCACGCTGGGCACGTGCGCGCTGGCCCATCGCGAATGGACCCGGAGCCTGGTCGAAGCCATGACGGGCGAGGCAGGTCTCGATGGCTGGAGCGCGTTCGCTAATCTGCTGGGAGAGGCCGGGCCCGCGCTCTATGTTCTCAATCACGTTGGCCAGGTACCAGCGGCGGATGAGATGTCGTTTGAGGTTGCGGTGGGTGGTGGCGCGCCGGTGAACATCAGCATGGACGAGCGCGGCGATCTGCAGGCGGTATCGCCTGCATCGCTATCGCTATTCGACCCCGGCGTTCGCATCCGCCTTGTGACCGGCGCCGGCGGCATCCCGTTTCACACAGCTTACCGGCCCGGAACGCGCTCGTCTGCTGAACCCAATGCGAGCGACGATGAGCGTTGGTTCGCTCCCGCGGCCCTTGCCGATAGCGGGACCATTCTCTGCACCGATCTCAACGGGTGGTACGGCGTGCGACCGCCCGAGATTAACCTGCCGCGCTACCATATCGGCAATCGCGCGATCGGACTGCTCGACGGGCAGGAGACTTTTGAAAATCTGCGGCGGGATCTGGACCGATTGCTGACCGGGGACGTGCCGGCGAACGCCAACACGTATGGCACCTGGCTGGCCTCGTGGGCATTCAAGAATTTCCGTCTCCGGCGCGACGGCGCTGAGCCAGAACCGCTGTTCGTGGATTTGGTAAAGGCGCTGAACGACAGTCCCAACGTTTCGGTGCGACTGCTGGCGACCAAACTCGTGAACTTCGACGGCAGCGAGACCGACGAAGAGCGCCGTCTGATGTTGTTGGCCTTGTGCATCGCGACCCTGGGGTTGGACAATCTGGCGCTACCTGTTGCCAGGTTGATCGGCAAAGGAGTGTCGTTTGAGGCCGGCCTCATCATGAAGGCGAGTGCAATACTGCTCATTCTGGCCACGCATCCGCTGTTCGTCGACAAAATCACGGATCTCCTCGACGGCAGCAAAGATGTATTGGAAGCACTGACGCCACCCGATGCGCAGACGCCGCGTTTTGCGTTGTGGTCGCGTTATCCAGCGCAGTTCTCAGATAACCCGGCAGCCTCAGCGGGAGCCGGCGACCTGCTTAATGCGCTCGTTAAGCTGAAGCGAATCGGAGTGTGGCATTCCAAAATGCAACTCGTCGCGGCGCCCGCAGCTGGCGGCGCGGTCGAGTACGTCGGTTATCTGGGCGGCATCGACATCAACGACAATCGCACCGAGTCCTGGGGACATCGCTGGGTGAGCGACTATCACGACATCCACGCTCGTGTGACCGGTCCTGCCGTCGCCGACCTGTTCCAGAGCTTCTACGAACGGTACGCGCACGAGGAGGACCATCGCTTACCTGAAGACGGCCCGGCGGCCCCCAACACCTGCCCGTGTGTCGTGCCCAGGCCTGGCGATGTTACCGCTAAGCTGCTCGGTCCCATCGCCCCTGCAGGGGACGACATCGTGCAGATCGCGCGAACGATTTACCGTCCCTCGGCGGCCAACGCGGCGGAGGCCTTCTGGTTCGCGCCAAACGGCGAGGCCAGCGTCCACGATTCGATCCTGCGGGCAATTCATTCAGCTCGCGAGTACATCTACATCGAAGACCAGTTCATGGCTCCCCCCGACAGCGGCGGGGCTGGCGACGAAATTCTGGAAGCCCTGGTCGGCGCGGCGGAGCGCTGCAAAGCGCTGATCATGGTGTTCCCCGAAGGTACCGGCGACAAGCAATGGATGTTTGGCGTCGAGCGGCGCAACTGGCTCATGGCGCGGCTTAGCGAAGCCTGGGGGCAGCAGGCACATCGCCGCTTTCTGCCACTGATCCACGCGCGTCCGTTGCTGGACCGCACCGGTCCGGTGGCCAGCTTTCGCCGCACCGTCCTCAAGGACGCGATCTCCGCAGTCGCGACTCAGATTCGCGTCGTCGACGGCAAGCGTGTGCCCCCGGCTCCGTGCTGGGCGTGGATCAGCGGTGAGTTGCTGCTGGTCAACCAGGTCGATGTCGACACGTTAAGCGGCGCGGCCAGCCTCAGCGTCGAGCGGGGCACGCAGGGCCGGCATCTCAATGATAGCTGGGCGCGCGATCACGCCGCTGGCGCACCCGTCACGTTCGCGCGCTTCGATGACGTTTTCATCCACGCCAAGATGATGTTGGTAGACGACGTCTACGCGTCCATCGGGTCGACCAACATGAGCCGCCGCAGCATGTACCACGACGGCGAGATTTCTGCGCAGATCGTTCCCGGCCAGCTGCGCGCCGCCGCGACCAACCCGGTGCGCGACCTCCGGTGCCGAGTGTGGGCGGATCATCTTGGCATCCCGCCCGAGGTTGCACTGGCCGCGCTATCCGACCCATTGGAGGCCCTGCCCTTGTTCGAGAGAACCCGTGCGGCCGGCAATACTCTCGTGCCCTACTTGCTGCTGGATGACATGAAGCCGCAGGGGGCAGCGATCGAGACGGCAAACGCGGTCCAGATTCTGGGCACAATTTTCGGTGGACTGGGCCAGTTAGGAGGCGATCTGGTGCGCCGCATCATCTACAGCACGATCGTCGATCCAACCACGTCGCTCGATCCGTTCCACGACGCCGATCCGTTCACCGGACCCTGACATGGCCACAACCACCCTGCTCGAGCTTACCGGAGTTTCGGCTGCCGACCTGGCAGAGGGGTGGCCGCACGCGCGCATCCGACCCGAGCGCGGTGGCGATTACGACGCCGACGGCTCAGTTCGTCTGATCGAGCATCTCAACCTCGTCGCGCGCTTCGACAACATCCACAGCTTCGTCGCGCCAGACGGCGCTGGCGCAGCGATTGGCATAACGGCCGACCTGCACGTTGACGTTGGCAACGATCCTGGTGGTCGCCTTGGAGCTGTGCATCGCAATCTCAGCGACTTCACTTTGCGATTGGCCCGGATGGACGGCAACCATCCCGCGCGGCTGATGTGGACCCGTTTTGATGACGGGACGTCGGAAGTTGTTGTGCTTGGACTGCCGGTCGAGATGCACCTGCCGATGGACCTCCTCATGTCGCCTGTTGAAACAACCGAGGACAACAACGGCTTCGATTCCACAAGGCCGGATTCGCTCGGCGTCCGCCTCGAGACTGGCACGGTGCCGTCGGTACTGTCGTTCTTCACGTCCCTGCGCGTGACGCGCGCAGGCGAAGTTCTGATCAGTCCCAACGTACCGGTGTCGATTGGTCGCTGCATTTTCATGGGGTTACCGTGTCGCGCGGTGCATGGCCTGGCCTTCCTGCCAGATGTTGGGCTGGCTGACCCCAGCCACCCCCGCGAACTGCCCATCGGATGGGCGCAGCCAATCGGCTCGAGTCCGGAGGAGGCTTCGTGGAACAGCGTTCTGGCCGCGCGTCTGGGTGGCGGGGCGGGACTGATGACCGTCCGGACCATCGATCTGGACCGTGATGCCGCGAGCGTGAAGCAGGTCTACGACTTCCTCGCGACCAACGTCGATGCGGTCCACCCTGCACTCGAAATACCGATCGAAGATCTGGCTCTGGCATTCGATGCGGAGGGCGGATTCCCGACGCCGGCTTATCCGCTGTTTGGCCTGACGGGGCTGCGCCGTGAGGTTAACGATGATACAGCCGCAGCGGAGCCGTTCGATCATAGGCTCGCGCCGATTATCCTGCCCATTCGCGACTGGCTCTACGTCCATTTGCATCGCCTCCTGCTCGGCTGGACCGACAATCCGGTCCTCAGCTTCGATTTGGCGATTACGCGCGATACGACGGCGCCGGAAGTAAACGCGCTGACGGTGAACTTCACGCAGGAATACATCCTGCGCATCGGCTGGGCACCGCCCGCGCCGAAGAAAATTTTCAAAGTAGGCAACGCAAAAATGTCGTTGCTTGCGCTGCGCGGCGGTCTCAACCTCGGCGCATTGTATGGCCCCTATGCGCAGAAGGACCCAGGGATTCTCGACTTGGGAGAAGCGTTGCTGGACCTTGCCATCGTGAGCGATTCGGGCGCCGGGGACGATGACAGCAAGAGTATGGTGGGCTTCAGAACTCGAAGCGGCGGGACCATCGACGTCGCACTGCGCGACGTGGGCTGGAAGGCGGGCGCGCCGAGTGCATCGGCATGGGTGCCCGACGGCATTGATCTGTCGCTGATGGGCCGGCAAGGATTTCACATCGACGAAATTGGGCTGGCCACGACCACCCACGGCGCCAGCTACGTCCGACTCAGCGCGAGCTTTCGCATTGGCAACGAAACGCCACTTGCTGAGCCGGAAAAGCAGAACCATCCGACGGGCAGCGGCATCTGGATTCGTGGTCTGCGCATTCGCGTGCAGCAACCCGAGGATGTTGACGCGCCGCTGATTGCAATTGACGGAATCGTGCTTGCGATTAGCGCCGGCGGATTCGAGATCGAAGGTGGTGGATGGTTGCGCGACGAAGTCGTGGGGGACTCCCGCGTACGAGAGCTGGGCTTCGGTCTGCGGATCGTCGCCCCGCTGGGCGCCACACAATTCATACTCAGCGCCCTGCTGGTCAAAGGATCAGTCGAATCACCCACCACGAACTTCGGCTACGTACTCGCCGGGTTGACGTTCGGGCCGATCCCGTTTGGCAGTTTTCAGATCATCAAGGCCAGCATCCTGATAGCGCGCAACTACCTGCCGCGCTTGCCGGCACCAACCGGCATCGAGCAGAACCTCCGGATGCTCAAGTGGTATCGGTCGCAGCCGAACGGTTTGGAGCTACCGCCGAGCCGGGTTCTTGGTGCCTGGGAGCCTTCTGCCGACAGTTGGGCTGTGGGGCTTTCGCTACGACTTGGACTCGGCAATTCAGCCAAGGTTAAGCTTGACGGATTCGGCCTGTGGCTGCGCACGCCAGAGACGTGGTCGTTGCTGGTGGGCCTGGAACTGCGGTGGGAGGACCTCCCCGATCCCATTGGTTGGATTGCGGTGGAATACGACGATGCGAGCGGCCGCTGGGGCGCGACCGGAGGACTTTCACTCGGCGTCAAGGATGTACTGAAATACGAGAAGCTCCCGGCGCTGGCGAGAGTCAGCGGCGCGGTGTTCATCAGCAACTCGCCGAAGACCGTGGCACTGGGCCACATCGAGGACGTCGATTCGTGGCTGCAGTTCAAGATCCAGTACGAGCGCTTCGATCTGCTGTTGCGGATCGGTATGTGTTTCTACGACTACGACGGCGATCCACCGATGACCGCGTTAGGCTTTGTCATCACGGGTCGTGGTCGTGCGTCGGTGGCAAAGCTCGCTGAATTCAGTTTCCTGCTTGAAGTAGTAATTCGCGTTGGCAGCTTCTCAAGTGACGGCGTGACGACGGGCATTAAAGCGTCGATTGAGGCGGCGTTCCGCATCAAGGTTTGGCGACTCAATTTCGGCTTGCACGGGCGGATTGAGGTGGAGCAGATCCATCCGGAACCGGAGGGAGGCCGCGCGACGATTGATCTTTCGATCGAGACGCCGTGGTTCCTGCCAGATCTGCATGTCAGCCACACCTGGGAATTTGGTAACGACGCCGACATGAGCGGGGCACGTGTCGTATCGCTGCCCGTCAGCGGCGGCAAGGCGCTTCGAAGTGCGGGCGGCGACGCCATCGACCTCGTCGCGCCATTGCCGAGCGGCGCGGACGACCCAGCCAGACCGTACTCAATTGGCGAACTCATCACGTTCACCGGGGCTCAGCCTCGTGAGGAAGACTTCGCCGCACTTACGCCGGTCTCGGTCGACTCCATCATCGCGATCGATTTTGCTGCGGCGATGAACGACCTGTTGGGCACCGGCGAAACGACCCCGATGACGGCCAGCCGCCAGACCAATGGTGAGATCTACTGTGATTATGAGGTTATCGAGCTTGGCATACGGCGCCGTGCGCGTTACGGCGATGGGACATGGACCGATTTGATCGATCCGCAGACCACGTCCACCGCCGCGGTCGATCCAATTAATGCTACCGTTGAAGACCTGGTAGCCTCCTACACTTCGCAGTTGTCCATGCACTGGGATCGCGACAACGTGCGCGGCGGTAAGCTGGATGCGCGGCGGCTGCTGCTTAATTCCGCGACACCATTTACGCTCACAGCCGCCAATCCCATCGCCGATGAGGCGCTGCTGGACGACCCCAGTGCGATGTGCTGCGGCCGCAAGTTCACACGGCCCTGGGTGCGGCTGGACTTTGAAAGCTCGCCGCTGGGCGTTCGGCTGCCACCTGTGTCGGCATTTCCGGGCGGGGGCGCGCACGTTCGCTGGCATGGGGTATTGCCTCCCGTCATTACCGAGGCCGAGAGCACTCGCTGGGCGCGTATTCCGCTCACCGGAAAAACCGGACAGACATTAGCCACGGTGCGATTCGATCGCCTCGTATCACGCGTCGCCATCCGAATGGCCTGGTCGGTGGTGTCATCGGCGGTTGTCCGCATTGAACTGCATCGCGGGCTGCGCCGCGTCTCTGTGCGGGATGTCCCGCTCGGTGTTTTGCAAGCTCAGTCCATCGAAGTTCACGATGCCGTAGGTGCCGATCGGCTGGTCATACGCCTGCTCGGCGGGTCAAATGAGATGGGTGCACTTTATGTCGACACGCTCGCCTACGTGGACCGTGAGCGCGAGATCGCGTGGCTCAAGGATCGGGCCAACTGCCAGGCGGGAGGTTCGTTAGGTGGCGGCACTCTGGCTTGGCTGCCTAACCACGATTACGAGGTTACCGTTAAGTCGCGCACCATCGTCGGCCACGACCGTCAGGGCTCCCTCGCCGCGACCGTGGAGCAGAGCGTCCTCTTCCGGACCAAGGGCTTGCCCGGGCTCAATGTGTCCGATGCACCGGGCGGCGACCTTGCCCCCTTTATCGAGGCGCAATACCCGGCGCGCGCCAGCCAGCTGCTGTACCGCGACGAGCCGGTGCTACTGGTCATGAACGAACGCTTCGCTCCGCTCGCGCCGGCCGTCGACGCGCCGCCCACAGCGCCACCGGAGCGCCGCCAACTTCTTGAGTGGTCAATGCTCGTCGATCAGGTGGGCAAGGGTGCACCGGGGGCGCCCGCAACACACTCCAGCCCCGATTGGCTGAGCGAGCACCGCCAGCAGCCCGGGCCATTGGGCCCACCGGGAGCGCGTGGAGACGCCGTGAGGTCGCACATACGCCACGCTGCCAGCCTCGACGCACGACTGGTTCGCCTCGACGCTGTGAAAATGAGTCCGGCGAACTGCCAACCGAAACAGGTCACCCTGCACGACTCGCGGATTTATTCGTGCGACGCGCCCGCGGGCGGTTGGGCTCACGCGGCTTATCGCGTGCGAATCGTGCAGCGCGGCGGACCCTACGTGCTTCGCAACCGTTTTGAGACCGTCGACCTCAGTGCCCTGACGCTGACGGCCGAGGGCGGACCGGCGGGTGCGTGGAGTGTTGCCGAAGATGGAGCGCTGGTCGTTCCGGTCGGGGCGCAGCGCGCCTGGGCAGTACTGGGTGAGAATGCGTGGATGCACCTGCACATGCGCGCGGACGTAGATCCGGCGGGCGGCGCAGCGGGACTGGCAATCGCGATTTCCGGCGATGACGCGCTGGTTGCACTGATTGATGACGTCGACGGTGAACTGCGGCTGGAGCGCCGGTTGGCGGGAGTGCACGAGGTGCTCGCGCGGGCCGCCCTGCCGCCGCGCGCCGGTCCTGTCCAGCTCGATGTTATCGGGTTCGATGACGCAGTGCTGGCTCGTGTCGGGCAGGTTGAACTGCGAGCTGAGCGCGGTGAGCAGCGCGGCGGCCGCGTTGCGCTGTTAGGCACTGCTGGCGCGCGGTTTAGCAGTTTCGCCGTCGAACCTGTCGAGGCCTTGGCGATTGATTTTGTCGCATCGCGCTGGCACGGTTTTGCGGAGCACGTGGCGGCGCACCGTGACAATGCGCCGCTCATGGTAGAGTCGCAGCGCTCGCAGGTTTCGGCCTGGCTGACTGCGCAGTGGGATGCTCTGAACGCTGTGATGACCCCGGATGCCGATCCGCGCAGCCGTGGCACGCTGTTTCGCCAGGCGCTTGAGACCATCGGAATTGCGCGGATCGAGGACCCGACTGAGCCATCAGTCACCGTGCTGCGCTCCGAAGGAGCGAGCCTGGCGTTCCTCATTGAAGGGCCCGAGGCAATCGCGTTCTCACGTGACGTGAAGATTCGTTTGCAACGCCGACGGCGCGTACGGCCCCCGTTCGGTGATGTGCGCGGGCCGCTTAGCGAAACGGTGCGTTCGTTGCGTCGCCGAGCGCCGTTAGGCGAAATGTCGGCGACGGATCGTTTTGATTTACATGCGGAACTTGATCTCGGGCACGATCGTGACCTGTTCCCGATCAATCCTGTTCAGTGGGTCGACATCGAGACCGTCGTGTTGACAGACGATACCGAAAAGAGTGCGCTGATTGTGCCGGTCAATGCGGCGAATCGGACACTGCTGACTTCGGCTCCCGGCGTTTTGCGACTTGTATTCGAGATGGACCGTGAGCGGTATCGGTCGGCGACGGCCGATGCGCAAGCGAGATACGGTGCTATGGCGACGCGGGTGGTGAGCTGCTAGTTGAAATGAGGCGGGCCCCGTGCCTGGCTGACGTTCGATTCCATGGAAGGGTCGATCTGGTACAAGGCGAGCACATCCACCGGCCAGATTAAGCCAGCAGTTTGCTAATCGGCCCATGGGCGAACCTCGCGCCGGAAAGGAGGCGAGGCAGACCAGAGCGCATGACGTGGCTCCGATCGCTCTGCCAGGGCTATCGCACAAGCCACGGCGGGTTCCGCAGCGGAGCTGGCGTCATAAGCTCGGCTCGAGCACCGCGGGATGAGGAGATATGGACTTGGGCTCACGCAGCTGCGCAAGCTGGCCAAACAGATTGGGCGCAACCGAGAACTCGCGAACGCGCTCTGAAAGCCGATGTATACGACGCCCGGGTGATTGCGCTCCTCGTCGACGTTCCCGAATCGTGGTGTTCGGATCCACGTGTCACCACTTACGTCGGCGAAGGGCGGCCCGTCACCAGGCCGCCCTTCTGCATTCCACGACTTACTGCTTAAGGCAACTACGGAATGAATACCTTCTGCAGCGTCACGTGATCGACATCCAGCTGCTGGCCAACGCTGTTGGCGCCGAGTCCCACTTGGACCTTGAGCGGGCCCGAAATGCCCAGATCGTTCACCAGATAGGTCCTTGAATAGGTCACCAGGGTGCCCTGCACGAGCGGCGGGCTCACAACTGCTGTGGGGACCAGCAACGTACCACCGGCATACAGATTGAGTACGGGTGGTACCGTCTCAATGCTATTGTCGGTTCGCCAGCCGAACTTGGCGGTGAGCGTGTACGTCATTCCCTGCGTCAGATTTTCTCCCAGGACCTGCGACATCGACTTACCAAGAACGCCACCACCAAATGCCGGACCGTTGAACCATGCCACATTCCCATTCCCGGCACCGAGCACGGTCTCACCCAAATAATCAACTCCTAGATGCTCCCTCTTCGATGGATGCCGCACATTCAGGTCGCTGATGTCGCAACGAGTGCTGAGCGCGCAGTGGGACTGGGCGGGAGCGAGCTCATGCATGGCAAGGACGACGATGGAAAGAGCCAGTGGGCGGTGCTGCTCGATCCCAATGGGGCGGCGTTCGGGATCATTCCAGTCGTTTCTGCAGAAGAAATTTCCGCACCCGACGGAGCCGCATCGCGCGACCCGTCGGCGCCTGTGGGAGGCATCGTCTGGCTCGACTTGACGGTATCTGACGCCACGGCAACTCGTGATTTCTACCGACAGGTCGTTGGCTGGAGCGCGCAGGACGTCGAGATGGGCGACGCCAGCATGCGCTACGCCGACTACAATATGCTCAGCGATGATGGAAACGCCGCGGCGGGCGTCTGCCATTCCCGCGGCGTGAACCTGGATGTGCCCCCTGTCTGGATGCTCTACCTCCCCGTTGCCGACCTCGCCCAAAGTCTCCGTCGCGTACCGCAGGAAGGGGGTAGGATCATCAAGGAGACACGGGCGAAGGATGGGAGGCTCGCATATGCGGTGCTTCAGGATCCAGTGGGGGCGTACGTGGCGTTGGCGCCCGG
>JBGTBX010000048.1:0-22023 GCA_041749115.1 Gemmatimonadaceae bacterium
CTCAAGACCGCGCGCACGCACACGTTCACGACGACCACCGGCACGTGGATTTCGCTGGATGTGTCGCCAGACGGTCAGAGCATTGTGTTCGACCTGCTTGGTGACCTCTACACGCTGCCGATCACCGGGGGAACGGCAACCCGCCTGACGAGTGGTATGGCGTTCGACGGCATGCCACGATTTTCCCCCGACGGCAAACGTGTCGCATTTGTGTCTGACCGATCGGGAGGTGACAACCTCTGGATCATGTCGCTCGACGGAAAGGACACGCTGCAGATTACCAAAGGGAACACCTTCGATTATCTGTCACCGGAATGGACCCCCGACGGGAGCTATGTGATTGCGTCGCGCGCCGGCGGACTAGGGGGTGCGGCAAAGTTGTGGATGTATCATGTGGAAGGCGGCAACGGAGTTGCACTCGGCGAACATCCTGCACAGGCCAAACTGCTCGGTGCGGCGTTCGGGAAAGATCCGCGCTACGTGTGGTATGCCAGGCGTACCGGAGACTTTCAGTACAACTCCGTTGGACCGCAGTTTCAGCTCCACGTCTACGACCGCGAGACTGGAAAAACCTCGCAGATGAGTACCCGCTACGGATCGGCGTTCCGGCCGGCGCTGTCACCTGATGGCAAGTGGTTGGTCTACGCTTCGCGCCATGAAATCAAAACAGGGCTGCGACTGCGCAATCTGGAGACGCAGACCGAAGACTGGCTCGCCTATCCCGTGCAGCGCGATGAAACAGAATCACGCGCGCCGATGGACGCATATCCCGGGTATTCGTTTACGCCGGACTCCAGAGCGATCGTTGTTACGTACGGGGGACAGATCTGGCGTGTTCCGGTGGACAAATCTCCTGGCACGTTGATTCCGTTCACCGCCCAGGTTGATCTGGAGCTCGGCCCCGAGGTACGCTTCAGTTATCGCGTGGATACGGCTTCGCAGATGAATGCGAAGCAGGTGCGCGACATCGCGTTGTCGCCGGATGGCAAGCAGATGGCAATATCTGCGTTGAATCGCGTCTACGTGATGGACTGGCCCAACGGCACGCCGCGACGGGTCAGCAGCGCAACTGTGGGTGAGTATGGTCCGATTTGGTCACCCGATGGTCGTTCACTGGCGTGGGCCACGTGGAATGATTCAGCTGGTGGGTCGATCGTTCGGGCGAACGCTGGCGCGCGCCAGGCGTGGACGACACAAACGTTGACGCAGCACCCCGGATTGTTCTCGGATATGGCGTGGTCTCCCGATGGAGCCCGTATTGTTGCGACGCGTGCGGCCGCGCGGGAGATGCAGGATGCGGGCGCGGCATTTTTCGGGCCGGCTGCCGCCGAGTTGGTGTGGTTGCCCGCGTCGGGTGGCGCAGCGACGGTGATCATGCCATCAGGGGGTGTAGGCCTTCCGCATTTTACTGCAAATGCTGACAGGATCTTCGCGTACGGTGGCTCACAGGGTTTGATCTCGTTTCGCTGGGATGGTACTGACATCAAGACACATCTCAAGGTGAACGGTCCCATGCCGCCGGGCGCAGGCGGTCAGCTTACTATTGACGGTCAATTGGTTGCTCGCGCGTCGATGCACACGATGGGCGGTCGCGCCGCGCGGCCACCGTTCGATGATACCTGGCTGCATCCATTGGACCCGATGGAGCCAACACCACAGGCACCGCCCGCGGGACTCGTCATGATGGCGCCACGGGGAGATCAGGCTCTGGCAATGGTCGGTATGGACATGTACGTGGTGACGGTGCCGCAGGTGAGTGACAAAGCACCGGTGGTATCTGTCGCATCCCCTGAGTCTGCACCTGTTCCGGTTAAAAAGCTCAACAACATCGGAGGTGAGTTCCCGATGTGGTCATCGGACGGCCGACGCGTGATGTGGGCGCTGGGCAACGCCGTGTGGACGTATGATCTTGATCGCAGCAAAGTGGTGGCTGATTCGCTGAAGGCGGCTGCGCGCGCCACTCCCCGCGATACAACAAAAGGGCCGGCAGCCGACAGCGCACGGGCGCGCCTGGATTCATTGCGTAAAGCGGCAGAGTACAAGCCGGCTGAAACACGGATCACGGTCGCTGCTGCGCGTGACGTTCCGCGCGGGACCGTGGTGTTTCGTGGAGGCCGCGCCATCACAATGAAGGGAACCGAGATCATCAACAACGCAGACATCGTTGTTGTGGACGGTCGGATTACTGCAATCGGAGCCAGAGGAAGCGTAACGATCCCATCGGGAGCGCGCGAGATCGACGCGACCGGCAAGACCGTAATGCCCGGTTTTGTGGACACGCACTATCACCCGCAGTGGCTCACCCCACAGGTACACAACACGCAGACCTGGCAGTATTTGACCACGCTGGCCTACGGGACCACAACCACGCGCGATCCGCAGACAGCAACCACGGATTTCCTCACGTATGGAGATCGCGTTGAAATGGGCGACATGGTTGGCCCGCGTATTTACACCACGGGCCCGGGCGTTTTCCTCGGCGATCGGATTCGCGATCTCAATCACGCGAAGGACGTGTTGAAGAAGTACAAGGATTACTACAAGACCAACACGCTGAAGATGTACATGACCGGCAACCGCCAGCAGCGGCAGTGGGTCATCATGGCGGCGAAGGAGCTGGGGATCATGCCAACCACCGAGGGCGGCCTTGATCAAAAACTCGACATGACGCACGGAATTGACGGGTATCCCGGTATCGAACACACGCTGCCAATCACTCCGAAGTACGACGATGTGTTTGAGTGGTATAAAGGAACGCAGACGCTGAACTCTCCGACGCTCATTGTCTCGTACGGTGGGCCGTTCGGCGAGAACTACTGGTTCACCAACGAGGATCTCGTCAACGATGCCAAGCTGAAATATTTCACGCATCCGGTGGACCTCGAGAATAAGCTGCGGCGCCGTGGTGTTGGTGGCGGTGGGAGTCCCGGCCCGGCCGGATGGGCGTTAAAAGAGGAGTACTCCTTCTTTCAGCACGCGCAGGACGTAGCGAAGACGGTGGCCAAAGGTGGGCTTATTGGTGTCGGGAGCCACGGGCAGCTTCAGGGTCTTGGCATGCACTGGGAGATCTGGATGTTGCAGAGTGGTGGACTGTCGACGCACGACGCGCTGCGTGCGGCGACGATTGTGGGTGCCGAAGGGATCGGTATGGGAACGGATATTGGTTCACTGGAAGTCGGTAAACTGGCCGATCTGTTGATCCTCGACCGTGACCCGCTTGCCGACATCCGTAACACCAATTCGATAAGCCGTGTGATGGTGAACGGGCGTCTTTACGACGCCAACACGCTTGACGAGCAGTGGCCGCGTCAGCGCAAATTGCCGGAGCGACCGTGGCGTGCAGTAGCGCCGAGTGCAGCTGCCGGCATTCGTTAATCGGGAGCAGGTTTGCAGCACAAAGGGGACGTCACCGGCGTCCCCTTTGTGTATTCTGTCCAGCGGTCAGTCATCACGCCTTTCCAACGCGCTGCTGTCGCTCCGATGATTCCTGCAGAGGTGACACGGATCGTCCGCCTGCTGCGTTTTGCTGAATCCCCTGCTGAATCAGTACAAAGTCGGCATCAGAACTTGCCGCAGCCGCAGCTCCCGCCCCCGGGGCCGCATGCGCCCGGCTGTGGGAGGTTGACGGCCCGCTCCGACGTGTCAATCAATCCCATGCCGCCGGAGATCACCCGGCGCACGGGGGCTCCGGACTCAGGATGGCGCTCGAGGGGGGGATCACTCATCCCCTGCCGGAGTTCGAAGGTCTCGGTTTGCTGGCCTTCGGCCGCGATCGTTTGGTAGATATATGTCGGCATTCTGCGATGTCCCTTTGGTTACTGAGCTGAAAGCTGTGTACTGTCGGTTGGATCGTGCACCCTATCTGGGAAAGACTTCAGCCAGCATCGCCAGCAAGGCTGTCCATGACGTGCTGTCCACTTCGGCGTCGTAGTGCAGTCCCTCCATCCCCATACTGTCTGCCATCGGATTGGTAAATCCATGCATGGCATTGGGATAGATGACCATGGTTACCTGGGCGCCGGCGGCCCGCATGGCTGATGCAAACGTCTCCACCTGCGCGGTGGAAACCATGGGGTCGGCTGCGCCGGTCATGATCAGCATACGCGCGTGGACACTGCCCGAGTCTGTAGCGGCTTCGGGAGGAATGGCTCCGTGAAAGCTCGCCACAGCGTCCAGATCGGCTCCTCCGCGCGCCATGCTCAGGACCACCATCCCGCCAAAGCAATAACCGATCGCTGCGATACGCGTGGGATCTACGTTGGGGTCGGCCTTGAGTTGTTCCAGTGCAGCATTAAACCGCGCAGCGAATTGCTCCTGATTGCTCACGGCCTGCATCATGAACGCCTGCGCCGAGTCCGGATGTGTTGTCGACTTGCCGTCTCCGTACATATCGAGCGCGAACGCGACGTACCCGGCTTCGGCGAGCCGGTCTGCCTGACGACGAGCGTGGTCGTTATGACCCCACCATTCGTGCACCACGATAACGCCTGGCTGCTTACCGGTTCGTGCAGCATCCCACGCCATGTATCCCTTCAGTGGTGTGGCACCGGCGTCGTAGGCGACGGCTCGCGACTCAACGCGCGGGAGTCCATCTGCGGCCGGCTCAGGTTTCGCGCAGGCAGCGAGGCTAAAAGCGCAGAGTGCGAGTACTAATCGAGCATTCATGAGTGTCTCCAATCCAAAGGTGTTGCGATGCAGTCTAAGGGTCCCGACCTCCGGGGGCCAGCACGCGGCGCGCGGCGCGTGTTCCAGCAGTGAGGTAAACAACGAGTGCCAGAGCACTCGCTACGCTGACCGCAACCTTGGCCGGGGCGCTGGCTGCGCTTGTGGAGAAGAAACCCTCGATTGAGCCGGCGACAAGCAGCAGAATGATCGCCATCCCCACCAAATGCATGGCCAAACGACCGTTGATTGAAAGAGCATCGGACCGACTGTAGCGCCCGGGCCTTACGATGGCGGCGCCGAGCAGGAACCCGGCAGCTCCCGCGCACCAGATCGCGAACAACTCCAGGACTCCGTGTCCGGCGACGAAGGTCCACAGGTACTCGAGGAGGCCGACGTTGTGATAATGACCGGAGGTCGCGCCGAGTTGCAGGCCATTAAATGCGAGCAGCACGAGAGCGCCCACGGCAAGAAAAATCCCGCCGGCGAAGCACACAAAGGCGACACGAATGTTGTTCGTCGTGATGTACGAGGCCGCGAGGGCGCGGTACTTCGCATCGGTCTGTGCATATCCCAGACCGCTGTTCCTGCGTTCGATCCCTTCGCTTGCACGTTCCAGCATGGCCGCGGGAATGACTCGTTCAGCAATCTCGGGCCGCGTGCGGATCGTGACGTATCCGGCGACCGCGGGAACGGTAAAAGCCAGGAACGCGATGAACACTGCTCTGCGAGCGGTGACGACACTTGCGGGTGCCTGCACAGCTACAAAGTGCAGCAGTTGTTTCATCGTGCGTCGTTCAACGTTATACAATAAGCTGTGGCCGGCGGCCGCGAGTTGTGTCACACGTGCGAGCGAGGTGGTGTCGGCTCCGTATGTGCGCAGGCGGGCCAGGTCAGATGTCACTTCCCGGTACCGGGCCGCAAAATCCGGCAGTTCGTGTGCGGCCAGCGCATCAAGTCCTGATGTGCGGGTGCGCCGGAGCATTGCCTCGAACTCCGACCATCGGGCTCCTTTCTGCGAGACAAGCCGCTCAGCAATAGCGCTTGATGACCCTTTTCGTTCACCGGCGCTCGACCGGCTGATGGCGAATCCTCCCTGTCGCCTGGCCGTTTCATCACGGAGCAACGCAGACAGGTATGCCTCTTCGCGCTGCTGAAATATCGGAGCACGATCAGCGAATCGGGCGATAAGTTGTGCGGTGAGTCCGCGACGCACATGTTCGGAGAGCGCCGCGGCCCGGGCCTTGTATTGCCTCAGCAGGCGGAACTCTTCGTCCGCGAGCAGGGGAGGGCCCAGCGGTGGGGCGAGTGGGTCGTGAGCGGCCACCGGCGCAAGCGTGGCACGTCCGGCATCAATCGGACGATCGCGCACGACGACGGTGCCCGCAGCTAAATCACCAAGACGACGTGCTTTGGGGTGCAATGCAACAAACAGCGCACCAAGCAGATACGGCGGTGGAAGAAAATCCGCGATGCGGACCAGATTCCGGATAAGGGCGTCGCGCAGACTGATGGCGTGACCGGTTTCGCGGATCACGCGAATCCCCATCATTGCTTTGCCCGGCGTCTGGCCGTTGCGGAAGCCTTCGAACACCGTGAAATATCCGAAGAGTACCAGAAAACTCAGCAACGTAAACACTGCGATGACAGCGATACCACTTATCATCCGCGAGACGAGCAGGCCGGTGACAAGCAGCAGAGCGAGTTCGATGACAACGATGATAGCGGCATCGATGATTGCCGCGAGCGCACGACTGCCAAGGCCAGCCACCTCGTAATCGAGTATGACGTGCTCAGGAGTTTCTACTTCGAGCTTTTGGCGGTAGTCGAAGGGGTTGGTCATATTCGAGCGATCGATCAATGTATCATGGCGCCCGGCCACTTCCCATGCCGCCGTTTGCAGTCAACTTTGGGCATCCCTTAACGCTGACAGCGAGAATGCAGTCCTTCCAGCTCAGACCTCTTTCACTCAGTGAACTGCTCGACGCCTCGTTCGGCATGTACCGTCGGCTGTTTGCTCCGCTGATGCTGATTGCCATTGTCACACAGTCTATTCCGCTGGCGTTCAACGTATACCTCGGTTTGCAGGGTCCCGACAACCTGCAGCTTGGGCTCACCCTCGTCGGGATGGTGATTGCAGTTGTCCTCGGCAGCATCGGTGTCGCGGCATCGACCTTTGTGGTCGCGGAGACCTATCTCGGTGGAAATGCCACTCCGCAGGACGGATTTGCACGCGCGACTCCTTTTCTGGGACGCATCGTCGGGGCTTCGATGCTCTCGTCGCTTCTGTTCTTCTTTGGTGCGCTTTTTCTGATCGTGCCCGGTATCATCGTGATCTGTGGTCTTGCGATTGCCACTCCGGCGATCGTGCTCGAGAACCTTGGAACTGCCACGGAAGGGCTGCGCCGCTCGTGGCAGCTTACCAAAGGTGAGAAGGGGAAGATCTTTCTTGCTTATCTGGTAGCCTTCACGCTCATCTTTCTTCCGGGTTTCGCACTGAGTGTTGTGACCATCGCGGGTGCCGTAGCGACCTCAACAGAAGTGGTCGGCATTCTGGTGTTCCTGCTTATTCAATCGCTGCTTCAGCTGCTGGCCTATCCGTTCATGTATATCCTGACCACCCTGCTCTACTACGATATGCGCGTGCGAAAGGAAGCGTACGATCTGGAAGTCATGTCGGCGTCGATGGCCAAATAGCGGCTTGTCGCCAGTGCAACAGGAGCGGCTCCGGTCGATCGCTGATTCAATTCTCTCGGCAGACGTCTATCGCTGGCAGGACGTGAGCGACCCGTGGGCCCCGGTAAAACGAGTATGGGGGCTCGCGGTGAGTTCCATCGAACGCCTCCGCGAGCAGAATCCTGCGGCGTACCGCATTCTGTTCTGGAGCCTGGTCGTCGTGCTTCTCGTGATTGTCGCACATACAATCTGGGTCGCGATGCAGACCATGTATGGCGGAGCCGCACGTACACTCGACGGCGTGACTCCTGCGCGGACTACTGTGCGTGATGCCATGTGGTATCGCAGGGAGGCCGATCGGCTCGCCGCGGCTGGAAAGTACGCCGAGGCGATACAGTTGGATTTTGTGCGCCTCATGCTCGACTTCGATGCCCGAAAGTTGACGGCCTTTCATCCCAGTAAGACGCCGGGAGAATACGTGCGCGAAGCGCGGATCCAGCCAGCTCAACGCGGTGCGTTGCGCGGTCTCGTGAATGTGATGTACGCGCATGTCTACGCGGGCGTGCGTGCTGATGCCCAAAGCTGGGCGCTGTGGAGAGAACGAGCCAGCACGGAGCATTATGCGGTTGCGCACTGAACTGCTAATCGCGGGTGGTGCGACCGCATTGCTTATCGTATTCGCTTTCGCACGCGGGCTTGCCGATCGTGGAAACGTGAATCTGGATCCACGCGCATCAACCCTCGTTCAATCGCCAAGCGGTTGGAGTGCCGTAGCAGAGATCGCGGAGGCGACTGGGCACAGCGTCGTGCGCGCCAGACAGAGTACTCCAATCAGAGCGGGCACGGGCACATCGCGGACTCTCTTTGCCACAGCCAATGCACGATTCAGCAGTTCGTACGCACGCGAGTTGCTGGACGCGAGTGGTAGCGACTCCGGTGTGAGCCTGTTGCTGGCAGGTCCCGCCGCCGGCGACGTCTTTCGCTGCCTCGGCTACGACCTTGATGTCCGGATACTGGAATCGATTCGTGTCGAAGATGGTGGAGGCAACCCGGTGGGATTGCGCGCGGCAATTCGCGTGGGAAGGGATACTTCCCGTACCCTGCGGGAACGAGGGTTCGACGACGAAGTCCTTTGCCCTGTACTGCCGATCGCCAGGGTTGATACGCTGATCCGCGCCGTCGACGGCAGTGTCGTGGCGCTCGCTCTCGTCGTTGAAGGCGGCAAGAACATTTATCTGTTGTCTGACGCGCGTTTTCTCTCGAATCAGGCGATCAAGGAATCGGGCGCTCCGTTGGCGCTTCTCGATGTGTTGCTGACGAGATTCGATCGTTTCGTCTTCGACGAATTTCATCATGGCTTTGGTCCCGACGGATCGCTACTGTCGGCCACGCTCGAATGGTCCCGGAAATCTCCCTGGGGCTGGATGGTGTGGCAGCTGTCTGCAGTAGGGCTGCTGATCTTTCTTGCGGGCGCAGTGCGTTTTGGCTCGACGCGTGCGGCCATTAAGCGGGAGCGTCGATCACCCGTGGAGCACGTGAAAGCGCTTGCGACCGCTCTTGCGGCAGCCCGGGGACATGATGTTGCCATCGGGTCGATGATACACGGGCTGCGTCGTCGCCTCACGAGCGCCGGTCAGGCGACTGGGGCTGCCAAGACGGCGGACTGGCGTCTCTGGGTTCGCGCACTCCCCGCGCGAATGCCAACACCTGAGGCGCAGCACGCTGCTCAACAACTCGTACCGTTTACCGAACCCAATCAACCCGTTGCTGCTGTTCAGCAGGCAGCACATGCCGTGGAGGACGTGTGGCACGCCTTGCACCCCTAGACACAGAACACGCACAGCAGCACGCCGAGACTATTCAACGATTGCTGCGACAACTCTCGGCCGTTGTCCTCGGGCAGGAGCCGGCAATTCGAGAAGTCGTGCTGGCGGTCCTGGCACGAGGACACGTGCTGCTCGAAGGACCACCGGGCACCGCAAAGACGCTGCTGGTTCGCGCCCTTGCCGAGAGCCTGAATCTTTCCTTCAGACGCATTCAGTTCACTCCGGACCTGATGCCATCGGATATCACCGGTGTCAGTTTGCTCAGTGGCAGCTCGTTCACCTTTCGACCCGGTCCGCTCTTTACCGACCTGCTGCTGGGCGACGAGATCAACCGCGCGCCGGCTAAAACACAGGCGGCGATGCTTGAAGCGATGCAGGAACGAAGCGTCTCTGTAGATGGGACCAGTCACCAGCTCAGCGACAATTTCACCGTATTTGCCACCCAGAATCCGATCGAGTTCGAAGGGACGTATCCTCTCCCTGAGGCGGAGCTGGATCGTTTTGTGGCGAAGGTTCTGCTGAATTATCCGTCGGCCGAAGCAGAGCAGGGACTCCTCGAACGAGTTCTCGATGGGTTCGAGGCGTCGGTCCCGGCAAGTTTTGGTGTCGAGCCGATCGCTGACGCAGCCGGGCTGCAGGCCCTGCGGCAGGCCGTGCGCGCGGTTCGCGTGGAAGCGAGTTTGCTCAGCTATATCACGTCCATCGTGCGCGCAACGAGGGATATGCCATCGATTGTGCTGGGTGCCTCGCCAAGGGCGAGTGTGGCACTGCTGACGCTGTCGCAAGCCGCAGCGCTCGCCGATGGACGCGCGTTTGTTACTCCGGACGATATCAAAGGGCTCGTGGCACCGGTGCTGCGCCATCGCATCCAGATTGCGCCGGAGTTGGAGCTCGAAGGTGCTACGGCGGATGCCGCGATACGCGCGCTTGTAGAACGTGTCGAGGTGCCCACGGGATGATTCTCCCGACCAATCGCTGGTATGCGGGCGCCGCGATTCTGTCAGGCGTAGGTCTTTTGGCATTGATCTGGCCATCGGCGGTGGCGTGGTTCGTGGCCGTCGACGTTTTGTGGGTGATTGTATTTGCACTCGATGCGTGGCGAGTGGGCGCGCTCGACTGGAATCGCGTTACAGTTCAACGCGATGCACCGCCGGCACTGTCACTCCGCCGATCGTACGTCGTGCCGTACGTATGGCGCAACGAATTGAGCCATCCGCTTCATCTCACCGTTCGTGAGACGTTTCCCACTCCCATCGGTGATCATCACGATGTGGAGCGCTCGTTTGCCCTTGGCTCTCATGGACGACTCGTGGAAGATCTGACGATTCGACCGCTGCAGCGAGGGCGCGCTGAGGGAGGAACCATTCATGTGCGTCTGCGTTCCTCGCTGGGTATGGCGTGGCGGCAGGTCACTCGCGAAGTGCCCTGGGCGCTGACTGTCTACCCGGACCTGAGTGCTGCAGCAATTCGCGCGTTGCCGGCACAGGCACGACGCCGACGTGAAGCTGGTGCGCGGCAGGTGCGACGACTCGGTGAAGGACGCGTGTTTGAAAGCCTCCGCGATGGAGTAGCCGGGGACGATCCGCGCACTATCGATTGGAAGGCCACAGCTAAGCGTGGCAAGGTGATGGTGAGGCAGTACGAGGATGAGCGACGTCAACAGGTGCTTATCGTCATAGACGCCGGTCGTATGCTCACCGCGGAGACGGATGGTATTCCGCGACTTGAGCACGTGATCAACGCCGCGTTCCAATTGGCGTCTGCGGCGGTGGAGCATGACGACGATGTTGGTTTGATGGCCTTCTCCGATACTGTTCAGCATTTCATTCCTCCCGCACGCGGTACTCGGGCACTGCGCCGCATAGTCGACGCCCTGGCGACCATCGAGGGGAAACTCGTGGAGCCGAACTATCCGTCGGCCTTTGCGCACTTAGCTGCGAAGAACAGAAAGCGCGCGTTGACCGTGGTTTTCACCGATGTGGTGGACCGGACCGCGAGTGAAGCTCTGGTTGCGCACGTGGGATCGCTCGCTCCGCGCCACCTGCCGGTCACCGTTGCGCTCCGCGATCCGCAACTGGACCGTTTTGCCTCGGCGCGACCCGCGACCATCGAGGCCGCGTTCGAGCGCGCCGCCGCGGAGGAATTGCTGCAGGCTCGGAGCTCGGCGCTTGCTGCTATGCGCAGCCGCGGTGTGGTTGTCGTAGATGTGGCGCCCGCGGGCGCGGCGCAGGGCGTGGTTGAGCAGTATCACTTGCTCAAGCGTCGCGGCGCGCTGTAGTCGCACGCTGCTGCCCACTCTGTGCGCACGAGCGGTCGTACGCCTGGATTTGCTTCGGGAGCGCAGGCAACACGATGCCTTTCGTCGGAACGCGTATTTTCTCGCCTCCTACGTAGCCGAGGCGCCAGCGTGCGACTCGGAAAAATGCTATTCTTAGACGCGCCCGAAGCCATGAAAGGACGCGCGCCCGACACCATTAAAGCCTTCTGTGTTCGATCCCCACTTGAGATCTGTCCCATGAAGAAAGCGTTTTTCGTTCTCTCCGCACTCCTGCTCGCTGCTCCGCTGGCCGCGCAGGAAATGCGCATTGTGGTCACGCCCGCGTTGCCGCGAATGGTGGCCAAGGATACGCTGCGTCTCTCGGCTCAGGTCGTAGACGCCGCCGGCGCTGTCGTACCGAACGTGCGCGTCCGGTTTTTTGCCGCGGCCGGCCAGTTCGAGGCCGCCGTGAGCGAAGATGGGCTCGTGACCTCGGGCGCCGTTGGTAAGCTGCCCGTGGTTGCATCGGCGCTTGTACCAGGGAGTCGCCCGATTACGGCACGGGTTGAGGTATCCATGGTTGCCGGTCCTGCCACGAAGGTGACGATCTCGCCAAAGCCCACGCGTCTGCTCGTGGGGCAGCGTTTGCAGATGAACGCAGCGGCGCGCAGCGCCGAGGGCGATTCAGCAACTGAGCGCACGAGCTGGCGGTCGTCGGCACCGGCAATTGTTCGTGTGACAGATGCCGGCTTAATGACTGCCGTCGCGCCGGGACAGGCCACCATTACCGCAACAAGCGGGCAGGCGAACGCGACATTGGCGGTGTCTGTTATTCGCGCTACAAATGCCACCGTTGAAATTGCGCCGCAGACTGTTTCGGCGCGGACCGGTGATGTGATCCGGGTATCGGTGAAGGTGAAGGATGCCGCGGGGAAGGAGATCGACGGGCTCGTGCCGAGCTGGACGATGTCGCCTGGTCGTGGCGAGATCAGTTCCGATGGAGCGTTCGTTGGCTACGAGCCGGGGTCGTATTTGATCAGCGCCGGGTTCGGGAGCGTCGGTGGCGATGTGCCGGTTCGTTTGGTGGAGCGGAATGTTCGTCGCAAGGCCACGGTCGTCGGATCTGTCTTGCGCACTGCCTTCGTTACATCAGAAGTCTGGGTGCACCCGAATGGGAAAGTTGCCTACCTCGGCACGCATTCCGGCGGTGATCGGTTCTATATCATCGATATCAGTAATCCGGCGGCGCCCGCGGTTGTGGACTCGGTGGTCGATAATCTGCGCGTGCTGAACGACATCATGACGGACGAGAAGGGGGAGGTGCTGGTCTTCACGCGTGAAGGTGCCGACAACAGGCAGAACGGTATCGTCGTGATGACCATTGCCGATCCGCTGAAACCCAAAAAGGTCGCCGATTTCACCGATGGCGTCACCTCCGGTGTGCATTCGGCATTTATCTACACGGATCCGAAGCATGGCCGTCACGTCTACATCACCAATGATGGTACCGGCGCTGTGCACGTCGTCAACATCGACGACCCTGCCAAGCCACGCGAAGTGTCGCAGTGGAAGACACCGCGGCCCGGCAACTCCGATGTCGGCCGCACGCTGCACGACGTTGATGTGCAGAACGGTTTGTTGTATGGCAGCTGGTGGAACGATGGCTTGATCATCCTTGATGTGGGCAACGGGATCAAGGGCGGTACTCCGTCCAATCCTGTGATGGTGTCACAATACAAGTACGATCTGGATGCGATCTATCGCACGCGAGTTGAGACAGACGCCGGGGCTGGGTACATCCGTGGGACACACACGGCCTGGCGCCACAAGGACTACGTGTTCATCGCCGATGAAGTATTTGATCCGGCCGAGGTGAATGCCGCGTTAAGCGGTAGTGTCGGCCGTGCGTACGGTCGCTTGCAGGTTATCGACGTCAAGGACATTAATAATCCGAAGTCGGTGGCATATTACGAACCCGAATTTGGTGGGGTGCACAATGTGTGGGTGGCCGGCGATACGCTGTACATGGGCGCGTACAACTCAGGGTTCCATGCCTTTGATATTTCCGGCGAGCTCAAAGGCGATCTGCAGAAACAGGGGCGCGAGATTTCGCATTTTCTCCCGCAGTCGCCGGACGGCAAGATTCCCAATGCCACCATGACGTGGGGTGTGGTTGTGAAGAACAACCTCATCTTCCTGAACGACATGAATTCGGGGTTGTGGATCGTGAAGCTCGAACCGAAGCCCCAGATCGTTCCGTAAAACCATGGTGGCGACGGTGCAGCGCCTGGGCTGAATGCAACGGGAGCACCGCCGCCTGCTGGCGGTATTCCTTGTCAACGAAAACTGATTGCGGATAAATAAAGCGGGCGCCGGAATTCTCCGGCGCCCGCTGCGTATTACTGTGATCTGCGAACTACTTCTTGGTGAGGTCAGAGACAGTCAAATTCAGATTGTGGCTGACGCGGAAACCATACACGCCATCTGTGGAGTCGAGCTTGTCCGCGCCGACAACGTCAGCTTTGTTCAATGTGTGAATCGCCTTGCCGTTGGCCATACATGAGACCTTGTCGCCGGAAACCATCCAGCCCAGTTCATTCATTGCTGCACCGGCGCCGTCTGCTTTATTCAGCGCGTCGCTGTCCTGCATGTTGACGACCGTGGTGACCTTCTGGCCGTTGAAATGTTTGATCGAGAACTTGCCCGTGCCGTAAGCAATGCAATACATGTAGCGCTGCGTGGCGTCGGAGTCGAGCTTTGATCCGCCGATGAACACTCCGTAGGAGTGCGGATGTGAAGCTGCCATCGCGTGTTCCTTGAACTTGGCGCTCACGGTGTAGTTCCCCGAAGCGGTCATCGAGGGGTTCCAGTACGTGCCGGCCGGGCCGATTTCGAGCCGGTAGGCCTTTCCTTCCATGTAGAATCTTGAATCGTTGATCGTTTTGCCTTGTGAGGCCGGTCGGGCGTCGACCCGTCCCTGCCAGCCAGCCGCGGTGATTCCGCCCTTCACGGTGCGGTCCTCGTCCTGTGCCTGTACCTGCACGCTGGTCAAAACCAGCGCCGAGGCGGCTATTACGGTGAAAATGCGCATTGATCCCTTCTCCCGAGGTTGTTGGGTCGTGTCACGGAAGTTGTTCTTCCGATTATGAACAATTTACGCCATCTGGTCCAGTCACGCTGCGAAAGGGGGACATGGAACCCGATTTCACGCTGACGCGGCGTGCAAAGCGGGGTCGAGCTGCGAAAACCTCGTTCCAGTGGGTTGTGCCAAGCGTGGCGGACGTCCTGCCGTCGCTGCGTCTACTTGCCCCGACCTGGCAAGCTGCCGCAGGGGGTCGACTCGAAGGATCGCATCTTCACGACCAGGTAAACGAGCGGTGCGTCCCCCAGGGGTCTTATTCGGTGTGCTTCGCCGGCTGGGATGCGTACTACATCCCCGGCGGCAAGGGGTGTCGAATCCGGCGTTACGATCTGCGTCGCACGCCATTCGGATGCTCCGTAGCGCGTTAGACCCCGAAGTTTGCGACCGTGCTCGAGTTCACCGGCACCACTACGGATGAAGAGCACGTCGTCCCAGCCGCAATGAAGTTCAATGACACTCGCCTCATCCCGTCGATTCATCAAATATTGCGCGTTGTTGTCGCGCGACGCGCGAAACACACCGCCGCGGGAGCCGCTCTCGAGGCTCCGCACCAATGCGTTCTGCATATCACTGGCGGACACGCGGTCAACGCCCTGTGCACGGAGTTGCCAGCCTTCGACGCTCGGGATCGCAATCATCAGGAGAACAAACAATGCCTTCCAAGCAACTTTGTTTTCTACGCTTCGCATGAGAGCGTGCCTCCCGGGGGAATTAGAATCTGTGAACGTGCAGGGGACGGATCAACGCGCAGCGCACGAGCGCATGACTGTCACCTGACCGCGCGGCTTAGTCGAGCTCGTTTCTCTTCAGCGTGTTTGCAACACCTGACGCAGACTCGTACCCTAAATGCGCTGCGATCTGCGCAAGTGGTAACCCCAGCTGTCTCAGGTGTGCCGTCCACAAGAACCGCCCAATCGACAGTTGCTCTCCTAGGGTAGTACGATACTCAAGCAACAGTGAGCGGTACAGGTACGCTCTGCTGCGACAAAACAGCGAGGCCACCGTCGTTGCGGACACACGTGCGCGTGCGTTGCGATGTGCCCACGTCGCCACGCGACCGGCCAATGATCCACCGAAAGTGACCGCCATCGCGCGGAGTGCCGGTGGAGGCGAGTACGCCGCTGACCTTGTCGCGAATTCTAAGAGAGAGCTGAGCCGTCGATCGTCCGTTATGGTGAACACGCGGTCAACCCCGGCTAGGTACAGAGAGCATCCAGGCATCAAGGTGGAAAACGTCCCCTCGGGTTGCACCACCGCGATGGTCAATCCTGCATCAGACGACCGCAGCTCCCTCACGCGCCTTAGGCACGTTGTATCATCATGAACCATCCGCCCAATCACGGCCAGCCGGGGCCTGCCGTCGTCGTGCAGGCTCAGCTGGCTGTTATCGCTTGCAACATACGTTGGTCGGCGCCGAAGGGCCGCGCCCAAGGTGAGCGCAAGGTCGGGTGATAGCCCCTCGAGGATCTCACCCATCTAGTCGCGTCCTTGACGTGGAGTAGACAACGCAGCCCTACTACATTTTCTGACGAATCTTGAGGAGGAATACGTGCTGGAATCCATCCGCGTCCTCCATTGTGCCGACCGCTACAGAATCGCGGACGTATCGCAGCGTCATGCCGTTCGGCACACGCACGCGCGCGCGAGGGCGGGTTTGACTAGCTAAAATCAGATAGAGTGGTGGGTCCTTCGGATCGGTCGAAAACGTCTCCACCCAAAGTTCGTTGGAATGGGAAGCCAAAAAGGAAAGGAACCGTGGAGCCCTTTCAGGCAGAGTACCTTCATTGAACTGGGCCATCGTTCGTGCACTGTCTAGCGCTGTAGCCGCGCGCATCAATTCCAAGTGCCTTGCCTTAGCCACGCTCGCTCTTGACAACTTTGAGCCCGGAAGTGGCCAATCGATGCGGCGAACGAGTCGACCCGTCAGGTCGTACTCCTCGACATCTCCGGTCGATGTATCGCCGATCCAAAATCCTGAAGCTGAGGCGGCGTATGTAAGCGCCGGTCCCAGGGGTTGAGCGACCATGCTGGTCGCGACTAGCTCGTCGCCGGTTGGATAGCTTATCCAAGTGCGATTTGCTCGCAGCCCGATCCATGAAGCTGAGCCAGTTTCGGCATTCAGGACGCCGAGACGGACTGTGTCTCGACGCGTTGCGCCGGCCCGCAACGGCGCAATCGGGCGCATGCCTGAACCGCTAACGAGCATTTGTGACCCGCCGTAGTAAGCGAGAGGTGTGACTCCCGCCGTGCCAACGGCCCGGATGGTGCTACGCTTCACAAAGCCACTCTTTGCTGTGAAAACGTTCATCTGACTTGCAAATGGTGGCCGTTGCACAACGTAAAAGGTGTCGACACCGACTCCAATTAAGCCGATGCCATCAAGTTCGCCTGGACCGTTGCCGCGACCACCCAGCGTCCTTTCGTGCTCGCCGGTTCCTGAGAACACGTGGAGTTTGCGGCTGGCCCCGTCTCCAACGACAATTGAGCCGTCTCGCAACATTACCACTGCCGCAATGCGTGCGAACTCCAGGGTCGTGCTCTGCAGCTCCCGTGTCACGACCGCCTCAGCACTGTGCGCTTGAGCGAGACCGTCTCGCGGAATTGTTGATGAACCGGCAATAACCAAACAGCCAGCCCAACGAATGACCGCGACGCGATTGCCACGCTCGATTGCAAGTCTTGGCACTCTTGTGTCCTCCTTTGCGACGATGAGCGCACAATTCCTACTGAACAAGTAGGCCCTTTAGGTCGGCTACAGTTGCGAGGCCCCTGTGTATCCCGGTGCGAGATACGAAGGTTGGGGTGCCCGTGACACGTAGGGAAGTAGCGATCGCAGAGTGCCTTGCGAGAAGCGACTTGGTTGAGTCGCTTCGCATGCAGACATCAATCACTTGATCGTTGCCGTCGTGAAGGGCCGCGCGAATTCGTGAGAAGTCTGCTTCCTTTTGCCATGCTCCGTCCCTCATAAGGAGGTCATGCAGCGTCTGGAAGAATTCAGCGGACGGCGCACAGAGCGCAAGCAGGGCCGCTTCAGGCGCGCGCGGATGTGCGGGCAGTGGCATGTGTATGTAGCCAACTCCCATCCCGAGCGCAACTACGCTGTCGACAGCAGGCGATGAGCGCCGGCAGAATGGGCACTCGTAGTCAGAGAACTCGATAATGTCGTACTCCATGTGGGCCCGCGACAGTGGTTGGCTTAGGACAACTAGATCGTTCCATTGTCCGCTCACGTCGCGCCGCATTGCACGATCCGAGGCCACCTGTTGCCACTTAGCGCCAACCATGCCCTCGGGGCGCATGAACAGGTACAGGGCACCCAAGAACAGCAAGCCCGTCAAGAGGTCGAGCGCTTTCGGAATAGAACCCTTCATGGCTGCATCCTCCCTGTTAGTAATCTATGAAACGATTGAGATCCCAGGGAAGGACACCTGGGACCTCAACCCACAGAAACGTCAGCACATATTGTAAGTCTCGTAGGATCCATCGCAATAATACGTGCACGACGAGCACTGCGTGCCTTGCGTCAAGTGGCAAACCAGTACTCCGTTCGTGATGTGACTTGGGCATCCGCTCTGCGCGGAAGATGGGCCCGCGACGCCAGCCAGAACCAACAACACTGCTGAACACCTCAATAGTGCTCGACGCATAACATCCTCCTGTAAGAGTAAAATGACGTTTGTCAGACTACATCCGCTTTTTGCCTGGCAGTTTCACAATCGGACCACGCTTTCACGAGTGTGCTAAGTTACAAATGGGAAAGCAGTGGATGTGCTCGCCGGCCCATCTGATGCGAGCCGCGGACATGTGCTTTGGCGGCCACGATCCACTTCGATGAGGGGCACTGCCGACCGGGGTCGACGGCGTTCACAGGATGCGCGTCACCACGGCTCGCGAAGAGGGCTCGACGAGGCACGCACAGTTGTGTGCCCAAGCTCTTTGAGCTGAGATGCTGGTCTGAGCGTTGGCGTCGCAGCGCACGGGGGTGCCGCATTTATCTGTGGCGCGTGCCATTCACTGGGTCGGGCTGCGCGGGGCGCGATCAGAGTCATTGAGGCGATGGGGCCGCCTTGTGGAATGGGGTTATGAAGGCCGCAGCATCGGTGCTACAGGGCCGAATGTGCTCCGGTCGGGGGCCCCCAAATAGGGTAGCGCTAGAACCAACAACAGGGACACCCGTTTCGGCCTACTGCGGCGGCTCTACGCTCCACCACCACTGCGCCGGCAACGCCTGAGTCCGCGGCCACACCTCGTTCAGCGTCGCTGCGTCGTACAACCTGCCGTTCTTCATCACCGAGCGCACGCTGTTTGTGTTCGTGATATCGACCAACGGATCGCGATCGAGCACAATCAGATCGGCCAGTTTACCAACCTCGAGCGATCCGAGGTCGCCACTCAGTCCAATCGCGTCGGCGCCATGCAGAGTCGCGGCGCGCAACATGTCGTGCGGCTTAAGCCCGCCCGCAGACATCATCCACATTTCCCAATGTGTTCCGAGCCCCTGCAACTCACCGTGTGAGCCGAGTCCGATGCGGCCACCGGCCTGCACCAGCTTCGGGAGCTGCTCCGCGTGCAGCATGTGAACGTACTGATCGGCACGTTGCCACGTGACCGTCTTCCACTTGTCCAGTTCATCGTGGGGCGTGAAGTGACGCAGTTTACTGTCCTGGTCCACATCGTAGCTGGTGAGATACTTGGAAAAGCCCGACGGGCCGCCGTACGCCACAATAAATGTCGGCGTGTAGGTGAGTCCGCTGAATGCGTGCAGCTGTTGCACGTCCTTGTACAACGGGCTGATGGGTAATGAGTGCTCAAGCCCCGGGTATCCATCCTGCATCAGCGTCAGGTTCATCACGAGATCGGACCCACCTTCAGTGGTTGTGGTCAGCCCCATCTCACGCGCCGCGGTAATCACCCACTGGCGAATCTTGCGATCACCGGCCATGTATTGCTTAATAGTCTGCGTGTTGAAATGGTCGGCGTAGCGACGCAGAACATCGCGGGCGTCGTCGAGACTCTTGATGTTGTCACTGCGAAAAATTCCGGGGCCGGTGGAATACAGGCGTGGGCCGATGAACGCACCGGTCTCCATCATGTCGCTGTACGTGACGATATCCTCGGACGACGTCTGCGGATCACGCTGTGTGGTCACTCCATACGCCAGCTGAGCAAGAAACTGCGAGACCTGGTCACGATGCAGACCCCAGGCAATCCACGTGTGCGCGTGGATGTCGACCAGCCCCGGCATGATCGTCTTTCCGTTCACATTTATCTGTCGGGCTCCCGCCGGGATGTTTACACTGCCGCGTCGGCCGATGCCAATAATCCGGTTGTCCCGCACGACGATGTCACCGTTTGCAATCACTTCGTCGCCGCGCATCGTGATGATCCGTGCGCCGCGCAGTGCAACAACACCCTCCGGCCTGTCCTTGCGCACCGTGATGGCGACGTCGACACGCAGTGCTTCGTATGCGGGGGCAGTCTTTTTTGTTGTGTCGCTCGACGCTGCTCCTGCGGCCGCACCCGGTGCGCCGGGCGTGCCCCCTGCTGCGCCACCCGGTGGCGTTGAACTGGTCGCAGCTGCACGCGCGGTCGAATCGCGCATCAGTGAATCAGCCATCGAAATGTCGTGCACAAAGAAACTCTTGCCGATGGAGTAAAACGCCGAGCGTCCGTCGAAATTCCAACCCACAAAGTCCCCGCCGACGCGCGTCAGGCGCATCGTTGGCACTGCGGACGAAGAAGTAATCGACACCGTCGCCGGGCTGCCGCCCACGGGCGGTACGGTAATCATGAACACGTTGCGGTCGGAGCGAACAATCGCGCGCGATCCGTCGGGCGAGATAACTACTTCGTCGGGCGCCTGAGGTTGACCCGGTCCACCTGCTGCCGGCAGCCCCGTCACGAGCACTTCGGTGCGAAGGTCGGACCCGTCGAATCGCATCGAAGCCAGTCCTGCACTCCCACGCCACACGTAAAGCCGCGTGCTGTCGGGGCCGAAGTGAGGCACGCTGCGCCCCTGTTCAGTGTCGCTGCTGCCCAACCACGCAACAGGCTGCGCGGCACCGCCGGCTGCCGGCATTGTAATGATCTCCAACTCTGCCGTGGAACCGTGTGACCCGAAATCTTCGAGTGTGCGCACGCGATGGTTCTTTGAGCCCCGCACGGCGAGCAAACGATCACCCCGCGGAGAATAGCTCAGCTTATCGTAGAACGCCGATCGAACGGTCAGTCGCTGCGCTGCGCCGGATCCATCGGCGCGCACACGATAGATATCGCCACCAATGGAGTCGCTCCACGTAACGTAGGCGATAAACTGGCCATCCGGTGACCACACCGGCGCGTGTTCCACGACCGATGCCGTGGTAACTCGACGTGCGTTGGTGAGCGTGACGTGTGATGGCGGCGAACTACTGGGCCGCCCCGGTCCGCCGCGCCCCGCGGGGAGATCAACCACGTAGAGCCGGTCCAGCGCGGTAAACGCGAGCCGACGGCCATCGGGTGAAGGCCGCGCTCCGCGGATCTGACTCACCACGAGCGTTGTGTCGTTTATTGGATACTCAAACTTTGCCAGAGGGGCCAACGACTGCTCCACCTCGGCGACAAACGGTATCACCGTGGATGCTCCACTTTGTACATCCACGCGGTGAATCTTGCCGCCGTACGCGGTAATCAGATATCGCGAATCGGGTGTGAACGCAGATCCTGGATACACGTCACGATCGGCACCGCCCTGACTGGCATCACGCTGTACGTCCATGAGCAACCAACGCGTGTCGCCACTCTCAATCTCGAGCACCTTGAGCGCCGCACGTGCATCGTAGCGCGTCGCGTACACTAACCAACGACCGTCGGGGCTCGGCATTGGCCGAAACGCACCCTCGGATTCGCTGGTACGCACGGCGGTGCGACCGGTGAGCCGATCGAGGAGCCCGATCTGATAATTCCCGATGCGGCGCGCCGAACTGCGTGGGGCTTCGTCGCGATGCGCCATCGCTGCGGCGGGGTCTTCGACGATCGCAGATTGAAACGTGCCCCCCAGATTACCGTTTGCATTCACCCACACGTATCGCGGGTTGTTCGAAAACGCCGCTCCCAGCAGGGCAGGGGCGGTGTTGGGACCAGTTGCTCCGGCTGGGCGAGCACCAGTCATCTGCACCCCGCTTCCGCCGTCCACATGGTACAGCCACAGTTGCCCGCCTTTGGTCACCATCACGTACTTGCCGTCGGGGGTCCACGTGGGGGATACGAAATTCTGCGCGTCTCCCTTGCTTAATGCACGCGGTTCCGATCCGTCGGCGTTTGCCACCCACACGTTCTCTGAGCCGTTGCGGTCACTGATGAATGTTATGTGAACGCCGTCAGGCGAATAGCGGGGTTGTGTGTCGTAGCCGGGGCCGCTTGTAATGCGCGTCGCAGTACCTCCGGCGATCGGCAGCGTATACAAGTCACCCAGCAGTTCG
>JBGTBX010000049.1:0-1979 GCA_041749115.1 Gemmatimonadaceae bacterium
GAGGGAAGTCCCGTTCCGAGTTCGGACCACGGGTGCAACGGGGAGGAAAGGGCCTTCCTCAACGCGTTAGGACCGGTGAATCAACAAGTGTCGGAAAGCTGTCGGTTTGTTGATAGAGTCCTGAAAAGAGCAAGTGACGGATCGCACTTCAACCAGGGGAGCCAAGGATGGCATTCGTGTTTCAGTCGCAGTACGAGCCGGCGCTGGAAGCGCAACTCCGGGCGTTCTACGAGACGTTGTCGGAGAAGGATCGGCGGCGGCTCGTGGCGGTCGAGGCGTCTCGGCTGGGGTTCGGCGGTGTGACGTACGTGGCCGGAGTGTTTGAGTGTTCGGAGCGGACCATCGAACGCGGGATGCTGGAATTGGCCGAGTTGCCGCATGATCCGGCGGCAGGCCGGGTCCGGCGGCCGGGCGGGGGTCGAAAAAAAAAGTCGAGACCGAACCGCAACTCGAACAGAATCTGAACTCGGTGCTCCAGGTCCGCACGGCCGGCGATCCCGACGATGAGGACTGTCTGTGGACGGACCTGTCGCCGCGGGAGATCGCCGAGGTGGTGACCGACTTGGGGACGCCGGTCAGTCCGCCGGTGGTCCGAGACTGGCTGGATGAAATGGGCCTGTCGCTCCGCAAGATCGAGAAGTCGCTGGAAGGGGGCCAGTCGCCTGATCGAGACACGCAGTTTCAGCGGATCTTCGAGTTGCAGATCGAGTACTTTGAATCGGGCAACCCCCTGTTCTCCATCGACACCAAGGCGAAGGAACACCTGGGGCAACTCTACCGCGAGGGCCGTGTCCGAACGCAGGCGCCGTTCCAGGCGTATGACCATGACTTCCCCAGTTGGGCCGACGGCGTGATCATCCCCCACGGCATCTACGACCTCACCCGCAACCGCGGGCACATCAACGTGGGCCTGAGCCACGACACGAGCCTGTTCGCCTGCGACAGTTTCCGGAAATACTGGAACTGCATCGGCCAGCGCTGCTACCCCGACGCCACGTCGATTCTGTGGCTGTGCGACTGCGGCGGCAGCAACTCGGCATCGCAGTATCTGTTCAAGCAGGATCTGCAGAACCTGGTCAACGACCTGGGGATCGAGATTCGCGTGGCGCACTTCCCCAGCTACTGCTCGAAGTACAACCCGATCGAACGCCGCTTCTTCCCGCACGTGGGCCGGGCCTGCCAGGGCCTGCTGTTCGACTCGCTCGACACCGTCGTGCAACTCCTGCGGCGAGCATCCACCACTACCGGCCTGAAGACAACCGTCTCTGTCATTCGAAAGGCCTATGAGATCGGACGTAAAGTCGCTCGCGACTTCAAGCAGACCATGACCATCCAGTTCGACGATTTGCTACCCAAATGGAACTATCGGGCAGTGCCGCAGTGATCCACGACACTTATTGATGCGCCAGTCCTTACGCCGCACTTCAGGCGTCACGAGGGCCGCAGCGATCTGTCCGTGGTCCTGCTCGACAGTCTCGACGATCGCGTGGTAGGTTTCTACAAAGCGAACCCAAAGAGGGTCTGTCCGTAGCCCATGAGCTATGAAAACGGCCGTCTGCCAAGGAAGAGCCATTAGTGCGACGGCAAACTGCCGTCCAAGTAGATGATCGGCCGCTGCCCAAAACACGTCTGGATCTGAGGAACTCAGCTTGTCGTCGACCGTACGCGATAGCAATGGGAGCTCGACGTGACCTTCCCTACGCGACTCCCAGTGCAGCACTTGCAGCCGTTGATGGAGTGGTGTCAACATCCGCGGAGGAAAGCCAGCGTCTGCTAGCCGTGTAGTGATGCCATCGATGCTGATGAATCTGCGTCGGTCATGCGTGAGAGCAATTAGCGTCTTGATGACCCTGTCTGCAGCTACGCGGGATAAACCTTGGCGAATCGTAGATGCCAAGTGAGAGCCAAATGGGATTCCGCACTCAAGATCCTGGCGAACTAACTTTCTGAACTTTAGATCGCGGCTTTCGCGTCCATTG
>JBGTBX010000050.1:0-1597 GCA_041749115.1 Gemmatimonadaceae bacterium
GGCGAACAGGTGGCGAAGGGGGCTGGGTATCCTTTCAACTCCACCTTTAAAGCGACACTCGCAAGCCTGACGCGACAGGGAATCCTAGACAACGACGGTAAGGGCTACTTTGTCCGGACGAAGGTCCGGACCGACAGACCGACCGACGCCAGCTAAGTTTCCTCGCATCGACGTGACTGACAGTTGCGTTGCGTGAGGTAACTGCCATGGATGATTTTGACTGGTGGCGTTTCGCTGAGGTAAGTGCGGCGGTAGCAGGTGCCGTCGCGGCTTGGGTCGCGGCCGTCGTGGCGATCCTGACGCTCGCATACGTGGTGATCAAAGGATCAAGTTGAGCCTATGATGCAGACCGCCGAGGTTCCGCTCATTCGGGGAAGTTCATTCGCTGCACGCCTGCTGCTGGTGGTGCGACCCGGGCTTGCCTTGGGATAAACTGAATCTCCGTCACCACGAGCCCGGCCAGTTCAGCTTTGACGCGTGCATTCTCCCGACTGGCGGCTTCGACGGTGCGGACGGCATCGGCTTGCGTCTGACGATCCACCCCGATCACGCGGTACATGCCCGGCCCGTCCGTCTGCACGGGGAACCCGCGTGGCCCTGCACCCGCCAGCTTGCTGCGATCCGGCCCCGTGTACGCCCATATCATCGCGACGAACCACAGCGGCCAAAGTAGGATGGCCAACAACGCGCACGTCTTGATTGCCGGGTAGTTCTCGTGCCCGCGGCGCTTGGCAATGCTGATCGGCAGGTACGCCAAGGCGGCGAAGATGGCCACGATAACAAGCAGCCCGATTGATTCGCTGACTAGCTCACCCATGCGCGGGATGATAACCAGTGATGCGCCGATGTCGCTGTTATAAACGCGGCACGTTCAATCCCCCACCACTTCGACCGGCTGGCGCTCATTCGCGAATCCACTGTCACAGTTCATGCCGTCAGCAATTCGTTCAAGTCTCTCTCGTGGTGCGGCGTGAGGCCCGTAATTTTGTTCACGATCTTATCGAAAGTCCCGGTTGCCTTGTTGTAGACGTTGTTCCACGGTTCGGTTCGCCATGTGAATGCCATCGACTCATCCCAGTTTGTTTCACCTGTTGCGAGCAGCCGACGGCGCTTGCGCATGCCCTCGAACACCACGTGGCCGGGCGCGGCACCCAGAAACGTTGTCGAGTTCACCGCGTCGGCGCACGCCGTAATCACGTCGAATCGAAGCGTTGGCACGTCGCGAAGCGAGTAGAACAGTGAAACGGTCACGATACGACGTGATGCGTACAGAACTGCGGGAACGTCTGCTTCCCCCACGGCATACTTGAAAGCCGGCTCTTCGGTGGGGTAGTTGATGGCCGATGCGGAGAAGTCCAGCGACTGCTCGCCAGTCTCGTCTTCGAGAATGCTGTTGCCTTCGGGGATCGTATTTGTTTAGCGCATCAACCCGGAACGAGCAACGGCCGCTGGTGGGCGGGGGCGCATAAGAGGCGTGAGAGGAACTGCATCGAGTCGGTCCCGCGAAGCGCCGCCGTCTGGAGCACGGACATCAGCACGGATTGGGCCCGTGCCCCGGCGACGGTGCGGTTGCCGCCCCAGACTTTGCGGTTGACGA
>JBGTBX010000051.1:0-3720 GCA_041749115.1 Gemmatimonadaceae bacterium
CGTATTGCAGTGTCAGCACACATTTCTGAGGGATTTGCATTTAAGGTGTAGACATTGTCTTTTACTTCAAAGACCAAGTCTATTTTCTTAATCACTCTATAATCTTGATCCGCTGCTTTTTGTTCGACACTAAGAATGATCGGAGTTTTCATAGAGTGGATTTATTGGGGTTGCTGAGTTGTGTTATTTCACCCTGCTGACAAGAAGCCAGTCGGACAGAGCGGAAAATATCCGACACCAGCCCACTCGCAAATAGTTCTTCATGCGCATTGTTGCAGTCGTTGATAATGAGCACGGGCGAATGGCGCCAACGCCGCCGGGGTCCACTGAAGCACGGTGTCGCGGGCATTGAACGCCGATCCTCGGTAGCCAGCGCGGCCTGCGCGCTATGTCCTCCAGTCGAATACCGGGAAGAGCCCTCCCGCGCTGCCGGCAAGGAGGTCGCGATAGACGGTTTGCGCGTCTTCGGGCCGGTGCATGACGATCAGGTTCCGGCAGGGCACGCGCGCTTCGCCGAGCCAGCGCATCGCCAGGCGCAGGCCGCTCATGATCGAGTGATCTCGGAACTCCGACGCGTGCATCGGCAGCGACCATTCCCATCCGCTGCGCAGGACGACGTAGTTGCGAAAAACCACGTCGAGAAGCTCATGGGCCGACAACTCCGTGCGCTGCTTCCACGGGACGCCGACCAGCACCACTTCGCCTCCTTTCCGCACCGCCCGCGCGGCATCCAAGATCGCCTGCTCGTGCCCGGAGCAGTCGATGGCGAGCGCGACTTTTCCCCGCAGTTCGCTTTCCGCCGACAGACCGGGAAGCACGTTCCGGATGCCAGTCTGCTCCGCCATCGCGCGCCGAGCGCCATCGGGATCGACCAGGTGAACATCGTAGCCGGCAATCGTGAACGAGTGGGCGCAGAGATGGCCGACCGGCCCCGCGCCCGAGACGAGGACAATATCGCCGGGACGCGCGGACGTGGTCATCAGGGTCGTCATGGTGACCGCCATCAGGCGGGCGAGCGTCGCCTCCTCGGGCGAAAGGCCATCGGGCACGGCGACCACGCGGTCGAGGGAATGCTGCTGGATGCTGCGGTGACCCCCAGCGCCGAGCAAGCGGTCGCCGATTGTTACCCCGGTGACCTCGGCGCCGATCTCCTCGACATGGAAAACGGCGGCATACCCGGGGTAGTTGGGAAACTTCGCATTATTGCCGAGGTAATTGTGCGCCAGCTCGGTGCCCGGACTTACCAGTGAGACCAGCGTCCGGCCCCGCACCTCGTTCGGTGCGAGGGCTTCAGGTATTTCCACCCGGAGCAACTGAGCGTCCTCTTGAGCAGTGATCGTAATGGCGGAAGTCGTCATGGGAGTGCTACGGACCAAGCAACTGGAGTTGGATAAAACGCCGATCCGAGACACTCATCGGCGTTCGGTCGCGGACAGTCACTTTTTCAAATGCGCCTTCGTCCACGAAATCGATTTCCTGCACATTCTCTGGGCCGTCGTCCCAATCCATCAAGTTGCTGGAAACGCGCGGGGCATAATCGGCAGCGTCGATGCCCTTGAGCCGCGAAAAGGTGATCGTGAGGTAGTTCTCCTCGGAAATTTCCTCCACTTGCACCCGCGCTCCGTGCGCGGATTCGGCGGCGCGCGGGTCGGTGCCCAACATCCGCTCCATCAGGTTCGTCATGCTGTCGCCGTCGGTGTCCACCTCATCGGTGGCCAGCCCGGCCTCGCCCGCCGTAAACCACGCGTCGCGCCACGCCTGCGCCGAGACTTCATAGACAAGCTCGGGACGCAGCGTCGGGTCGGCGCTCTCTTTCGTGGCGAACTGCGCCCAGGCACCACTCGCGCTGCCCGTCGCGGTGATGACCAGCGATAGAAGGCCATCGCCCAGCAGAGCCGTTCGCGCCGCCGCTCGTCACCTCGATGTCGATGCTTTGCCCCGTCGCCGCTCCGGTGAAGCTCCCCAGCTCGGTGCCGCTGGCGGGTGGCTTGTTGCTCCACGTCAGTCCGCCCTCCGTCCAGCCGTCGTTGGCCACGGGGAAAACGCGGAACGTCGCCGTGGCGACCGCATCGCCGACCGACGAGGGCGTGAGGCGCAGCCAGACCCGGCTGGCGGCAGCGGGCAGAGCTGTCGCGTCGAACTGGACGTATCCATGGCGCGTGTTGCCCGAAGTCGAGGTGGTCTTCACCATCATGAAGTTGTCGCTCCCAAAGTTGTCGCCGGCGTAGGTCCCGTCCCGCACCATGCCATCGGCGAGCGGGCGAAGATCGCGATCCACCTTCGTGGAGGGCTGGGCGTTGACCACGACCGAAATCGAACCCGCCCCACTGAGCGCGCCATCGCTGGCCGTGAGCGTCAGCACGTAGTTCCCCGGAGTGGAAAAAGTCGCGCTGGTGTCGATGGCGGCGGGGTTGGCGAATGTCACCGGGCCCGGGCCAGAAGTCTTGCTCCAGAGCGTCGTGACGCTGCCGGAGGGGAGGCCGTCGTCATTCACCGAAGCATCCCGCGCGATGCCGGCAGGGAAAAGGATGACAGCATCCGCCCCCGCATCGACCACCGGCGGCAAATTCACCGGCCCACCTGCGGACTGGCTCGGATCGACCTCGGCGAAAGTATCGCCGACCCGAAGCTCATCGAAATAGAGCGTCTGCTCAATATTGTCCCAGCCTCGGTAGATGCCGAACTTCAGTTTGTATTCGCTCGGATAGTTCCAGTAACCGGAGGGGCCGCTGTAATTCAGCACTTTCGCGTAGTTCTGCTCTGTGGACTTTTTCATCCACACCTCAACCGCGCCCCCGGTCGCGTAGGGAAACTTTACATGCATCACGAAGTCCACCCATTGGCCCTTGTAGCCGCTGATAGGTGCCAAAGTGAACGTCTGCTGCTGGGTTGTGCCGGACTCCGGGGTGCTATCCGCGCTCTGCTTCACGACCGCCTGAATGGATGTCGTGCTCATCGCCAGGGTGATGATGGGATTTTCCCGCACCGCGCCCTCCTGCTTGTTTTCCCAGAAGATCCAGAAGTTTCCATTCGGGTTCGGGAAGTCCGTGGGGATGAAAACGCTGAACCCCTGATAGAGATTTTGCGGCGTAGTGTGGACGTTCTTCAAATTATAAAGCCACGTCTCGGTCTTGTCTTTAATCACGTCGTTCCCGCCGCCCTTGCAGGTGTATTTGAGCGCGCGCGTGCCGTTCGACCGCGACAGGTTGTTCACGATGGATGGCTTCACCCCCTCGTCTTCGATGGTCACCTGATAGGTCACTCCGCTGTCGATGACCTTGCCACTTCCATCGACCGAGGTCTGGGCGTCCACATCGATGTAGCGCTTCACCGCAGCATGGGCACTTAGCGCCCCGCCAAGCATCACAGCCAGGCTCAGGATGCGCGCCGTAAAAAGGGACGCCCTCATGCCGCGACGGCCACCTCCGCCGCCTGCGGGAACGGCCCTATATCCACCGTCTTCCCGTCGCCGACCAGGTATTCCTCCGGCGGGAATTGCTGACAGACCTCGCCCTTTTTCAGGCACCAATGCAGGCGCTTGAAGCGCGTCGTGCGATCCGCGATCTCGGGCGTGCTATAGACGCCAGCCACGGCGATGCGGCCTTGGTCGCTGTGGTTTGGCGGGCTGTAATGGTAGAGGCTCGAGTGCCAGATGACCGCGTCGCCTGGCTCCAGCTCGATGTGGTGCAGGCCGAACCGCTGCTTCATTTCCTCGACCTT
>JBGTBX010000052.1:0-3310 GCA_041749115.1 Gemmatimonadaceae bacterium
CCCGATAACGCCCAGGTAGCGGGCCATTTTGCCTTTGCCGATTGCACCCATGATGGCGGGAGAGGAGTGCAGTCCTTTGGCACCGCCGTATCGACCCATCGCCCATTCAGCCCACCCGATCGGGATACCCAGGAGGAAGAGCGCGCAAAAGTACGGAATAAGAAATGCGCCTCCGCCGTTCTCTGCGGCCTGACCCGGAAAACGAAGGAAATTGCCGAGACCTACGGCGGATCCGGCAACAGCCAGAATCACACCGAGTTTAGAACCCCATTGTTCTTTGTCTGTGGACATACGCAGGTTGAAAGGGATGGTTTAATGCCAAAGCGTCCGGGCCGGCGGGGGAACTGGGGTGGGCGGACAGCCGCATAACATCTCTCGCGTTTGATTCGACGGCTAGGAGGGGGCGCCAACCGGGGCAAGGTTTTTCTGGAGTGTCGAACGACGAGCCCGGTCCGGGCGCTACTACGGCGCGCATCCAGCCGGATGCGAGAGTTTATCCGGGTCCGATCAGTTGCCGGGGGCTCTCGAGGCGCTGTCCCGGGCTGCGCTGTCTGCAGGAATGGCCCATAACATGTCGCTGGGCGACAACGGGCGGATCTGCGTGGTGGCGCCGACCTCCACAGGGTACCTCGCCACGAAGTGCTCCCAATGGGTTCTGGTTGGGCCTGCAAAACTGCTGAGCGCCAGGTCCCAGAACAGATCCTGAACAGGGATCGCTCCCGTGATGGCCTTGGGTGGTAGTCCGGGGCGGCGAATCGCAAACAGAGTTGGATACGCAGCGTTCAACTCCGTTCGCGTGTAGTCCTCGATCCGATTGCTCAACTCATGATCTCGCAGGACTCTCAAGCCGTGGTCGCCATGGATGATCACGATCGATTTATCGCGACCGATCGTTTCATCGATCAGCTCCAGTGTTTCCGCCAGCATTTTATGCGCACAGCGGAACTGTCCGTCGACCGTCTGCATTGCTTCCCGCCAATTTTTGTCACTCTGCGGCTTTCGGAATCCAAACGGTACGCGCCTCGACGCATCCTTTAATATTTGGCAAGTCGAATCCACGTCGGCAGGAAGGTGGGGGAGCATCAAGTGCGCAACAAAGGCATGTCCGCCGTTCGGCTCCCCGTCAAAAGCGAGCGCAGAAATTCGGTCGTCAAGATCTCGCAGGCTGGCGATCCCGGCTCCCGCCACGGAATGCTTTCCCATGTCTGGTGGGCCCTGCAGGCGTCTGTACGTTCTGGATTGTTGCTGCAGGAGGTGTCGGACGACCCATTCCGCGCGCTCGGTCCATGGTCCGTCCAGCGCCCCGATGTTGCGCAACGAGTTGAAAGGCTCCGATGTGCAGCTGCTGACTTCCCCCGTCTTACACAGATCCAGAAATGTCGTTTGCAGCACGTGGATGTCATATCCGTGAGCACGGAGCCACGTGAAGTACGGGATCTGCGAGAGGTTCGGAGCGTACTCGACTTTCGCCGGTCGGCGACTCACCGGTTGGCCCATTCCCAGCGAAAGCAGGTTAGGTACCGACGCCTTGGTCAGCCAGAAGCGCGAGTACGTACCTTCGTACACCTGGAACTGACGCTGCAGATAGAACTCTCTCAGAAAGTCTGCGGTGACCGTGTCACCCGCAGCCCGCAGCGCGCCGATGCCCCACTGGGTGTCGAGGATGATGTGAACGATCACCGGGTTTTCCGCGCGCGCGACGGACGTTGTCGCCAACCGGGGAGCCGCGGCGATCGGTGGTCGCCACAGCGCCGTCAGATAAAATGCGCCTAACGCCATCGCCGTGATGAACGCGCGGTTGGCGGCGAGAATCGCCGACAACACGATGCAAAGCGGCACGATCAACTTGAGGTCGGCCCACGTCTCGGGTGCGAGCTGCAGATCAGCAAACACAAAGAGCAGGCCGCCGAACGACAACGTGCCTAACCAGCGTCCGCCGCGGCGTCCTGCCACGGCTATCGCCGCGCCGGCCAGAGCTGCCCCGGCGGAAAGCACGATGGCTTCCGGGCGCCAGGGGTAGCGAACCGCGTAGAGTGCACCCCACACGGGGGCACCCAGCATCAAGGCGCCGGCGAGCGCATAGAGCCAGTCGGGCTCACGCCGCTTACGATCGGGCGCGTCGGTGGACGTCAGATATGAGCACCCCCGGCTCTCCCGCCAAAAGCGGCGAGTAGGAGTCCAGACGGCCGAGCTAGTGGTGAATGCGCTTCTGGTGGAATCAAGGTCAGTTCTGGTGCTTGCTACGGCGGACCCGTGACACGTCGATCACCCCGGTAGCAACGATCCTGCTTGGAAACGGCAACTCAGGTCAAACATACGTCCCGTGGACGCTCCACGGCGACAGGCGTCGCGGCTCTGCGATCCGAGGCCGTGGTTCTTTGGGCGCCCAGCGTTGCGCAGTCAGCGCACTGGTGGCACCATTGCGTAACTGACGAGCCCCCGCGAGGGGAGCACACGCCTCCAGATCAAACGAAAAAATGCGCATGTTTACCGTCCGACACCTTCTTTTTTCCACTCTTCCGCTGTTGGGCGCGGGGTTGCTGAGCGGCGCCCCCGGTTTCACGACGGGCACAACTTCAGCTCCCGCAGCCGATTCCGTGATTCTTGCCGGGTTACAGTGGCGCAACATCGGTCCCGACCGAGGCGGAAGATCGATCGCTGCGAGCGGGGTGATAGGCCGTCGCAACGAAGCCTATTTCGGGGCCACCGGGGGTGGACTCTGGAAGACCACCGACGGCGGCGAGAACTGGGCTCCTGTAACGGATGGTCAGATCACGAGCGCGTCCGTGGGTGCGGTGGCCGTGAGCGAGACCAATCCGGACCTCGTCTATATAGGAATGGGTGAGACCGCGATTCGCGGCAATATCATGCCCGGAGACGGCGTCTATAAGAGCAGTGACGCCGGCAAAACCTGGACGCATGTGGGTTTCCGCGAATCACACGGCATTTCGAAGATTCGTATTCATCCCACCAATCCCCAGATCGTCTTTGTCGCGTCGTTCGGCAAGTACAGTGTAAACAGCGAAGAGCGCGGCGTGTTCAAAAGCACCGACGGCGGGCAGACGTGGAGAAAGGTCTTGTACAAAGATCCGAGGAGCGGGGCGATTGATTTAGCTATTGACCGCACCAATCCCAACGTGATGTATGCGGCGTTGTGGGAGGCCTACCGCAAGGAGTATCAGATGTCGAGCGGTGGTCCCGGGAGCGGGCTGTTCAAGAGCACGGACGGCGGTGAGACATGGACCGAGATCACCCGTAATCAGGGATTGCCGTCGGGCTTGATCGGTCGCATTGGCGTTGCATTGACTGC
>JBGTBX010000053.1:0-22261 GCA_041749115.1 Gemmatimonadaceae bacterium
GCCGCCTGCGTGCTGGTTCCGACTGCCGCAACGACCATCCCACGCCTGATCCGCGCGACGTCTTCGGTGGAGAGCAGCACGTGCTCCCAGTTCACGAGGGCATCGAGGGCCGGGCGCGAGCGCACCCTTCCCTGCTCGACGTCAGCCCACGCGTCGGCCGTCTCAACGTCGAACGGTCCGGACCGTATTCTGCGCAGTGCCGCAAGGTGTGCGGCGGACCCCGCGTGGGCACCCAGATCGCGTGCGAGGGCGCGGATATACGTGCCGCCCGCACAGGAAATGCGCGCACGGAGGTGCGTTGAACTGTGCTCCATCACTTCCCAACCGAACACGCGGACGGTGGCCGCAGCGAGCGCCGGAGTCGCTCCACGTCGCGCAATGGCATACGCACGCTGGCCTCCGATCTTCTTTGCAGAGTACGCGGGGGGCATCTGTTCAATTGTGCCGGTGAGCGTTGCGATACCGGCGACAACCTGCTCAGCAGTCGGCAACGGCGCGGTACGGACAGTTTCGCCAGTGAGGTCATCGGTATCTGTTGCGGTACCGAACGCAATCGTGGCGTCGTACACTTTGGGCTCGCCGGGCACGAATCGAATGAGTCGTGTAGCGCGACCCGAGAGGATCACCAGGAGGCCGGTCGCAAAGGGATCAAGCGTCCCCGCGTGTCCCACCCGCCTCGTACCAACCGCACGACTGACGCGTCGCACCACATCGAACGACGTGACTCCCGCGGGTTTGTCCACGAGAACCAGCGCGTCATTCGCCAGAGCGCTCTTCATGGCCCGCTTTGGGCGCGGAGTCGTCGCGCAGCTGAGCAAGAAGGGTTTCAATGCGAGCCGCGCGCTCGATCGTGGGATCGAGCACAAACGTCAAATCCGGGGTGACTCTGAGTTGCAGGACTTTGCCGACGCGAGCCTTGAGGTGGCCGGCGAGCGATTTGAGACCGGCCAGTGTTGTTTCCTTGTGGGCGTCATCACCCATGATGCTCACGAAAATGCGCGCGTGCCGGAGATCGCGCGTAGCATCGACCCCGGTCACCGTAATCAATCCCGTGATCCGCGGATCTTTAATGCTCCCCTCGGTAAGGGCCGTGGCCACGACGGCCCGAATCCCCTCGGCGACCCGTTCGGGTCGCCTGCGATCACCTGCCATAGTCAAACTGCCTGGCGTTGCCGAAAGACACACGGCACCGCTTGATAAAGTCATGTGTCATTCGCCTTACGGCGACGCTTGTGCTTCGAGGGTTCGAGCGAACTCTTCCGTTTTGTAACACTCGATGACATCGCCGACCTTGATATCATTGAAGTTCTCGATACCGATACCGCACTCGTAGCCTTCGCGCACTTCGCGAACATCGTCCTTGAAACGGCGCAGCGATGCGAGCGTACCTTCGAAGACTTCCTTGCCGTCGCGGATGAGCCTGACCCGCGCCGCCTTGTTGATAATGCCGCTCCTGACTGAACATCCGGCGATGGTCCCGACGCGCGAGACCTTGAAGACCTCTCGGACTTCGGCTTCGCCCAGCACCACTTCGCGCTCTTCGGGACGCAGCAGGCCTTCGAGTGCCGCTCTGATGTCGGCGACGGCCTCGTAGATAATTCGGTACAGTTTTATTTCTACGCCTTCACGTTCAGCTGCCTGTCGGGCGTTGTTGTCCGGTCGCACGTGGAAGCCGATGATCACCGCCCCCGATGCACGTGCCAACAGAATATCGCTTTCGGTGATGGCACCCACACCGCGGTGCACCACCTCGACCGAGACTTCGGCATTGGACAGCTGTTGCAACGCATCGGCGAGGGCTTCGGCCGGACCACCCTGATCTGCCTTGATCAATATCCGCAGCGTTTTCTGTTCCCCGGCCTGCGCCTGGGACATGAAGTCTTCGAGCGTCACCGCACTCTTTGACGTGCGACGGCTCTTTGCCTCACGATCCAACCGCTCGCGACGTTGTGCGATCTCGCGGGCCTGTGTGGCATCATCCACGACCAGGAACTGGTCGCCAGCCATTGGAACACCGCTTAACCCAAGGACCTGCACCGGGATTGCCGGCCCCGCCTCGGTCACCGGTCGGTTGCGTTCATCCAGCAACGCCCGCACGCGTCCCGAGAAGAGACCACAGATAAAGTTGTCCCCAACTTTCAGGACTCCGCTCTGCACGAGGACTGTGGCCACCGCGCCCTTGCCTGCGTCGAGCTGCGCTTCGACCACAGATCCGGTCGCTGCGCGAGACGGGTTGGCCTTCAAGTCGAGGATTTCTGCCTGCAGCAAGACCTGCTCGAGGAGCTCGTTGACGCCGGCACCGGTCTTCGCCGAAATCGGCGTGGCGAGCACGCTGCCACCGAACTCTTCGAGAATGACATCATGCTGCAGCAAGTCCTGCATAACCTTCATCGGATTTGCGTCCGGCAGGTCGGTCTTGTTGACGGCTACGACCATCGGCACGCCGGCGTTCTTGGCGTGAGAGATCGCCTCGATGGTCTGCGGCATGACTGAATCGTTCGCAGCAACCACCAGCACGACGATGTCCGTGACCTGGGCGCCGCGCGCACGCATGGCGGTGAACGCCTCGTGGCCCGGCGTATCAAGGAATGTCATGTGCTTACCGTTAGGCAGCGTCACATGATAGGCACCGATGTGCTGTGTGATTCCCCCTGCCTCACCCGCGACCACGTTGGCCTTACGGATATAGTCAAGCAGGGACGTCTTTCCATGATCAACGTGACCCATGATGGTGACGATGGGCGGCCGCGATTCCAGATCTTCCGGCGCGTCCACAATCGTCTCCATATGCAGATCCGCAGCATAATCCTCTTCGCGGACTGCCTGAAATCCGAACTCGTTGGCGATCAGCTCGATCTGGTCAAAATCCAGCCGTTGATTAATGGTGACCATCAACGACAGATTCTTGAACGCAAAGCCCACGATCTGTGTCGGTGGAATCTTGAGAATCTCCGCCAACTCAGCGACGGTGATGAACTCATTCACACGAACCGTCTTGCGCTCCCGTTCGACCTCTTCGCGGCGTTGCGCCTCGATCTGCGCACGCGATTCTTCCGGACGCCGTCCACCGCCTCTGCGACCACCGGTGGTGCCACGCATTGACGACATGACATTCCGAATGTTCGCCGATACCTCTTCCTGATCAACGCGATCGCGCTTTCCGCGACGCTTGCCACCGCGACCCTGATCTTTGGAATCCGTGCGCGATGTGAGACCAACGTTGCCTTCAGGCGTCGCCGTGGCGATTGGGCGTGCGCCACCAGGCGCCCCCGGTCGCGAACGGGGCTGTCCTGGAACGATTGGACGAGGCTTCGGTCGAGACGGGGCCAACGGCGCTGCCGAACTGGCCGCGGCCGGAGTACGTGGCTTGGCTGCGACCGGAGGTGCGGCCGGTCGTTGCACAACTTTGGGCTTGTGGGGCTTCTCCTCTACGGGCGCCGCCGGAGTCGGTGCCGCTTCCACAGGCGCCTTGGGAGCGACGTCGACCTTCTGCGGTGGAGGAGCCTCCACGACCGGTTCTGGCGTCGGCTCGGGTTCCGGCTCCGGTTCCGGGGGAAGATCTGCGGCTTTCCGTCGGCGGACGGAGGCCTTCTGCGGCGGAGGCGCTTCTTCGACTGCTGCAGCTGCCTTGGCGCCACGACGGCGTCGCGCGGCTGGCGCATCAGCCGGCTTATCCTGCCGGGATCGCTTTTCGCGCTCCCAGCGCGCGCGTACGCGCGCGATCTGATCGTCGGAAAGGACAGTTAAATGGCTGCGCACCGGTACATCCATCGTCCGAAGCATTTGCATCACTTCGTCCGACGGAATACCGAATTCACCTGCCATGTCATGCACTCGCAACTTGCTCAAACGACTCCTCCTGGCGGGCGCGCAATGTGCCCGACGATCACCTGGCCTCTTCCCTGCTCAACAAACGCCGCATGCCAGCTGCCAGCGCCCGATCCAAAACACCTACCGCTGCCGCTGCTTCTCTGCCGACTGCCGCACCCAATGCTGCCGCCGACGGCCCCTGCACCACCTGTACGCGCCGTGCTCGTAACAGCGGCAGTACTTTGTCCAAACTGTGGCGCGAGGCATCCGGAGCCACAATGGCCAACTTCAGTTTCCCCTTCTTTGCTGCATCCCGCACCTGTTCCACGCCGACCACCGCATTACGAGCGCGCACGCCGAGGCCGACAAGTCCCAGCAATTTGCGCTGAACCGCCTCATCCATGACCTCATCGGTCTCAGGACTCAGTGTCAGTTTCAGCTCCCCCGTCTTCGGTTGTCAGCTCATTGATGATAGCCATGATCCGATCGGCCTCCTCGGGAGCGATCCCCGCCATCTTCAGCAAATCCTCACGCTCCAAATCAATAATATCATTGAGGGTCTTGTAACCGGCCTCTTCGAGAATGGCGATCGTCGCTGGAGGAAGCCCCTCGATCTCGGATAGTTGCACATCGGCTTCCGCATCCTGCTCCTCGGGGAGCGGTGCAAACAGCGGCGAATCACTGCGTTCCATCCATTCGCGGCTCGAATACAAGTCAATCTTCCAACCTGTCAGCTCCGAGGCGAGTCGCACGTTCTGACCGTTGCGACCAATCGCCAACGAAAGCTGATCTTCATCCACGATCGCCTGGATCGTGCGCGTTTCATGATCGGAGAACACACGAGCGACGCGCGCTGGAGCGAGCGCCAACTTGGCAAAACGCTCCGGATCCGGCGACCACGGCACGATGTCAATGCGTTCGCCCGACAGTTCATTCACCACGGCCTGAACGCGCGACCCCTTGAGCCCGACGCAGGCGCCCACGGGATCGATCGCTTCGTCGCGTGACGAAACGGCAATCTTGGTGCGGCTCCCCACCTCGCGAGCGGCGGCCTTGATCTCAACGATGCCTTGCTGCATTTCCGGGACTTCCAGGCGAAACAGAGCGCGCACGAAGAGTGCGTCGGCCCTGGTCAGAATTAGGCGCGGTCCCTTTGGCGTCTCCTCGACACGTTTGAGCACGGCGCGTATGGGATCTCCCTGGTGGAAATGTTCGCGGTGGTTCTGTTCGCGATACGGCATGATGGCCTCGGCTTCGCGGAACTTCGCGAGCATCAGCACCAGCTTGCCGCGCTCCACCTGCTGGACTTCGCCATTCAACAGCTCACCCACCCGCGACGAAAATTCATCGCGGATCTTTGTGCGCTCGCCCTCGCGGACGCGCTGGACGATGCGCTGCTTAGCAGCTTGCACCGCGCCGCGGCCGAACTCGCGAATATCGATGGGAATTTCCATGACATCGCCGACCTCAAACTCGTCGTCTTCGAAGCGGGCCTCTTCGACCGTCGCTTCGCAGGCCGGATCAGTCACTTCAGCAACGACGGTCTTGAGAAGGACGATTCTGATTTCGCCCTTCACTTCGTCTACGTCGATTTCCGCACGAACGGTGGGTCCGTGCTTCTTGGCGAGCGCTGCGTGGAAACCGTCCTGAAGCAACCCATGGAGCTCGGTTCGATCGAGCCCCTTCAGGTTCGCCAGTTCGCGAATCGCACTCAGAATTTCAGCTGTCCCAGTCATGCTCTCGATCCCCTCAAATTATTTCCACACAAGTACCAGACGCGCCTCCCGCACAGAGTGCAGTGGCACACGATGTTCTTGTCCGCGCAGATCGCGCACGACCCCAATCTCATTTTCTTCGTCGCCTTCGACACCGACAATATCCACCGCCACCCGCCCTCCCAGTACTTCGCTCTGCACCTGGGCACGGCGACCAGCAAAACGCCGCCAGTCCGCCGCGTGCCGGAGGAGTCGCTCCGCACCCGGCGACGATACCTCCAGCACATAGTTCTGGCTGACCAACGCCGCCTCATCAAGCTGCGGCTGCAACAATTTTGAGACCGTTGCGCAGTCGCCCACCGTAACCTTCGTCCCGTCCCTTCTATCGATGCGAACGTCGAGCAGCGGAGTACGTGCCGACCCCCCCTTTCGAAACTCGATCAAATCAAAGCCAAGCGCCGTAACTTGTTGTTTCACAAATTCTTCCAGCGCTCGGTTCATAATCAATATTAACCCCCTCTGAGAACAAAAAAATGCGGGGGAGCCCTCCCCCACATTTGAACGCGCACGTGTTGCTGTTTCCGTGCGTCAGGGCAATGTAGACGCGCGTGTGACCCCGGTCAAGAAAGCCGCGGGGCGATGGAACGTCATTTGCTCACAATAACCCCGAGCTGCCGACCAGCATCGCCGCAGCGATGTGAGTAGAACCGGCTGTTGTCGCAGCGAGTACAGCTGCGACTGACTGACACGTTGCGAACTCCCAGCTGCCTCGCGGTCTCACAAATGAGGCCGCGCAAATCCACAGGGGTCGGACGAGAAACGGAGTCACCGGTGAGGCGCGCGTAGACCTCGGGACTCACCTCGTAGCAGCTACCGCAGATCGATGGACCGCAATGCAGCAGCAGGTCGGTGGCGTCGAAGCCCATCTGTATGAAGCGTCCGATGGCCAGCGCCGTAATCCCGGCTTCGGTGCCGCGCCACCCCGAGTGAACCACGGCAGCGGCGCCGGACGGATGCCCAATAAACACAGGGACACAGTCCGCGAGGGTCACTGCCATCGCGGTGGTCAGTCCGTTTGACACGTGCCCATCCGCGTCACCTGTCCGCAGCAAACCGGACCATCCGCGCTCGTGATTGAGTAGCGTGGCGCCGTGCACCTGATGCGCGACGACCAGTCGATCGGTCGACGGCTCCAAATGGGATCTCAGCCGATCCCATCGCGCGGCAACCACCCCGGCCGCCTCGTGTTCGCTATGCCAGGCGAAGTTACCTGTCGCGCGAGTGGTTGTGAACGCCATGATGCCCAGCTCGGAAAACCCCGGAGCGACATGCCAGGTGGCATCCGGCGAAGGCATTGAGACGCTCGTCCCGTCTGCCGCGCGCGTCATGCCTCGCGCGCAGGCACCCGCTGGATATTCGCTCCAAGCGCATTCAGTCGTTCGTCGATGCGCTCATAGCCGCGCTCGATTTGATAGGCGTTGTTGATGACACTGGTTCCCTTGGCGCACAGGGCGGCGAGGAGCATGGCCATCCCCGCCCGAATGTCCGGAGACTCCATAACGGCCGCGCGCAGGTGGCAGGGCCCCGCTACCACAACACGATGGGGGTCGCAGAGGACAATTCCCGCTCCCATTCCAATCAGTTTATCGACAAAGAACATCCGCGACTCGAACATTTTTTCGAAGAGCAGGATCATGCCTTCACACTGCGTGGCCGTGACGATCGCGATGGACATCAGGTCGGCGGGGAAAGCGGGCCACGGCTGATCTTCGAGTTTCGGAACGTGCCCCCCGAGGTCCTTGCGAATTTTCCGGGACTGCTCAGCTGCGACGACGAGGTCGGCACCATCGACCTCGCAATGAATGCCGAGCCGATCGAAGCCCATGCTGATCGACCGCAAATGCTCCACCCCGGCATTGACGATGCGCAACGAGGAACGAGTGACCGCCGCGAGGCCAATGAATGAACCCACCTCGATGTGATCGGGGCCGATGCGATGTGTCGCCGACCCGAGCGACTGTCCGCCATGAATGGTGAGCGTGTTCGTGCCAACACCTTCGATGCTGGCGCCTAACGCGACGAGGAACATCGCGAGGTCCTGCACGTGGGGCTCACTGGCTGCGTTACGGAGCACCGTGGTACCCGACGCGGCGACGGCCGCCATCATCGCATTCTCCGTGGCCGTGACGCTTGGCTCATCGAGGAACACATCCGCTCCAATCAGGCGGCTGGCTGTAAATTCATAGTTGTCTTCGGCCGACACCGTCGCGCCCAGTTGCTCGAACGCGAGAAAATGCGTATCCACCCGTCGGCGTCCGATGACGTCACCACCCGGGGGCGGGAGAACAACATGCCCATTGCGCGCCAGAAGGGGGCCGGCAATCAGAATGGACGCCCGAATGCGGGCGCAGAGATCAGGCGACAGATCCTTGGTCGAGAGCGACTTCGCCTCGATGTCGAGCGTATTCGTCGCGGACCACTCCGCTTTCGCTCCCACCGACTGAATCAGCTCAACCATCGCTTCGGTGTCACGAATGCGCGGCACGTTGGTGAGCGTGACTGGCGACTCGGTCAACAAAGCCGCAGCGATGATAGGAAGGGCGGCATTCTTGTTGCCCGCCGGCTCGATTGAGCCGGATAGGCGACGACCACCTTCTACGATGTACTGAATGGGAGGCACAAGCTGTCTGGTTCGCGGCGTGAAGGTCAGCGAAGGAATGCCGACACGATTAGCATGTATCAAGCTATGCGAGCGCGGTAGCCCGGCCAACGACCAGCCGTTCGTGCCTGCGGTCGACCTGCTAGAATTCGTTCTGGACCTTTGACCCTGGATGTTGCATGGATTTCGTGAAATCCCTCTTCCCTACTCTGCTGCAGCTCTCCAGCGACACCGCGGGATCGTCCGCGGACACGTTGGAATTGGCTGTTGTGGGTCTCCTGGCCATTTTGCTGGTGGTCACCATCATTACGATGCTGGCGATGCGAAAGAGCGTGGAGGAACTCACGCGTGTTGTGCGGCGAACCCCCGGGGATATCACCGAAGCCATCACTGACGCGAGGCAGGTTGCCGACGAGCTGCGAACGCTCACCAACAGGTCGCGTCCCGACGAGGACGCACCACCGCGCGCACGCCGCGCGCGACCAGATCGTGAACCGCGACCAGATCGTGAGCCAAGTGCAGACCGTGAACCACGACCCGATCGTGAACCACGTGCAGACCGTGAACCGCGGGCAGACCGTCCAGAGCGAGCAGAAGGCGCTGACGCATCACAGCTTAGTGAGGGCGAGGGCGATCGCGATCGCAAGCGCCGACGCAAACGCCGGAGCGGCCGCGACGGCCGCGACAGGCAGCGGTCTGACCCGTTGAGCCGCGGAGGAGAAAGCGGCGGAGGAGAAAACGGAGGCGGTGAAGGCCCGGGCGGAGAAGGCAGTTCCGGCGCTTCGGACGCGCCTGCCACCCGGTTGCCGCCCACCGCCGACTAACCGTCGCGATGCGCACCGTAGTGGCTGCCTTGCTGCTTATCGCCCTGCTCCCGGGCGATGCGTGGGCATGGACTCCGGGTACTCACATTGCGCTGGGCGACGCCGTGTTGCGGTCGGCACACTTGCTGCCTGACGCCGTTCGGGAGCTACTGGTTGCGTTCCCCTATGATTTTCTCTACGGGTCGATCGCGGCCGACACCAGCATTGCGAAGAAGTACGCGGCCGCGGGTCGTCATTGTCATTCATGGACGGTGGGTTACGACATCCTCGACCGTGCGCGCGACGAACCGTTGCGCGCGTTCGCCATGGGATATCTCGCACATCTGGCAGCCGACGTCGCCGCGCACAATTTCTACGTCCCGCACCAGCTCGCGGTCACCAGTTCAACGGCCGCGTTAGGCCACAGTTACTGGGAGATTCGTTTTGAGACTCATCTCGGCGAAGCGCCGGCGCGGAGGGCGCGGGAACTCATTCTGTTGGACCACGGTCGCAGCGACGCCCACCTGGATCGGGTGCTGAGCCCCACGATCTTTTCGACACCGACGAACCGCCGGATATTTCGAGGCATGGTGCGCGTGACTGATATGGATTCCTGGCAGCGCCTCTTTGCGCTCAACGCGCAGAACTCACGCTGGGAACTGCCGCCGCATACCGTCGAGCAGTATCTGCAGCGATCATTCAACTACATCGTCGATCTGTTTCATCGCATTGAACGCAGTGAGCCGTACGCGCTGGATCCCTCGGGTGATCAGCAGCTGCGGCTTGCGAAGCGCGTTCGGCGTGAGGCACTACGTGGTGGCGGCGAAGATCAGGTGCGCGTGGAAGCGGCGCGTTTATTCGGTTTGCCAGCGACCGAGCTGGTGTACTCCGATCAACTGCAGGAAAAGTTTGTTATTCGTGAGGAGACGGACGCGCCGACGCGTCCACCCTGGCCCGCAACAGTACGTTAACTCGTTTCGGGTCGGCGCGACCGCCGGATCCCTTCATGACGAGACCGACAAGCACGCCGAGGAGTTTGCTCTCGCCCTGAAGCAGTCGAGCGGCCTCCGCCGGATTCGCTTCCAGCACCTCATCGACCCAGCGCTCCAGCGCATCGTCGTCGCGTTCCTGAATAAGACCTAACGAGGCCGCAACCGATCGCGGATCACCGCCACCCGACTCGATGGCTTCGAGTACAGTACGCGCGGCGTTCCGGCTGAGTGTGCCCTCGCGCACCGCGTCGAGGAGCGCAGACAGTGTTGCCGCCGGTACGGGATAACCACCGATCGTTTCGCCACGTGCCTTCAGCCGCGCGCTGACTTCTCCCATGATCCAGGTGGCCGCGGATCGTGCATCACCGTGTTGCGTGGCGACCTCTTCAAAATAGGTCGCGAGTGATCGATCTGCGGTGAGGACGGCCGCGTCGTATGGCGAGAGCGCATATTGATTAACGAGTCGCGCGCGCAGGTCTGCGGGGAGTTCGGGCAGCAGGCTCCGTTGTGTATCCATCCACGCGTCCGAGAGCACGAGCGGAGGTAAGTCCGGGTCCGGAAAGTACCGATAGTCGGGACTCTCTTCCTTGCTGCGAGCCGCGCGCACCGTCAGCTTAACTTCGTCCCACAACAGCGTCTGTTGCACCACAGACTCACCCCGATCCACCAGCGCGCATTGCCTGAGGAACTCCACGTCAATCGCGCGTTCGAGTCCCCACAAAGAATTCATGTTCTTGATTTCTGTTCGGGTACCAAGCGCTGAGGTACCGCGGCGGCGGATACTCACGTTGGCATCGACGCGCAGACTGCCCTCCTCCATGTTCGCGTTGGACGTTTCCGTATACTCCAGGATCTCCTTGAGAGATTCCACGTAGCGGCGCGCTTCTGCAGCTGAACGCATGTCTGGTTCACTGACGATCTCGATCAGTGGCACTCCGGCCCGGTTGAGATCGACGGCCGTGTACCCGTCGAAACGATCGTGCACGAGCTTGCCGGCGTCTTCCTCCATGTGGATGCGGGTGATCCCGATGCGGCGCTCCGATTCGTCGTCCAGCTGAATGGTGATGTGACCAGCGGAAGCGAGCGGGCGTTCGAGTTGCGAGATCTGATACCCCTTCGGCAGATCCGGATAGAAGTAGTTTTTCCGCTCGAAGACCGACACGGGGTGGATGGCGCAGCCCATCGCCATGGCCGCACGCGCGGCGAGTTCCACCGCATGGACATTCAGCACGGGCAGCGCTCCCGGGAGTCCGGTGCACACTGGACACGTGTTGTCATTGGGGGTCGCGCCAAACGCGGTTGAACAGCTGCAGAAGATCTTGGTGGCGGTTTTGAGGTGCACGTGCACCTCCAGACCGATGACCATTTCCCAGGTTGCACTCATGACGCGACCGGCGATCGGGTCACTCCGAACGCGCGTTCGATCGTCGACCCGATTGCGATCATGCGTGCTTCGTCGAAATGGCGCGTCATGATCTGCGCACCAACGGGCAGGCCACCGACCTGTCCGACCGGGACGGACATGGCGGGTATACCAACGAGGTTTGCTGTCACCGTAAAAATGTCGCTCAGGTACATGGCGTACGGATCGGACACGGCGCCAAGCAGAAATGCCGGCGTCGGTGTCGTAGGCGTGATCAAGGCATCGATGCCGCGATTAAACAACTGGGTGAAATCGTTGGCGATCAACGCACGCACGCGCATGGCCTGCCGGTAGTATGCGTCGTAGTAACCTGCCGACAGGACAAACGTCCCCAACAAAATGCGCCGCGTCACCTCTGCACCAAGGCCACGTGCGCGCGTCTGCTCATACATCGCGCCGAGACCGTCGGCGGCGGCGCGCTGCCCATATCGGACGCCGTCATAACGGGACAGGTTGGACGACGCTTCGGCGGGCGCAATAATATAGTAGGTCGGGATCGCCAGTTCGGTATGCGGCAACGACACGTCCACAATGTGCGCGCCCGCGTCTCTGAGGGCGTCGACCGCAGCCATCACACGACCCCGCACAGCAGGGTCGAGCGTCGCGGGAAAGTATTCGAGCGGGCAACCGATCGTCATGCCCTTCACCGAGGTGACCGGCGCGTCGCTCCAGTCAGGAACCTGCTGATTAACACTCGTGGCATCCAATGCGTCGTGACCGGCAATAACCTGCAGGCCGAGTGCCGCGTCAGCGACCGAAGCTCCGAACACGCCGATGTGATCCAACGACGATGCGTACGCCACGAGGCCGTAACGACTGACGCGACCGTAGGTCGGCTTTATGCCGACGACGCCACAGAAGGCGGCCGGTTGCCGAACCGAGCCTCCCGTTTCTGAACCCAGCGCAATACGACAGATGCCGGCAGCGACCGCGGCCGCCGAGCCGCCTGACGAGCCGCCGGGCACTCGCGACGGATCCCACGGATTGCGCGTGGCGCCGAACGCCGAGTGCTCCGTGGAAGAGCCCATCCCGAATTCATCGAGATTTGTTTTGCCGATGATGGTCGCTCCCGCGCGACGGAGGCGTGCGACCGCCGTCGCTTCGAACGGACTGACGTATCCGTCGAGCAGTCGCGATCCGCAGGTGGTGGGCAAATGGAGCGTCGCAATGTTGTCCTTGATCGCGACGGGCACTCCGGCAAGCGGAAGAGCGTCGCCGCTGTCGTTAAGTTGCAGACGCTCTGCAGATTCCCGTGACCAATCGCAGTCGTGACCCAGGAATATGTTGAGGTGTTCAGGACCGGCACGCACCAGATCGCGCTGCGCGAATGCGGCATCACATGCCTCACGGGCGCTGATCTGTTTTGTCGAAACCAGACGTGCGAGTTCGGCCGCTGAATGATCTGACACACGCGTCATGCCGATCCACCGCCATCATGCGAGGCCAGACGGGGTACCAGGACAAACCCATCGACAAACGCTGGTGCAATGGACGGCAGCGAACGCGCGCCTTCCTTCTGCTGAACATTATCGGCACGGAGGGGCATCCCTGCAGTGGGCGCGGGGCCTGCCACGACAAGCGACACGTCGGCAGTTGCAAGCGCGTCCATGTGTCCGAGAATACCATTGAGTTCATTCACCAGCTGCGGAATCCTGTCCGCGTGAATGCCGACACGCGCCAGTGCAGCGAGGCGCGCAACCTCCGCCGCATTAATCCGGCTCATTCAATTCCTCTGGAAAGGGAGGCGAACGCCAACACCAGACGTTTGCGCCCGACGGCCTCGTCATCGAAGTCGATCGTCACCTTGGCGTCGCGCCCTGACCCACTCAGGTTCGAGATCGTGCCGTCTCCAAAGCTCTGATGGACGACCCGTTCTCCGATCTGGAAGAACGGCGCATCCTGCGACTCGTCCTCGATCTGCCGGGTGTACAGCGGACGTGTCACCGGGACACCGGGACGTCGGCTGGCCGCAGACCGCGCCGTGCTACTGAATGCTTCGTCGCCCCACAAATCCTGATCAACAGCGGCCGGACGGTCGGCCCGGGGATGTCGCAGGGCATCTGTTAAGCCACTGGCCCGCAGACGCGGAGAGGAGATCGCCTGATAGAGATCCGTCGGCAGCGCCTTCAGAAAACTCGACGGCATACACTGCAGATACTCTCCATTCCGACGGCGGCCGCGCGCGTGTGTCATACACAGCACGTTCTCGGCGCGCGTGATGCCGACATAGAACAGGCGACGTTCCTCCTCCAGTTCCTTGATTGAATCGCGCGCTCTGGACAAGGGGAACAACCCCTCCTCGAGCCCCGTCAGGTAGACCACCGGAAACTCCAGTCCTTTGGCGTTGTGCAGCGTCATGAGGGTGACGGCGTCAGCCGACGGATCCAGTGCATCGGTCGCGGCAACCAGCGTCGCACCCTGCAGGAAATGATCGAGCGGACGAAGACCCACTTCGCCGCCTTCTTCAATGACCAGTTCCGCCGCACCGGCGATCAATTCCCGCACGTTATCCACGCGATCCTGACCCTCGGGTCCCTCGGCGAGCAATGCGTCCGTGTAACCGATGCGCGCCACGATCTCGCGCAGCAGTTCATCCACGGAGCTGTCTTCAGCTAATTGCCGCAGGTGCGTGAGAGTCGAGGCAAAACCGGATAACGCCTTGCGCACGGCCGGACGGAATTCTCCAAGAATCTCCTCGTCACCCGCGGCGGCGAGCATGGAGCAGCGCGCGGTTCGCGCTGCCTCACTGAGCGCTTCGAGTGAGGCCGCACCAACACCGCGACGAGGGATTGCAATAGCGCGTCGGAACGATTCGTCATCCTGCGGATTCGCGACCAACCGCAAATACGCCATTAAATCACGGATCTCGCGGCGATCGTAAAACCGCGTCGCGCCAATGAGTCGATACGGCAGCCCCGCGCGCCGCAGCGCGTCTTCCATCGAACGACTCTGCGCGTTGGTCCTGTACAGCACAGCGAAGTCGCGGAGCACACCATCGGAGCGCGTAAAGCGTCGATGTTGCAGATCCGACACCACATAGTCTGCTTCATCGCGTTCATCCACGGTCGCCACGCACGTGATCTGTTCGCCCGAAGGCCGCGTTGCGCGCAGCGTCTTGCCGCGACGCTCCGTGTTGAGCGAGATGGCCGCATTGGCGAGTGCGAGTACCTGCGGCGTCGACCGATAGTTGTCTTCGAGACGCACAACCTTCGTATCCGGAAAGTCCTTCTCGAAGTCGAGAATGTTCCGGATGTCTGCACCCCGCCATCCGTAAATCGACTGATCATCGTCTCCGACGACGACCACATTGCCGTGTTCCTTTCCCAACAACGAGATGAACCGATACTGTGCCCGGTTCGTGTCCTGATACTCGTCGACCATGATGTAACGGAAGCGATCCCGCAGCTGATCGAGCACTTCGGCGTGTTGTTCAATGATCTCCACAGGCAGCGCCAACAGATCGTCGAACGTGACGGCATTGGCCTGTCGCAGCGCCGGCTCCATAAGTTTGAAGACCTGCGCGACAGCCTTGGAGTGCGGATCGTACGCGGTGGTCTCAAACTCCTGCGGCGAGATGAGCGCGTTGCGCGCATCCGAGATCGTCGAGGCAATCGCCTGCGGCGAGCGCTCTTTCGTGGAGATCTGCGCCTGATCCATCAACCGTTTAATGACGCCTAACGTGTCATCCTGGTCGTAAATCGTGTAGCGCATGGTTCGGCCCACCCGGTACGGATGTGCGCGCAGTATGCGAGCGCCGATGGCGTGAAACGTGCCACACCACATGCCCGCCGGATCGCCGTGCAGCAGCCGCGCGATGCGCTCACGCATTTCGCCCGCCGCTTTGTTGGTGAACGTCACCGCGAGAATCTCACGCGGATCCACACCGTGTTCGCGAATCAGCTGAGCGATTCTCGCGGTCAGTACTCTGGTCTTTCCCGATCCGGCGCCAGCGACCACGAGCAGAGCGCCATCCACATGCTCCACTGCTTCTCGCTGCGCCGCGTTCAGTCCGTCAACAAAGGACGGAGGATGAGGCGGTGCTGTCATCCCGGAAAGGTAATCTGAAAGACGGCGCCGACATCAGACGGCATCAACGCAATCTTGCCGTGGTGCGCTTCTTCGACGATGCGACGTGTCAATGCGAGCCCAAGTCCCCATCCACTCTTTTTTGTGGAGAATCCAGGCTCGAACACACGACGCCGCAGGTCACGCGCGACACCGGGCCCATCGTCGGAGACAACCAGACGTACCAGTTCGGGGAAACGCTCAATCGTCAGCCGAATTCGGCCGCCGCGGCCTGCCAATGCGTCCAGCGAATTCTTCACCAACGATTCGATGGCCCATTCCACGAGCACCGCGTCGCCGGAAATGGAAATATGCTCGTTGCCAAAATCCGTTTCGATCACGACAGACTGTGCAAGCGTCGGTACGCGGGCCCGAAAGTAGTCCGCCACGCGTTGAACAATCGCTACGAGGTCGAGCTCCTCGCGCTTCGGTGGTCGGCCAATGCGCTCAAAGCGGTGCGCCACGCGCGCCAATCGCTCGAGATCCCCTTCCATGTGATCGAGCGCTTTCGCGCTCATTGGATCGGTGCTGCGATCGCGCAGGAGTTCGATCCATCCGTTCAGTGACATGAGCGGTGTCCCCAGCTGATGCGCGGACTCGCGTGCCATCCCCGCCCACACACGTTCGCGATCAGCCGTTGCGCGCTGCCGAAATGCCCAGACCGCTGCCAGCAGAACGAGGCCCAGGACCGCGGCCTGCAGGATAGGAACGATCTGCAGCTCCTTGATCGTGCGTGGATTACCAAAATGTACGGTGCCCGCGTTCGGCACACGGATTGGCTCGTTCTCTGCGTCCAGCGCGGCGATGTACGCCGCGAGCCGCGGGTCGGTGAGCGAGGAATCGTACGGGGTGTTCTCTGCGGCATCGACGCGACCATCGGCGTCAGTGAGCACCGTGGGGATCCCGGCCGTGCGAACGTGTTGTGCCAACTCAAACAGCGCCGACATCGGATCGCCGAGAGTGTCGTTGATCGCGCGGTAGACTCTCGCGTACATCTCGCCTTCGCGCGCCGCCTCTTCCTGAAGCCTGGAGACGACACGTTGGGTAAACAGGACGTACGATCCCAGAACCAACATCACCACGACGGTGAAGACCACCGTGGCTCGGGTCCGCATTTAACCGATGCGCCCGGTACCGACGTATGGGCGCAGCACGTCGGGGATCACAACCGATCCGTCCGGCTGAAGATAGTGCTCCAACAGACAGGCGATGACACGCGGAAAGGCCAGCGCCGAACCATTCAACGTATGAACGAAACGTGGTTTTTCACCCGCGGCCGGTCGGTAGCGAATGTTCGCTCGCCGGGCCTGATAGTCGGTGAACGTGCTACAGGATGACACTTCAAGCCACCGCTGAACGCCGGGTGCCCACACTTCGAGATCCCACGTCTTTGCACTGGAATGCCCGGTATCGCCCCCGGCAAGCAGCAGTCGGCGGTACGGCAATCCAAGTCGCTCAAGCAGGATTTCCGCGTGACGCGTGAGTTTTTCGTGCTCATCGGCAGCACTCTCGGGCGTGGTGTACCGCACGAGCTCCACTTTATCAAACTGATGCAGGCGCAGCAGGCCACGCGTGTCCTTTCCGGCGGCACCGGCTTCCCGGCGAAAGCAGGGTGTGTACGCGACAAAACCGCGCGGCAGTTCCTCCGCAGGGAGAATCTCGTCGCGATACAAGTTCGTCACGGGCACTTCAGCGGTGGGAATCAGGAACATTCCCGATTCGTCCAGCGCGTACATATCGTCTTCGAACTTCGGCAGTTGCCCCGTGCCGGTCATCGTGGCGCGATTTACGATGACAGGAACCCACACTTCCTCGTAGCCATGTTCGGTCGTGTGCACGTCGATAAAATAGTTCATTAATCCACGGACCATTCGTGCTCCGATGCCCCGCAGCACAACAAATCCGGAGCCGGTGATCTTCACCGCGCGCTCGGCATCGAGCAGGCCGTGCCGGGCCGCAATATCCCAGTGCGGCTGATCGCCGTTCTCCGCGCGCGGCTCCCCCCATGTCTTCACGATGACGTTCTGTGATTCGTCGCCGCTCGGTACCTCGCTGAGCGGAACGTTGGGCAGCTCAAGCAGGATCTGGCCAAGTTCCTCTTCAACAGCCGCCAGCGTCGCCTCTCCCTCGGCGATTTCGTCGCCGAGTGCGCGTCCGGCGGCAATCAGATCCTCGGCATCCTCCTTGTTCCGCTTGCGACGGGCGACCTCCTGACTCGAGGCGTTGCGCGCGGCTTTCTTTTCTTCGATACCCTGAATCACGTCTCGTCGCGTGCGATCGAGGGTGACACCGCGTTCGATCGTCGCATCGAGCTGAGCGAGTTTCCCGCGCACGTCCATTCCGGCGCGAAGCTGCTCCAGCTGGTCGCGAAGCATCCGAAAATCATGCATATGCGTACCTCAGCTCTTTGGAACGCCGGGCAGGAAAGAACGGAACCCGCAATTCGGATCGCGCGCGCTGCGGAAGAAGATCAACCGCGAGGTCGCGTTCACGCTGTCGATGACCATCTTGGCGTAGCGCCCCTGTCCGAAGGAGTTGCTGCACACGTCAGAGGCGATCTCAAGGATTACAGTCTGGCCCACCGGGGCAATCAGCACCGAATCGCGCGTGTAACCTCGGGCTGGCGCCTTGCTCACTGATTCAAAGGTGCCAGTGGCGACCTGAAGACCCACCTGCTGTGTCGCCTGATTGACCCCGAAGGTGAACTTTGTCGTGCTGACGAGCCGCGCCGGAATCATCCGCACGTTGCCCGACGCCTCAATGTCGAACGCGACATCGAAGTCGATGCTGGGGTCGATTCGGGCGACTCTCCCAAAGACAGAATTCCAGCCTGCCGGGAAGCTGACGGGCGTCCCCGTTATCGCGTAGACAGAAAGAGTATCGAAGATGACCGCGTTGGTTGCCTGCAACGCGAAAGGATCGTCGCACGAGGCGATGGTGGCCGTCCCCATAAAGGCGAGGCCGAAACCCAAGATACGAGCGCGTTTAGCCGCTTTTAACAAGTCGTCGTTCCCTGTGAAAATGTCTGTCGAACAGTACCCGAGGTAAGACGACACTTCAAGCGACATAGACCCGTCGATCTCCGTCGCCGGCTGCCGCTCCCCTCCCTCCTCCCGAGGCTTCCCGTTATGCTTGGCAACACAGTGACGACTCCCCCTCCCCAGTCCCCGACTATTCGCGACCTCGTGCATGCCCTGAAAAGGAGCAATGGCGTCGAAGCCGCCGTGATCATCGGGCGCGACGGCCTCGTAATCGATGGTAGTGCCGGCCAGGGGCTCGATCTCGATCACATCGCGGCACACATCCCGGCGCTGGTAGGCGCAGCGGATGAAGTCAGCGCTCACGCCGCCCGGGGCGCGCTCGTGACAGCAGTCCTCGAGTACGAACGCAGCATGGCGATTGTGACCTCGTTGAGCACGGAGTCTCTGCTGTTCGTCCTGCTCACGCAGGGCGCCGATATCGGTCCGATCCTTTTCGACATTCGAAGTCATCGCTCGCAGATGGCCGCCTTGATTTAGCTACCCCTTTCGGTTTCACACAGCAATGATCAAGTGGCTCGTCGTACTTGCCGGAGGGGTGGGATCGCGTTTCTGGCCGCTTAGCACTCCAACCGCCCCCAAGCAGCTCCTGCCGCTGGTATCGGACCAACCGTTGCTGCGGGACACGCTGGATCGCCTGGCGCCGCTCGCCGCTCCCCAACACACGCTGATCCTCACGAACGCGGCACTCGTGGATCCGATTCGTGCACTGGCGCCCGAAATTCCCGCAGAAAATCTGATAGCTGAACCGCGACCAATTGGCACTGCAGGCGCGCTGGCCTGGGCCGCGTGCGAGGTGCTGCGACGAGGCGGCCCCGATGCAACAATGATCAGCGTGCACGCTGATTGGTCCATTGGAGACCCGCGCGCCTTTCGCAGTGCCTTGCTCCGCGCCGCCGAGATTGCAACGCAGAGTCGGATGCTGCTGACCGTAGGCGTCGTTCCGTCGCGACCTGATCCCGGCTTTGGTTACATCGAACCGGGAGAACAAGGAGAAAACGGGGCCGCGCTCGTCAAGGCGTTCATTGAAAAGCCGGACCGGAGGCGCGCAGCGGAACTTGTTCGCGCGGGGTGTCTCTGGAATTCCGGCATTTTTGTGTGGAATGTCCAGGTGTTTCTGAACGAAGTAGCGACACACACTCCGGAGGTAGCGAACGCGGTCGCCTCCGCGAGTCTGGGCATTGAACATTTCTTCAGCACAGTGAAGAGTGTGTCGGTCGACGTCGGGGTGCTCGAGCGAAGCCAGAACGTGATGGTACTCCCCGGTTCCTTCGGCTGGGATGACGTGGGCACGTGGGACGCATTGCATCGCGTGCGGGCGCTCGACAGTGCCGGCAATGCTTCCAGTGGATCGGTCTGGCCGGTCGACGCGAAAAGCAATGTGGTGCACGCGACGGGCACGGACGTTGTGCTGTATGGAGTAAACAACCTGGTGGTGGTGGCGCTTCCTGGCCTCACGCTGGTGACGACCCGCGATCGTGCGGCAGATCTCAAGACGTTGATTGAACAGCTCCCGCCTCGCCTCACGAATCGGTGACGCATCTGATTCTCTTCGACGATGCGAGGGCGAGAACGTTTGAACCCTTCGCGCTCTCGCGTCCGGTGTCGGAACTGCGCGCAGGCGGCCTCTTGATCAGGGAACGTTGGGAGACAGCCTTCGGGACCCCGGCAACGTGCGCGATTGTGTCGCCGCATCTGGAGTTGTTCGAGGAGGCGAACACCCCTCCACCGTTGATTGCCGGCATGGTGGCCGCAGGATCGATCCTTGTGAACGCACGCTGTGCGCCGGCCCTCGTCACGACGGATCCCGATGCAGATGTGTGGGAATGTGAAGGCCGCGTGGCCGCCGTTCGTTGTACAACGCCCGTCGACGCATCGCACCTTGCTGCTCCGGATTTTGACCTCGCGACATTGGTGGCCGGAGGAACAGCCCGGCGCAGCAATATTCAGGGGTGGTGGCTGGATCACGTCTGGGATCTGATCCGCTTTTTGCCCGACATGTTGCGCGCCGACGTGGCCGCGACTGCGCCGGGAGTCCACCGCGCGGCACATGAAGCGCACGTCCTCGGCAACGGCGATGTCGTGATTGAGGATGGAGCGTTGATTGAACCACACGTCGTGTTTGACACCTCGGCGGGTCCGGTGCTCGTCAGACGCGGGGCGACGATCGCCGCATTCACCCGGCTGGTGGGTCCCTGCATCGTGGGCGCCGGAAGTGCGGTACTCGGCGGCAAGGTCAGTGGTTCATCGATTGGCGACGTCTGTCGTGTGCACGGGGAGGTAAGTGCCACCATTTTTGTAGGGCACGCCAACAAGGGCCATGACGGCTTCGTCGGCCATTCCATACTCGGTCGCTGGACCAACCTTGGCGCCTCCACGGTGACAAGCAATCTCAAGAACACATACGGGTCTGTTAATCTGTGGACCCCATCCGGCGTGACGGATACCGGGATGCAGTTTCTCGGGTCGTTGCTGGGTGATCACGCAAAGACGGCCATCGGCACCAGGCTCACGACCGGTGGCGTCGTGGGAGCGGGCGCCAACGTGGTGGCTGATGGTTTTATTGCGAAAGTGGTGGCCCCATTCAGCTGGGGGTCGGGCAGCGACGACCGCGTCTATGATCTCGAGAAGTTCCTTGATGTGGCGGGCCGCGTGATGAGTCGCCGACATGTGGAGCTCGACGCAAAAGGCCGGGAGCATCTGACGCGCGTGTATAACCGGCGGTGGCGCACGGCGTCGTGAACGTCACCATTCTTGGCAGTGGCAGCAAGGGCAATGCACTCGTGGTGGAATGTGCAGGTGAACGGATTCTGGTTGATGCAGGTTTCAGCGCCCGGGAACTGAGTCGACGTCTCGAGGCTGCGGGTATCGCACCACGCTCCATCAGTTCGTTGATCATCACCCATGAGCACAGCGACCACTCCTGTGGGGCCCGCGTGGCCGCAAGACGCTTTGGGTGGACCGTGTATGCGACACCGGGAACCATCGCACGAACCGCGCGGCTGCGTGAAGTGCTGCCGATTCCGATTTCAACGCGGGAGAGTCTGGCACTCGACACGATGCATGTGCGGACGGTCCGTACGCCGCACGATGCGATGGAGCCGGTGGCGCTGATTGTGGAATCGATCTCGTCTGGCGCACGGTGCGGCATCGCGTACGACATCGGGCACGTGTCCCAAAGCGTCGAGCGTGCGTTAGGCGAAGTGGACATTCTGATTCTCGAGAGCAACCACGACGACGTCATGCTGCGCGAGGGTCCGTATCCGCTCGCCTTAAAACGCCGGATCACAGGGGGACACGGCCACCTCAGCAATGCCCACGCGGCGGGGCTGCTGGAGCGTTTGGTTCATCGGGGCCTGCGTCACGTGGTGCTGGCGCACCTGAGCGAAGACAACAATCGACCCGGCTTAGCACTCGAGGCGTCGGGGCGTGCTGCGCGACGCGCGCGCTATCGCGGTACGCTGTCGATCGCGGCCCAGCACGGGGTGACCCGGGTGCATGCTGCGCGCGGATCGAGCCATGAACAAATGCTATTGGATCTATAGATTTTTTGTATCCTTTAGCTCCTGTACATCAGTTACGTTCATGTTCTTGAAGCTGGTGCTCAGCGCGCTTAAAGCGCCGATCGCTGGTTTCTTGTTGCTTTGCTCCGTCACGACTTCCCCTCCCCTACATGTCGAGCACTCTTCACCACGAGCCACTTGATGCGCCGTCTGCGAACTGGACCCCGTCGTTCCGCGAGTCGTGGCGCGACGA
>JBGTBX010000054.1:0-1677 GCA_041749115.1 Gemmatimonadaceae bacterium
GCTTTGGGGTGGCAGGGTGAGAGCGAAGCCGACCACAGGTTGGCGCCCGCCCTGGATGTGTCATCCAGCCGAAATCGCAGGGCCTTCCTCGACCGCTCCTACGGGGCGGTGCCCGTCAGACCCTGAAACTATGTAGGAAGCCTCCGTCGATCGGGGTAACGTGGATTGTTGTTCAAGACATTTCACGAACACCGAACTCCGGAGGCAAACAATGTTGTACGTTGGTTTGGACATTCACTGCAAGCAGACGACGATTTGTGTGTTGACCGAGCAGAATACCGTGATGCTGCGTTCTCAGGTGCGATGGGTGGACGAATTGCTGCAGGTGCTCGACGGCTTGCCGGAACCGTTCGAAGTCTGCTTTGAGGCCAGCACGGGTTATGGCCGGTGGTTCGAGCTCTTGACGCCTCGGGCGCGCCGCGTCGTCGTCGCGCATCCGGGGCTGTTGCGGCTGATCTATCGCTCGAAGAAAAAGAATGACCGTCGCGACGCAGAGCAGTTGGCGAAGCTGCTTTTGTGTGACATGGTCCCGGCGATTCATGTGCCGCGGGCGGACGTGCGGGCGTGGCGCGAAATGATTACCTTTCGACGCACATTGATCCAAAAGCGGACGCGGGCCAAGAACGGTGTGCGGGCCCTGCTGAAGACGGTGGGCCTGGCGGCTCCGTCGCGTGCGAAGCTGTGGACGAAAGTAGGGTTGTGCTGGCTGAGAAGCCAGCAGTTCACGCAGGAACTGCACGCTCTGCAACGAGACATGCTGATCCAAGAAATCGAGACCCTTTCGGACCAGGTGCGCCGGGTGGAGCGCCAATTGGACCGCATCGCGGCCGTCCGGACGGAAGTTTGGCAGTTGCGGACGATCCCCGGCGTCGGGCCGCGCACGGCTGAAGCGATTGTGGCGTTTTTGGATAATCCGCACCGCTTCTCTTCGAGCAAGCAAGTCGGCTCGTATTTCGGCTTGGTTCCCTCGCAGGACCAGTCCGGCGACAAGAACCGTTTGGGGCACATCACGCGGCAAGGTTCGGCGACTTGTCGGCAGCTGCTGACGGAAGCCACATGGCAGGCGCTGCGCCGCTCGCCGACGGTGCGTGCGTACTTCGAACGTATCCATCGGCAAGATCCGGAGCGGCGGCGAATCGCCGTCGTGGCCACGGCCCATTATCTCGTTCGCGTCATGTGGGCGATGCTCAAACGGGGAACACTGTGGAAAGAAGTGTGTCACACCCAGGCGGCCTGACCTCCACTCGAGCTCAGCAAAAGGGGGCCGCCCCTTTCGCCCCACCATCGCCTCGACCTACTCCGGGTGAAGGCCGAGACGACGGCGAGGCGAAAGGGGCTCGCCACCCGACCTTGAAGGAGAAATCAGCCAGAAGTCCACGTTGAGATCGAGAGCGGGATTTGGTTTGCATCCCGAGGGTGCCATGGCGCATCGCGACGCCGCGACCCTGAATGGGAGCAACCGTATACACTCTCATGGCGCTCCACCCAGGTGGATGATGCCGAATGGATGGTTGGAAAAATCCCGCACTCATCTCGCTCCCGATCTTGACGGCGGCTTCCTCATGGATGGCACCCAACTTCAAATCAAGAAATCTGACCGGCCCTGCCCCAACGGCACGGGCCGGGGCAGGCAAATCCGTCGACGGCGGCTGGCTCGTTCGCCAAGAGGGCCGGCGG
>JBGTBX010000055.1:0-42815 GCA_041749115.1 Gemmatimonadaceae bacterium
GAGGGGCAGGCGCGGAGCCCATGCTCCGTTGTTCCACCTGCGCAGATCCGGCAGGCACGTGCGGCTGCTCGGCATTGCTCGCGGCATGAACGCTTTCGTTCACCTGGGCGAGGGCCTCTCGCGGAACTACCGCCACCCCGCTATCCGTGCCACTGGATGCGATGATCGCATCAAGGCGCGGCGACACATCGCGTCGAACGGCAGGCGCCGTTGCCACGGTGTGGGAGCCGCGAGGCTCCCCGCGAGAGTCGCAGCCAACTGCCACGCTTGCGGTCGCTACGAAGACCAGACCTGCACGAAAAGAACGCACGGAATACTTCATGGGTGAAGAGTGACATGCCGGCGCGCAGAGGACCAGAGCGACCGCTATGCTGAAATGTCGGGGCAAACTGACGACAGTGTGTCGTAATTGGGTGCCCGACGGCGCGCTGGTGTGCGTTGGATCGCAGCGCCAGGGTTTCTGTCGCTCTAGACTCCCCGCATGCGTGACGTCGGTTCGATCCGCCCGTCACCAGACGTTGACTCTTACACGGCCCTCCCGCGATGCCCGACGAAACCACACTCTTCGAAGCTCCCGAGAAAGATTCCGAGGGAATCTCCCTGACATCGCGACGTGGCTTCCTAGGGACCGGCGCGGCACTCGCGGCGACCGGCATCGCGGCCACCGCCCTCTCGTCACGCACCGCCGAAGCACAACGAGCACCCTACGGATCGCTCATCGAACGCCTCGGCCAACGTGCCGAATGGAAAGACCTTGATCTGCGACTGGTCCGACGCATCACGCTGGGCCTGACGGCGGCCGACGTCGCCGCTGTGAAATCACTTGGATTCAGCCGTTACCTGGAAGAGCAGTTGAACGCCGACGCCATCGACGACTCCGCAGCGGAAGCACGGATCAGCAGCAACTATCCGCAATTTTTCGCATCGCAGGCCACACTGCTCGCGAACGAAAATTTCTACTGGCGGGACTACGCGATGCCCATCCGGCGCGCGATCATGGAGCGTGCGATCTTTTCGAAGCGGCAGCTGAAGGAACGGATGACGGAGTTCTGGATGGATCACTTCAACATCGCAGATTCCGCCCCACGTGTGGTTGACTACCGCGATGTCATTCAGCAGCATGCCCTGGGTAACTTTGGTGCCATGGTCCGCGCCAGCATGCGATCTCCTGCGATGCTCATTTATCTGGATCAGGTGTACAGCTCCCGGTTTGGCGTGAATGAAAACTATGCCCGCGAGCTGCTTGAACTGCATACCGTGAGCCCCGACGGCGGATACGTCCAGAGCGACGTCCGCGATTTCGCACGAGTGCTTACCGGCTGGACGATCGATCAGAACCGCAATTTTTTATACCGGGCTGATTATCATGATTTTGGCGCGAAGACCGTCATGGGAGTCACCTTTCCCTCGCGTCCGCGTGCCGGTGGCACCGCGGGAATGGATGAAGCAATCAGCTTCGCCGAACATTTGATCGCGCACCCCGCCACCGCACGATTCATCGCCACAAAGCTGCTCATGTGGTTCATTCGTCCTGACCCCTCAGCGGCACAGATAAATGCTGTCATGGCGGCATACACCTCCAGCGGCGGCGACATCAAGGCGATGCTCCGTGTGGTACTGACGCCCAACAACCTCGCCAACTCCCCTGCCAAGCTGAAGCGTCCGTTTCACTACTACGTCTCGGCGGCGCGCGCCACCGGAGTGACCATTGACCCGTGGACCACCTGGGGGACGTACGAAGGGGTTGCCGGCTCTCTCTGGGATCTGGCACACCAGATTTTCGACTGGCCGACCCCCGACGGATATCCCGATCGCGCAGAGTACTGGGCCGGACTCATGGTGAATCGCTGGAATGCGATCACGTCAATGATCTCCAACTGGGGACAGGTCGGACAATACCCGCGCTTTGACCCCGCCACGTTTGCCCCATCAGCAACTCCCGTCGCCGTGGTCGACGAGATTAATCGGCGGATGTTCGGTGGCGAGATGACAGCGTCGCTCCGTACGGAGCTCACCAACTGGTGTTCTGCCGGCACACTCCATACGACTCGGATTCGCAACGCCGTGTACTTCGCCGCGTGCGCCCCCGAATTTCAATACTACTGACCCGCCGAGGCATAGATGACTAAGCTGAACGAAGAATGCGGGTGTTCGGAGTACAAGGAGCTCTCACGGCGCGGATTTGTCACCTCCGGACTCAGTGTGGCTGCGCTCGGGCTTCCGGAATGGATGCCGGAGGTACGCTTTGCTGCGTCGCAAAACAGCAGTCGCGACATTCTGGTGTCCGTTTTCATGCGCGGCGGTGCGGACGGGCTGACGCTTGTCGCACCGTTCGAAGATCCTGACTATTACACCGGCCGCACAGCGATCGCGATTCCAAGACCTGACTCATCAGCGCCGAACAAAGGCATCGCGCTCGACAACTTTTTCATGTTTCCCCAGGGGATGAGTGGGCTCCTGCCAGCGTATCAGGCCAACCAGCTGCTCCCGGTGCATGCAACAGGTCAGGCAGCAAACAATACGCGTTCACATTTCGAGGCCGAACGTTATCTGGAAGCCGGCAAGCCATCTGATCTCCTCCAGATTTCCACCGGGTGGCTGGCACGTCACCTCCAGACGTCCACGCCGGTGCAGCACAATGCGCCGCTCCGCGGCATTTCATTGAGCGGTGGTGGCACACGACTCACCCTGTCGGGTGGTCCAAAAACGCTGCCCATCCCCAATCCCGCGAACTACCGCCACTTCGCCCCGGACCCGACTGTGCTGGAGCGAATGTTCGCTTCGGGATGGCAGCCGGCGAAAAACGCCGCCTCTGATGCGCTGCGCACCGTCAGTGTGCTGCAGGGCATCAATTTTAATGGCTACGTCCCGGCCAATAGCGCGGTTTATCCCAATACAAACTTCGGGCGTGGATTGCGTTCATTGGCAGCGATGATCAAGGCAGATATTGGCCTCGAGGCGGCGCACATCGACAAGGGTGGATGGGATACACACGCCAACCAGGGTTCGACGTCGGGCAGCATGCATCAGCTGATGCTGGATTTTGCGAATTCGCTGGGAGCTTTCTGGGCAGACGTCATGCAGGCCACCACCACGTACAACGTCACCGTCGCGGTCGTTTCGGAGTTCGGGCGCAACGCACGGGAGAACGGGTCACAGGGCACCGATCACGGACGCGCCAGCGTCGCGTTCTTCATGGGACGGCACATCGCTGGTGGACGTGTGCTGGCGCAGTGGCCTGGGCTCAACCGCGACGTGCTCGAAGATCGTCAGGATCTGCGCGTCACGATCGATCATCGTGATCTGCTCGCTGAGATTGTTAAGCGGCGACTCGGCAACAACAACTTAGCTGCGATTTTTCCCGATTACGTCCCGGTGGAACGCGGCATCACGACCACGGTTGCACCAGCACTTCCCCGGTTGAAGCGCAGCCTGTTTGGACGCGCGCTCTGAGCATCATTTACCTTCACCACGTACCGGCATGAGGCTACGACTTGGCGTTCTCGGACTGCTTCTTACCGTCGCCTGCGAAGGACCGGCGGGCCCTGCGGGACCTGCAGGCCCAACCGGACCTGCCGGGTCTGGAGGGCCAGCGGGGCCAACGGGAACGCAGGGGCCGGCCGGCCCTCCCGGATCCCAGGGACCTCAGGGGCCTGCTGGACCTGCCGGACCAATCGGCCCCGCCGGGCCATCTGCGAACCGCATACAGGCGACCGGACGTTTTACCGCGACCGGCACGTTTACCATGCCGCTCCCGCCGAGCGCCGTCGCGAACAATTCGCTGCCGTTTATCGCGTGTTACGTGTCCACCAACACGATGACGTGGATCTCGGTTGCGCAGGTTCCCATCTCAGCCAGTGATACCTTCTGCGGCGTGACCGGAGTCGGCACGCAAAACCCGGGCGTTACCATCATCAACGGTCTCGAGGACGACTACTTCTACATTCTCGCGGTGTGGTAAAGCAATGCGTACGCACTATGTGGTTCTGATGTCCGTATTACGCCTGGCTGGTGGCAGAGGACGCACGTGAGCACGGTTTTGCCCTTCACCGCCAAGCGCCGGACGCTCGTCGCAACACGTGTATTCGGCGCGGTGCTGTTGTGCACCGCCTGCAGCGACGGAGGCTTGCGGCCGAATCCGCATCTGTCAGTGGTAATCGTCACCGCCGCCACCCTTCCGACGGCCTCGTTAGGCAGCACGTATGACGTCGCGCTCAACGCAACGGGTCCGACAGCTCCGATTGTCTGGAGCGTTCAGTCGGGCGCACTGCCAACCGGTATCGAACTCCGCAGTGAGGGTCGCCTGATTGGTGCACCAACAGACACGGGGAGCAACAGCTTCACGTTGCGTGCTCAGAGCGGATCGGTGGGAGCAGCGGCTGCGTTTACGTTGCGCGTATCGCGGCCTCCGCTGTGGATTACGACGACCGACCTTCCAAACGCCTCGCTCGGCATCAGCTATTCGCAGTTTCTGGATGTGGATGGTGGCCAGGGGGCGGTCGTGTGGTCGCTCGCGAGCGGCACACTGCCCCCCGGCATCACGTTGTCCGCCAGCGGAGTTGTATCGGGGAACGCCTCCGGGCTGGGGACGTTCCCATTCGTCGTCCACGCCCAGCGCGGATCGCTCGCAGCTGAACGGAGCTTGTCGGTACAGGTCGTGCCTCCGCCGCTCGCCATCATCACCGATTCACTCCCTCCCGCGAAAGTTGGCGATGCGTACAGTGTTCAGCTGGAGCGCAGCGGCGGCATCGCGACGGCGTCGTGGTCGGTGACGCAGGGCACCCTTCCCTCGGGAATGACGCTCTCGCCCGGTGGCCTCCTGAGTGGAACACCATCGGTGGCGGGAATGACCACCTTTCGCGTCAGCGTAGTGAGTGGGGCCGCCACGGTGAGTCGTCAGTTCTCACTTGCGATCACTCCCGCTGGCTACCCGTCGGCTGTGACCGTGACGATGCCAGGGAATATTTTCGTACCGTTCGTCGTTGAGCTTCAGCAGGGAGGGACCGTGACGTGGAGCTTTGGCGCTGAGCCCCACAACGTGATCTTCTCAACCTCGGGCGCTCCAGCGGACATCAATATCGTGAGCAACGTGAACGTGATGCGCACGTTTCCGACCGCTGGATTCTTCCGTTACGACTGCACGATCCATCCAGGGATGGCAGGGATCGTGGACGTTAAACCGTAGGCGTCAATCGCCGCGCAGCGACACACATGGGTCCACGCGACCGGCCCGAACCGCTGGAATCGTGCAAGCCACCACTGCGACCGCGGCGAGTCCCACAGCTACCACCCCGATCAACACCGGATCATCCGGCGACTGCTGGAATAGCAGATACCGTCCCCATCGTGCGACCATCACAGCGCCGATAACCCCTATCGTGATTCCCGCGAGGACCAAACGCACGCCACGAGATACAACCGACGTAAACAACAACGTCGCCGTCGCACCCAGTGCCCGTCGCACACCGAGCTCGCGCTCGCGCTGCGCCACGTCGTAACTGATCACACTGTACAGGCCGACCGTCGCCAGGCAGGCCGCCAATACACCGAACACAACAAACATGGTCGCCCCGAAGCGCCACGGCTGAATTGCCGGCGCCACCAGCTCGCGTAGCTGAACAATTCGGACGAATGCCTCGCCAGGCATGACCCGTTGCAAGATCGCGCGCAGCGACTCCAGCGTGACCCCTGCTCCACCAGACCCGCCCGAACGCACATACAAACTCCCCGACATTGCGCCGCGAAACTGAAGGATCGGCAGGTAGTACACAAAGCTGCCGGATGCATCGAGGGTGTTCAATTGCACGGCTTCTGCGACGCCGACCACTTCGCGACAGATCTTGTCCTCCCGCAGTGCAATACACTTCCCGATCGCCTCCTCACCCGGCCAGATCGCGCGCGCCATGTCCTCTCCCACAACAACCACAGGAAGCGCGCCCTCGCTGTCTCCGGGCTCGAAGCCCCGACCACGAACAATGCGCGTTCCCGTCGTGCGAAAGTAGTCCGGCGTGCCGGCCTGAAGCACAAAACGACCGAGTTTGCTCAATGAATCAACACCAGGCACAGTGAATCCGCGGGATTCCTGACTCCAGAATGGCACGGTCAGCGTGAGGCTCGCCGACTCCACACCCGGCATTGTCTCTGCCGCAGCCAGCATGCGCAACGCCAGTTGTTGCTGCTCATCGTCGTTCAGCTTAGTTCCCCGCAGATTCGCTTCGGCGTAGAGCACGCCGTCTACATCGTAGCCCAACCGATACGATTCGGCGTTTTGAAGGCTGCGGACGAATAGTCCGGCGCCAACTAACAGCGCCATGGACAGCGCGGCCTGCATCACCACCAGTACACTGCGCACGCGCGTTCGCCGTTCTGTGCCTCGCCCGCCGCTCCGAAGAGCCACACCGACGTCTGCCTTGAGCGACTGCATCGCCGGAAGGACACCTGCGCCGAGTCCGGCGAGCAGCGCGATCGCTACAGCGTAGAACAGCGTGCGGGAGTCCGTAATCACGGCAACGTCGCTGGAACCAGCGAGTAGCAGGCTGCGGATCACTCCGCCGGAGGTGGTGGCGATGATTAATCCAACCAGAGCGCCACCGAGTCCCAGAAGGAGCGCCTCGGTCAGTAACTGCCGGACCAGCCGCGCACGTCCGACACCGAGGGCAAGACGCATTGCGATCTCACGTCGGCGGGAGACGGCGCGCGCCAACAGCAGGTTCGCCACGTTGGCAACGGCAATCAGGAGGACAAGCAACGCAACGCCGCTTAGCGCGAGGGCCAGCTTCGCTTCCAGCACGGCCTCGGGGCCCCGCCCCAATTGCACCGGACCCAGTTCAACCACTGGTCTCCAGACATCGATCGGCAGCTCGCGACCGATGGACGCTTCCTCGGCGCGCCAACTCGCAATGAACGCGGCCGTAAGATCAGCGGTCGCGTCCTGTACTGTGGTGCCTTGACGGCGCCGGACAAACAGTTCGAGCCATCCCCACCTGTACGACGATTCGTACGCGGCTCCTCGCAGCGAGAATGCGTAGGCCGTGATCGGCACGTAGGCGATAGGTCCCGCGCCCGCGGCGAATCCCGTAAAACCTTCTGGCGCGACGCCAATGATGGTGGCGGTCATCTGACCGATCCGCAGCTGAGCGCCGAGAACGCTGGTCTGTCCGCCGTAGGCGGATTGCCAGTATTCATAACTCAGGACAGTCACCGCGGTTCCCGTCGGCACCTGATCGTCTGAGACGTCGTACCATCGGCCGGCGACCGGTACGACATTAAACAATGAAAAAAAGTTGGCGCTCGTGGCAGCCACGCGGACCTCCTTCGTCTCGATGCCGGCTCCGACCGCCATCTCGCGCACGGCGTAGGCCACGGTCTCATCAACAGACGACGTGTGCTGCCGGAAGTCCAGAAAGCGCGGAAATTGCATCGTGCGGTCGACACGTCCCTCACCGTCCTGCGTCCAGCGCAGATACACACGGTGGACGCGATCGGGGGTGATCAGTCCCTGCGGTGCGCGGAACATCAGGCGGTCGGCGATGCCAAACATGGTGGCATTCATCCCCACGCCTAACGCCAGTGCCGTGATCACGCCAGCGGTGAGCACCGGGCGCAGCCTGAGGGACCGTGCGGCATAACGAAGATCGGCCCACAACTGTTCAATGAACACCAGCCCCCGCGCATCACGTGCTTCCTCCTTGGTTGCCTCGAAGCTACCGAACGCCACACGTGCAGCGCGCCCGGCCTCATCCGGGGACATACCCTCGGCCTGCAGTCGCGCACTTTCGTGCTCCAGGTGACTGCGCAGCTCGACGTCCAGTTCTTCCTCGACGTCAGCGCGACGCGTGAGTGCGCGCCAGCGATAGCGGAGCTCGCTCCGGAGTCGCCGGATCACGCGTGCGCATCCTGCTGCATCGCCAGGACCAACTCCACCGCCGTCGTTAGGCGCTGCCAGAGTGCGGTCTCCCGCGCGAGCTGCGCTTTGCCATCCCGCGTGAGCTCGTAGTACTTCGCTTTCCGGTTGTTCTCCGATGCCCCCCACTCCGCTTCGATCCAACCGCGACGTTCAAGCCGATGGAGCGCGGGGTAGAGCGATCCTTGCGGAATTTTCAACGTCGCGCGGGAGATGTCGTGCAGCCGCTCCGAAATCGCCCAGCCGTGCATCGGGCCGAGCGATAGGGTCTTGAGGATGAGCAGGTCGAGCGTGCCCTGCGGCAAATCAAGGTGCGTGTCTGTCATTCGATCCCTGGTCAGCGTTCGCCCCTATCGGCTTCTACAGGAAGACTAACACGCTCGTGTAGAAGTGCAAGGGGGGGGGGGGGGGCGTTCCGCGACCGCAAAGTCTTCTCTACGACCGAAGACATCCTCGCCGAGGATGGATTGCGCTAGCGACTCTCTGGCTCTCTGACCTGTCCAGCCGATATATCGCGATGGACGGTACGTCGAGACTGTCGCGTTGAACCACGACGACCTCATCACCTCGTATCCCTTCCAACCTCGTGTGAGCAGGTAAACTAAACCGCGCCAAGGGGTGCCCGTCACTCGCCAAGATCACCCACTGTGCTCCAGGTGTTTGTATCATCGAACCCAGCCGAACCGCCTCGAAGCGCTCCACCCACAACCGGCCTTCCGCGTCGGCCATCACACGTCCAATGGCCGGCCGCGTTTTCGGAAGTATCTCCGGCACGAAGTTCATGGCTATGCGCTCGCGCGCCTGATCGCGAGGCATTCGTTCGGAAAGCAGATCAAGCGTTTCATCGCGCACCTGATCAACCTGTGCGCCAGTTAGCGCTTCCACGAGCGACGGCCAACGAATCTCGCCGACGAGTCCAAAGCCCAAGTCCACATACGACAGACGGAAATCAGCGCCCGATCCGAAGTAGACTCGGTCGCGCGCGACGGCGACAAACGGCTGGTTGGCAAACGGCAGGCGGGTGTCGCCGCTTTCATGAATCCCGCTGTACGTCCCGTCAAATTCCGCCGATCTCTTAATGACAGTGCCGGCAGTGTCCCGCAAGGTCAGATGAGCGCGCATGGGCCAGCGCTGAACTGTAGCCCCAGCTGCAATCGCCGGCCGCGGAGTAATCGCCAGCTGCAGTACAACGACCAGGGAATCATTCCAGAGCCACGCGTCTCCAGGCATCGCCTCAAGCGAACCCCCGTCATTCAGTCCGACCGCTCGCACGTATCCTGACGCGTGATCCCAGATCGTCAGTCTGCGCAGCGATCTGTCGTACGTCGTGATCGTGTCAGCGCCGCCGTCGCCGATCGAGGCGATGTCCCGGAATTCCCCCGGGCCTGCTCCCCTGCGCCCCAATGAGCGCTGATATCGTCCGGTGGAGTCGAATACCAGCAATTGATAGGCGCCGAGGTCGGCGACCACCAGTGAACCATCCTTGAGCCAACGTACGGGTCCAACCAGAGACAGCGCGGTTGAATCGCCCGTCGTCGCAGCGGTGATGACGGTACGCGGAGCGCTGTCGAGCCGCCAGAGTGGAAGGCTTGCGCTGTCCATCTCAATGGTGGTGAGTCGGACTCCTGCTGAATCAACCGTGTGCAACATGTCGCCGACCTGCTGACGACTTTCGCAGGCAGCGATAGCGAAGAGGAGTCCCAGCACTCGTGCAGATCCGGCGGCGAATCTCGAGGATAACATCACACCAGGGATGGAATGCAGAGCGCCGCCGGCCCGACCAGGACCAGCGGCGCTCTCAGGTACGACCGCAGCATCTTCCATGCGGTTCTTAATCAGCAGTCGCGCCGCTCACATTTGCCAGGTCAGGATCACTCCCGCCGGACGTGCATTGCCGCTTTACTGCCCTCCAGCGCCGACGCGAGACCGTCTGAATGCAATCAGCTGTGCCTGGGTGTTGATGACGTTAGCCGCACTCACTGAAACCACACACGTGGCACTTCGCACATCCCTCGGCAAACTCCAACTGGGAACCGCAATCCGGGCACGTGCCGATAAAACTCTGAGCGCCGTCATCCGTGGCAAAACCCTGGGCTACCTCGCCCTTGCTCGTGGACGTAACCTTCACCCTCTGTTCGACAGAGGGCGCGACACCAATTTCACCTGAGCTGATGAGCTCCTGCTGAATGCCCTGCTTCTCGGAATGCCATTCATGCAACGCGAGACCGATCGCATCGGGCACAGACAACACCTTGTTCGGTCCCAAGCCAACAGCGCGGTCTGACGAAATGCCACGCAGTTGCTTGTGAACCGCGGTGAGCGGAATGCCGGACCGGAGAGCCAGCGAGATCAAACGCCCCATTGCCTCGGCGTCGGCCATGGCTGACCCGCCAGCTTTACCCAGGCTGATGAACACTTCGAAGGGCTGGCCCTTCTCGTCTTCGGAGATATGGACGTACATCGTGCCGAGTGGCGTCTCCTTACGCAGCGACATCGAACGGAGGAGATCGGGTCGCGAACGTTTCGCCCGGCGCTGCAGCGTCTCAGACTCTGCATCGAAGAGGGATTTTCTCAGCCGTTCGATCTCGGATTCCAGCTCAGCGATGTGCCCCTGGAGCTGGCCGATCTCGCGCTTCTCGGAGGCATCTCCCGTGCGTTCGGCCTTGGCCTTTTCTGTGTTGCCCGTCGAGAGCACCTGACCGTCGCGCGATCCGTCGCGATACACGGTGACACCTTTACACTTCGCTGCATAGGCCATCTCGTAGATGGCACGCACGTCTTCGCGTGTGGCAGTGTGTGAGAAGTTGGTGGTCTTGGAGATCGCCGAATCTGTGTGAAGCTGGAAGGCGGCCTGCATGCGGATGTGATCGGGCGCCTTGATTTCGTTGGCCGTCACGAACACCCGCTGCCACTTCTCCGGCACTTCAGCAAAATGAATGTGCCCTTCCTTGGCGATGCGTTCCATCAACGCGTCGCTGTACCACCCTTCGTTCTTTGCGATCGCAACAAAATCCTCGTTGACATCCGGCATCATCACGCCCGCCTGATTGCGCATGAACGCCACGGCGAACAGCGGCTCAAGGCCGGATGAACAACCAGCGATGATCGAGATGGTCCCCGTGGGGGCGACCGTAGTCACATTACAATTGCGCAGCAGCTGCATGGGGCGAATGCGACGACCATTCTCATCCCGCGCGCAGGTCTCGTCGGGACCAAAAATGGAGCGTGCCCACTCGGGGAACGCGCCACGCTCCTCGGCCAGTCGCTGCGATTCCTTCTTGGACTCGACGTCAACGAACTCCATGACCCGACGACCAAACTCCACACCTTCATCGGAATCGTAGGGAATTCCAAGTCGGACCAGCGCGTCGGCAAAACCCATGATACCAAGTCCAATGCGGCGGATGCGTTTGCTTAATGCATCGATCTCCGGCAGGGGATACTTGTTGACATCGATGATGTTGTCCAGAAAATGCGTCGACAGATGAATGTCACGACGAAAGGCGTCCCAGTCGAGTTCGCCGTTCTGCACATACCAGCCGACGTTGATCGAGCCGAGGTTGCAGACGTCGTACGCCAGGAGCGGCTGCTCGCCACAGGGATTAGTCGCTTCGTAGCTGCCCAGGTGCGGGACGGGGTTGTACCGATTGGCTTCGTCAATGAAGAAGACCCCGGGCTCACCCGTACGCCACGCCCCTTCGATCATCTGATCCCACACGTCGTTGGCGTTCAGCTGACCAACCACCTCACCGCTCGATGGCTCAATGAGCTCGTAGTCCGTATTTGTGGTGAGCGCTTCCATGAAACGGGTGGTGACACCAACCGAGATGTTGAAATTCGTAATCTGGGTCAGGTCTTCCTTGCACTTGATGAAGTCCATGATATCGGGATGATCCACCCGCAGGATGCCCATATTGGCACCGCGGCGTGTTCCACCCTGCTTTACGGCATCAGTGGATGCGTCGTACAGTTTCATGAACGACACCGGCCCCGATGCGACGCCCGTGGTCGAGCGGACCATCGCTCCCTTACCGCGCAGGCGGGAGAAAGAGAAGCCCGTACCGCCACCGCTCTGATGAATTAAAGCCATCGAGCGCAGCGTGTCGTAAATGCCGTTGCTGCCATTCGACAACGCGTCTTCAACCGGAAGAACAAAGCAGGCCGACAACTGACCCAGTGGCCGCCCGGCATTCATCAGGGTCGGCGAGTTGGGCTCGAATCGACGTTCGGTCATCAGGCGATAAAACGCGCTGGCGACCTCATGTGCAGCGCCTTCGCTCGCACCGTATCGGCGATCCGCCTCGGCCACGATCGTCGCGACACGCCAGAACAACGCCTCCGGCGCCTCGATCGGTTTACCCGCAGCGTCCTTCACCAAATAGCGCTTCTCAAGAACCGTCAGCGCATTCGGTGTCAGCTGCAGTGAACCGACCGGGGGGGTGGACGTCGTCGAAAGGGTCATCGCGTGTGGGTCTCCAGAATGGATATTGATGGAAAACGAAGCTTAGCGGAACCCGCATTCACTCCGAAAACAAACAGAACGAACATATGTCCGGTTCTGGTGCGGGGGCGCATTCTACAGGGACACGTGAGTGCGCGCCAGTGCGTCCGTAACTCTATACACAACAACATATTAGCGAATCCACATCACGAATCATAGCCCCGCCAAAGGTTTCCACGCCGCTTCTCGGTCCGTCCACCGTCGGTCACCGACCAACGCGCCCGTCACACACAGGATGATAATATTCCAATGTATTCCGCCGCGGCGTGAATCTCGCACAGATGCTTGCTACGTAAAGGAAACGAGCACATTTTCGCGGCGCGCTCCCCCCGTACGAACATCAACGACCGTGCTTTGTCTGTGACATCGTGCAACAACTGCAGTAATCCACTGACACCCACCGAGCGATACTGCACCAAGTGCGGGACGCGCGCGGCCACCACGCTTCCACCCTCGCCAGTCGTAAAACACCCGACTGGACCGATGACGCGTGCCGAGCGGTTCGCTCGATGTCCCCACTGCGAGCGCTCGACCTCCCGCGAAGATCCTTTCTGCCGACAGTGTGGGCTCAGAGTCGAAGCCTCCTCGACAGCAAAACAGGCGTGCAACACATGTGGCGTCGAGCGCCGAAACGCCACGTCGCACCGATGCGCCAGTTGCGGTACCCTCTTCAGCATGAGCCCCCCATTGGACGAACTCGAAACCGCCCCACGTGGTTTGCCTACCGTCGGAGCGGGGCCTCACCTCTCCTTACTGGACGAAGCGGGGGACGTGACGCAAGTCATACCCATCGCGCGCGACCGGTCGACCCTTACGGTGGACGGTCTGGGGGTTCAGCTCAGTGAGCACTTGATCGGCGGTGACGGCGTGGAAGTCGCGCTCTCCGGCGACCGGATGATTCTCGAGCCCGTGGGCGCACCCCGGGCGCTGTACGTGTTCCTGACGGAACCCACGGTGCTCAAGGACGGCGACGTGCTCATGCTCGGCGCGCAGGTCATTCGCTTTCGCCTCCTCGCAGATCCTGACGCGATGTACTTCGGCGCGTCGAACGCGATCCGTACCGGCTCGGGCATCCAGCCGAAGGATGTGGCTGTGCTGGAGCAGCTGGTGCCCACCGGGCGCGTCAGGGATACCGTGCATCTCTTCCCTGGCCGAAAAATCGTGGTCGGGCGCACCACCGGTGACTGGATCATCAACTACGACAGTACGGTCAGCGGAACGCACGCCGAGTTCACCTGTGATGTGGATGGCGAAGTGACCGTGCGCGACCTCGGCAGCCGCAATGGCGTCGCCCTGGCGGTGCGAAAGGGGCGCGCCCTCAAGGAAGGAGACCGGATCGCCTACGACGGGCACGTCATGCGCATCGAGTTGTCCTGAGGCCGCATGGAATCACCGCGGCGGACTCACGACTATCGCACCACCTTCGGCTGCGTTCACCAGACCGGGGAGCACGACTTGAGCCGCGACGCGCACCTGCGCTAATTGCACGTATGTTGACGCCACACGACGTGCGTGCCGCCCGCCTGTCCGAAGAGGGCAACAAAATCCACGTGGATATTTTCGCGCTCACCGATGTCGGGCGCACACGCGAGCACAACGAAGACGCATTCGTTGTCTCTGATCTGGCGTTAGGCACCCCCCTCGACGTCGAAGCAGCCGGACAACAACGGGTTGGCGATCGCGGCGTACTGTTTATGGTGGCCGACGGCATGGGAGGAGCCGCCGCCGGTGAACTCGCCAGCGCGACCGCGGTTGACGTTGTCCTGAGATCGCTCCGCGAGCAGTGGTCGGCGCTGGAGACGCGCAGTGCCGAGGTCTTTGTGCAGTCGTTGGAGGCTGCGACAGAGACAGCGAACAGTGTGATCTTCAGATATGCCCGGGAGAAAACTGAACTTCGCGGGATGGGCACGACCGCCACGATTGCAGGGCTCCTCGGCGATACGCTCTATCTGGCCCAGGTCGGGGATTCACGCGCCTACATCATTCGCGACCAGCGCGCGTATCAGATCACGAAGGACCAGTCGTTGATTCAGCAGCTTGTAGAAGCTGGCGAAATGACACCGGAGGAAGCCGAGGTCAGCGAACGGCGCAACATCATTCTGCAGGCGCTGGGCCCCGAGGCGCACATCAAGTCAGATATCACGGTTCAGCAACTGCGGCGTGGCGACGTGCTCGTCCTGTGCTCCGATGGATTGTCCGGGCAGGTGCGCGCCGACGAGATCGCTCGCGTACTGCAGGAAGAGCGGGACCTGCCGGCGTTTTGCCGCACGATCATCGCACTGGCGAACGATCTGGGTGGCCCTGATAACATCACAATTGTGGCCGCGCGATTCGAAGGACCTGGATTGCGGCCGCCGAGTCCGACCGAACTCCCGGAGCATCGCAACTATGTGCAGCCTAACGACGCAGCACAGGGTGCCAACCTCGAATCGCTGCTTCGCGATCGGACCGACCAAATGATGCGCGGGACTCCGGTGGAGCCGTTTCCCGGACCGCTCGCTCCGCTCCCCGAGCGGCAGCGCGTAGGACGCCTGGTTCGCGTAGGTCTCGCGGCAACCGGGGTCGGGCTGGCCATCTGGCTAGTCTGGCGGGCTCTGCCGCTGCTCTAGATCGGGGCCGGAGTCCACGATCCCAGTACACGTGCACCACGGGCACCGGTTGCGCTGGGTACGTTGCCTGCTTTCCCCTGGTGATGCAGCCAACCCAGCAGCGCGAATGCCACGGCTTCCTTGGCCTCCGCGTCAAAGAAGAGTTCATCAAATCGCCGCACCTGAACCGGTGCCACCAGCGCTGATAAATCCGCCATCAGTGTCGGGTTGTGCGAACCACCACCGGCAACGATCAAATCGTGGACGGGTTCTGCCACAAAACGCTGGAGGGCGTCGGCGATCGATGCGCTCGTCAGGCGCACCGCAGTCGCCACGATATCAGCGTGTGCTGCCGCAGGATTTATCGATCTGCACAATTCAATGAACGTGTTCACATACGCCGGAGAGAACAGCTCACGCCCGGTAGACTTCGGAGGTTCCTGCCGAAAGTACGCCTCGCCGAGGAGGCGCTCCACCACACCGGGAATCACGTCTCCATGCGCCGAGAGAGTCCCGTCGGTGTCGACCAGCGTCCCCGGGAATAGTGTACGCACCACGCCATCGATCACGACACATCCGGGCCCCGTATCAAAGGCGCGAACAATTGATGCGTCTCCGCCCGGCGGCACCACAGACACATTGCCGATGCCGCCGATGTTCTGCAGCGCGCGAAAGTGTGTGGGGTGAGAAAAGAGCACCGCGTCAGCCATGGTGACGAGCGGTGCACCCTGCCCTCCCGCAGCAACGTCAGCGGCGCGGAAGTTGTTGATCACCGGGCACCGCGTGCGTTCAGCTATCACCGCGGCGTCGCCGATCTGCCACGTGGAGTGACCTGGTACATGCCAGATCGTTTGCCCGTGCGATGCAATGACAATGTCCGACCGGGGTACGCCTGCCGTGGCGATAAGCTGCATAGCCGCATCAGAAAACCATGTGGCAAGATCCACCTGCAGGCGGCAATATTCATCGGGGCTTGCACCAATGAGTGCACGCTGCAGCTGCTGGCGTTGCTCCGGACGATACGGAAAGACTTCCCAACCGAGGACTTCGGCGCGGGGGCGCCCCTCATGGTCGGCGAACTGTACGAGCGCTGCCGAGATTCCGTCAAGCGACGTGCCCGACATCAGGCCGAGATACGCGGTCATGGCGCGCTCCCGCCCGGCACCACGCGGCGGATGACTCCGCCCGCATCCTGCAGCGCACTCCGGGCAGCGTCTTGATCCACGGAAAGCAGTTGCATGACGATCGCGGTTTTAACGTGTCCGCCGGAGGCATGCAGCAACGCCTGTGCGTCTGCACGGCTCAGCTCGCAGACCTCCATGAGCATCCGCTCGCTGCGATCCTGTAGCTTAGCGTTCGTCGCTTTCAGATCGACCATGAGATTGCCCCACGTCTTGCCAACACGGATGTTGGCCCCGGTCGTAATCATGTTCAGGATCATCTTTGTTGCTGTTCCAGCCTTGAGCCGCGTGGACCCCGTGACAATTTCGGGCCCCGTGACAGCGATGATGCAATGATTAAGCTTGGAGGCGAATTCCCTGTCCAACGGTGTGCAGGCGACGAAGACCGTGGTGGCTCCCAATGTGCGCGCCCGAAGCACCGCACCCCGCACGAACGGCGTCGTGCCCGACGCCGCAATACCAACAACCACATCACCGCTCTGCACTCCGAGATCGTCCATCTGCGCTGCTCCCAGATCGGGGCTGTCCTCCGCCCCCTCCTGCGCGCGAAACATGGCCCGGTCACCGCCGGCAATGATGCCCTGTACCTGAGCCGGATCGCTGCCGAACGTCGGTGGGCATTCACTCGCGTCGAGCACACCGAGCCGACCGGACGTGCCGGCACCCACGTAAATCAATCGACCACCCGCGCGAAACGATTCGGCGACGGTATCGATTACGGCCGCAATCGTCTCTCGTTGGGATGCCACCGCATCGGGAATCCCGCGATCCTCCGCATTCATGAGATCGACGATCTCAAGTGCGGTCGACAGGTCAACATTGCTGCTCAGCGCATTACGCTGTTCGGTGATACGAGGATCGAGGGGAATCGGGATTGGAGGCACCACGCAAGTTGGATGGGGTCTGAGCACACGACCGAACGCTGAACGCCTAAGTTAAAGCGACCGATCGTTTTGCGGCATGGCGCCTCGAGCATCCACTCAAGCCCTGAACATGAAACTCTCGACTTTGTTGTTTCTGAGCGTCGTCGTGACGGCGCCTCACACCCTTACGGCGCAATTCCCCGCCGCGCCCAGGGAACCGGTCTGGTTCACGACCCTTGGAGTCGGCCTGCAGTTTGGAGGCGTCTATATCGTGGATGATGCAACCCAGTCCACCTGGGATTTCGATGCGGGCATCGCCTGGGCGGGTACGGTGGAGCGGAACGTCTCCCGGGACATCGCCGTCGGACTGGCGTGGCAGTACGCCCGCCTTCCTCTCGCTTATCGCTCGCTAAGTCAGACGGGCCCGTGCACGCCGGGCTGCGGCGCCGACGCGACGGTGGCGTACGCAGGCGTTCTGGGGCGCTACGGTGGAGGCGGTCTGGGTTTCCAGCGCATTCTGGAGCTATCTGTAGGGGCGATGCGATACGGTTCGTTTGAAGCGACGCCGGGCTCCGGAGGGGGGCGACTGGCTCCCGAAAGCGGCAATATCGACTTCGCGGTGGGAGTCGGGGGCGGGTTCGGTTATGGCATCAGCCAGGACTGGCAGGTGATGATTGTGCAGGGCGCCATGAATACCATTCACGAGCGTTCGCAGAGTCCGTCGGGCGCTGGTCGCATTACGCAGCACTACTCGACACGAGTCGGGGTGCGCATCGGCTGGTAGGATGCGAGATTCAGCGGATATCTCCACCTGCCACGCCTGAAATCCGGGCGGCTGAGCGGGTGGCAACCGCCCGCCCTGACTCCTCGCATCATGCGCGCCACCCCCTCGTTGGCAGCTCTCCTGTTCGTAGCGCTCGGCTGTGCATCGCCTGCCGCCGAATCCTTGACGCGAGCCCCCGCGTTTCCTCCGGGATGGCGTTTTACTGCGGGCGACACCGCAGCGTTCGGTGCGCAGTTCATGATCGCCAGCAATCAACATCTGGCCTCCGACGCCGGCAGCGAAATCATTCGGGCCGGCGGCAACGCGGTTGACGCCGCTGTCGCGGTTGGATTCGCGCTGGCCGTCACGTATCCCGTCGCTGGAAATCTGGGTGGCGGTGGTTTTATGGTGATTCGCCTCGCCGACGGACGCACTGCCGCGCTTGATTATCGCGAGGTCGCACCGCTCGCTGCACATCGTGACATGTATCTGGACGCCAAAGGGAATCCGACGGACGAGAGTATTGTGGGGTACCGAGCGTCCGGCGTTCCCGGGGCCGTGGCAGGCATGGCAGAAGCATTAAGCAAATATGGCACGAAGAGCCTCGCGGAGGTCCTCGCACCGGCGATTCGGCTGGCCCGTGACGGGTTCGTCGTGGACAGTGCGTTCCACCGTTCGCTTGCATCCGGCCGCGAGTACCTCGCACCGTTCGATGGGCGGGCCATGTTCTATCCCGGCGACAGTGCGCTGCCGGTAGGGTCGCGTTTTGTGCAGCCGGCGCTGGCCCGCACGCTGCAGCTAATAGCCGACCAGGGAGTACAGGCATTTTACAGCGGTGAGATCGGTGATTCCCTGGTGGCTGCCATGAAACGCGGGGGCGGAATCATCACCCGCGCTGATATGCAGAAGTATCGCCCCGCATGGCGGACGCCGATTGAATCGCGGTATCGGGGACACACGCTGTACACCATGCCGCCAGCGTCGTCCGGAGGCATCACGATTACCGAGACGTTGAACATGCTGTCGACGTGGGATTCGCTGCCCTCCTTTGGTACAGCATCATACGCCCATATTCTGGGTTCCGCGTATCAGCGTGCCTTTATTGACCGGAACAGCAAGCTGGCAGATCCTGATTTTGTCAGCGTACCAATCGCCGAGCTCACCGATACAGCCTACGCGCGGAAACTCGCTGCGACGATTTCGCTCACTGCACACACCGCAACTCCGCCGAACGGCGCTCAGATTGTCGAGGGCACCAACACCACGCACTACTCCGTTGTGGATGACAAAGGCAATGCCGTCGCGACGACCACAACGTTGAACAACGGTTACGGCTCAGGCGTGTATTTAACGAACGTCGGGTTTTTCATGAACGATGAGATGGACGATTTTGCTACCGCACCGGGGAAGCCGAACATGTTCGGCCTCGTACAGTACGAGGCGAACGCGATCGCCCCGGGCAAACGCATGCTGAGCGCCATGTCACCGACGATCGTGCTTGACCCCAGCGGACAGCTCCTGCTGGTGGTGGGCGCCGCCGGCGGCCCCCGGATTATCACCGCGACGTCGCAGGTGATCCTGAACGTCATCGACCATGAGATGACCCTTGCAGACGCGATGCGCGCACCACGGATTCATCACCAGGCGCTCCCGGACACCCTGATCGTTGAACAGGGTGGAATAAGCAGCGAGGTCGAGGGCCAGCTTCGCGCGATGGGTCATGGTATTCGCTACATCCCGTCCAGCGCAAACGTCAATGCCGTCATGCGGGTCACCGGTGGCTGGCACGGCGTGTCCGAGCCACGTGTCGGCGGAACGGGCGGTACCAGCGCGCGCTGAGCACTGCGCCGAACGCCATCACAGATGCGCGACGTGAATGCGAGCGTGTGTTGGGTGAGCGCCTAACGAGAGCGTGAGTGATTCAGTGGGAGTGCCGGTGGGCACACCACCCCTCAAGAGAAAGCGGGTGCAGTCCCGAGGGACGGCACCCGCTTCGTTTCCCTGAGTGAGACCAATCAGGCGGTGACGGTGACTCCGCTGTTCAGCTTAACAACTATCTTCGCGCCAGTGTTGACGCAGCCATCATAGTTGGCAGTAGCCGCGGCCGCCGCTCCACCCGCTGCGGCTCCGGCGGCAGCTCCAATCAGCGTGCCCTTCTTTCCTCTGCCCAGCACCTGACCGATCACTGCACCAACCACTGCGCCACCAACCACTTTCTTGGCGTCGTTCCCCGTGGAGCTCGAGCGCTCCCGGTCGATGATCGCCGACTGTACATCGGCATTCAGTGGGTAGGTCTTGCCGTCAAACGACACGGAAATCACGCGGAAGCCCATGACGATCTGATCGTTGGTGTTCTCCGAACGTTTGAGTTCGGTGACTTCAAGCGTCACGTTCGCGCCGGACGGAATCGACACACCATTCGATCCCACCACGGGCTCTGTCACGGTCGCGGCCATTCGATCACCCACCTTGCTCGTGTTCGTGCACACACGATCCAGCGCATCGAGTTTAAGCAGTGACCCCGCCGCGATCATGCCGGAGGAACTGGCCGCGGCACCGCTGCCTGGCTCAACCGTATTGCCGGAAGTGGTCTTCGGCGCGGGCGTCGGGACAGGCGTCGGCGTTGGTGTTCTGGGCGTCTGCTTTGGCGCAGGCTGCTTGGCAGCAGGCGGCCGTGCTGAAGGAAGCGGAGGAGACGCTACGGGCATTTCCGTGTTGGGAATGTCCTGGAGCTCAGGCTGTGCGAGGGAATCAACACCGGCGCGGGCAAGATCGCGTGCCAGCGCACTATCCTGTGCAAGCGAATTCTGCTGATCCTTCGCGCACGCGAGGGTTCCGGCGAGGGCGAGGAGACAGGCTACGTATCGCATATTCTGGATGGGAAAAGGGACGAGGGGCGTCGACCCGTGGAGTGCCAGCGCCTTGGTTGGGCGCAGCGCAAAATGTCACACTGTGGCGTCGCACGGACGTCTGCCCTCTAAAGATACTGCGCTGGTCGGAAAATGTGCCCTCAGCGCCGTCAGTCGGGCCGCGACGCGCGTGCTCGCACTGCAAAATCACGCCGTATTGTGCGCCAGATCACGGATCGACCCGCAGCGCGAGCCGAAAAAACCGGTTTAGAGCCGCTCCAGCAGAAAATCCGGGGTGAATCGGTTCAGGTACGATGCGAGGATCGTGAAGCGATTCGTGACCATGAGAAATCCGACCGCCACCATCACCGCGCCTGAAGCGCGCGACAGCCACATCATCTGCCTCTTAACCTTCTGGAAAAGCGACATGAAACGATCGACCGCCAGAGCCGACAAAATAAAGGGGACGGCGAGTCCGAGCGAGTACGCTGCCAGCAGCGCGATTCCTCGACCGAGTTCAGCCTGACTCGATGTATAAATCAGAATCGAACCGAGGATCGGTCCGATGCACGGTGTCCAGCCAGCACCAAATGCCACCCCGACGAAGAGTGTGCCGAGATAGCCGACCGGCTTGTGCGCCACGTGCACACGACGCTCGCGCATCAATGCGTTGATCTTCAGGAGTCCCAGGAGGTAGAGGCCGAACACGATGATGACCAATCCACCCACACGGCTGATCACGTCCGAGTACTGCTTAAGGACCTGACCCAGCAACGTGGCACCAGCGCCTAACGCAATGAAGATCAGCGAAAAACCCAGGGTGAACAGCACACCATGGATAAGTGCCGTGCGTCGCGACGCCTGCACGCCCTCAAGCGACAGCCCCGTGATAAACGTGATGTAACTCGGAACGAGCGGCAGCACGCATGGTGAAAGAAACGACAGCAAGCCAGCCGAAAACGCGACCAACAGACCTACACTTGGAGCTTCCATGTCTCTGTAACGATGTTTGAGGATTCAGGCAGATAGACGCGGTTCATCAATCCGGTTCCAACCACGCGGGAGCATCCAGCGCATCGCGCAGAGATCGCGCGCTGTAGGTCTCCGGATCTGCACCTTCGCCGGATCGCCTCACCACACCTTTGATGACCCGATCAAGGGTGATCAGCGGAGCATCCGCCTCATGTACAACTTCCATGTCCCAGCGACCACGATCGGGGCCACGCACGGTCAGCTTGTAGCGAGCGGTGAGGATAGCGAGGCGTCGGTTGTCTGCTTCGGCGGAAACCGGAATTCCGCTCTCGACGGGCGACGGAAGGGCAAGAATGTCGCCAAGTGCCATATGGTCGTCGGTCTGTTCAGGAGTCTGGTCAGCGCTTCCTGTCGCGGACAGCGCGAAGCCTGACTCGGCCAGTTGAACCTGTTGATCCATCAGCTGGGAATCTGAAGCCTGCACATTGTCAGATCGCTCAACTGGACGCGTACGAGGCGAGTCTGCACGATGGAACACCGGAATTCCTTCATGTTGTGCGTCGGGCGCGCTGCCCTCGGGATGCGCCGCGTCCTCTCCCTGATCGGCGCTCTCTGCGTCGGACGCGTCATCGGGTGCCTCATCAAGGGCGTACGCAGCGGAGGCGTTCTCTGCACCGTCGACAGCAGCCACGGCCGAATCACTCAGCTGCAGAGTGTCCTCCTCGAGATGGACGGAGGGAGCGTCCGGGAGGTCGGCATCGACTGCCTGAGGTCCCACCGAGCCGGGCTCGACAGCGATGACGGCCAATCCGGATTCCATCCCACCCTGCCGCAACGCAGGGAACAACCGCAGTTCGATGAGGCCGTCTTCTCTTACTTGAGTAAGCAGTTCGCTCAGGAAGCGCCGCGTCGTATCATTCATGTGGTCGCCCCTGCCGAGCGCGATGATGCGGTATTGCCTGTTCGATTGTCGAGCTCCCTTTCAACATATAGTCGCAGAATGTGCATGAAATCCTGTGCATTGGTGACAACACCGAACGCTTGTCTGGTGCCGCGGTCCTTGAGTTTGCTTACTACAAATTCGGATGAGTCGACACATATGATCGGCAACTCCCGGAGCGATCCGTCCGACTCCTCGGTAAACGACGGCAACATATTGCCCGTGGCGATCGCATGCAGCGCCGTCGCAATCATGATGACCAGCGTTGCACGCAATGTGCACTGCCGCATCGCGTCCTGTGCAGCGATCGCATCGGTAATGACGTCGGGGAGTGGTCCATCGTCGCGGATTGAACCGCACAGGACATAGGGCACCCCCTGCTGGACGCACGCATGCATGATACCATCGGTCACGGTGCCGTTCTCGACGGCTGCCGCGATCGATCCGGCGGCGCGCACCTGATTAATAGCCCGCATGTGCAGTCCGTGCCCCCCCGACGTCGCGTGCCCGGCTCCGCTCATGCCGAGCGTGGTACCAAAGATGGAAGCTTCGATGTCGTGGACCGCGACGGCGTTGCCGGCGAGCAATGCGCCGACGAACCCGTTGCGAATGAACCAGGTCATGTCCGCGCGCGCACGGGAGTGTACGAGGGCCGGCCCGGTGACCCACACAGAGTTGCCGCCGCGATCGCGTTCATCGATGAGCAGACGCGCCATCTGGGCGTAGTCGATCGGCTTTTCCCGCGAGACCTCGCTGGTCATGAACTGGAACTCGTCGGCGGCGGCTTCGTCGGCAAACGCATTGGAATAGACAAAAATCCCTTCGCTGCCATCCTCGCGGCGCCCGACGGCCACTCTATCACCTTGCAGAATTCTCCGTCCTTCGCGCACAGAGAGGTGGTCGTTCCCATCAAGGAACAGCACCGCGTCCATGCGAGGCTCGTGGGGAAGCCGCCACTGTCCTCCCACCCTCACGTAGGTGGGAAGGTTGGTTGTGGAGAAGAAGCCATCGGGTAGCACGCCGTTTGCCGGCGCAGGGACAAAAATGGCGTCGCGCGCCGACGCAAAGCGCGCGTGGGTAAAGTCCGGATGTCGGAAGTGTGTCACAGGGGAAAGATCGTTGGATGGGCGCCAAACGGGTAGATCGAATCCCTGAGTCACAGCAGCGAGACCGGGTCGCGGTCGATCACGATCCGCAGGCCTTTCCGTTGGTGCGAAGTTGGAAGGAAGCGACGTGCAAAGTATTGCAGGAGCGCACTTTGAGCCGCCGGTGTGCCTCCCCTGAGCAGGAGGTGCCAGCGCCACCGCTGTTTGATGCGCTCGATCGCACATTTTGCTGGCCCGATGACAGTGAGATCGGGGATTCCGCGACGGGTGATCACCCGCGTGCACCACTCCGCGGCCCGCTTCGCCTCCTCGGCGACCGTCGGCTCATCGCTGCCACTGACGATGATGTTCGTGAGCCGCACCGTGGGGGGATAGGGTGGGGATTGTCGATGTGCGAGTTCCTGCTCCGCGAACGCGGCGTAATCGTGCGTCAGCGCGCAGTTGATTGCATGATGGGATGCCATGCGCGTCTGGATGATCACGTGACCTGCTTTGGTACTGCGTCCGGCGCGACCTGCGACCTGCGCCAGTAACTGAAAGGTTCGTTCAGCTGCCCGGAAGTCCGGCAGGTTCATCCCGATGTCTGCATCAATCACCCCAACGAGGGTGACGTTGGGGAAATCGAGACCTTTGGCGATCATCTGCGTGCCGAGCAGCACATCGACCTCTTTCTGTTCTACACGTGCGAGAATCTCGGCGTGCGCCCATTTTCCGGTTGTGGTATCGACATCCATGCGGACCACCCGCAGGTGTGGAAGTTTTTCACTAAGCAATCGTTCAACCTGTTGTGTCCCCAGTCCCCGCTGACGAACGTTGGGCTCCTGACATTTGCGGCAGGTCGTTACGAGCGGTTCCGTATGGCCGCAGTAGTGGCAGGCCAGACGTTCCGGAGTGCGGTGCCAGGTAAGTGAGATGGAGCAATCCGGACAGGCAACCACCTCGCTGCAGGAACTGCACTGGAGGAACGCCGAGTATCCACGGCGATTCAGCAGCAGAATGGCTTGTTCGCCGCGGCCGACGGTATCGCGAAGTGCGAGTTCGAGGGGTTCTGACACCACACGTCGAAAGGGGTCACGGATTGTCGTGGGACGTTGGGGTGGCGCGGGGACCCGCGCATGGGGATCGGTGGCGCGTGCCGCGACATCGTCCGTTGCAGTTGGCTGACGGGGACGTGATGTAGCGTGGGTATCTTCCCCCACAGGGGGGGGCGACGCCGCCGATGGAAAACCGCCGCTCGGGTCGACAACCTGCACCGTTGGGAGTACGCCTCCACCAACCCGGTCCGGCAGTGCAATCAACTCGTACCGACCCTCCTGCGCGTGCGACCAGCTCTCCAGTGACGGCGTCGCCGATCCCAGCACCACAACGGCGCCCTCATGTTGTGCCCGCACCATGGCGAGATCCCGGGCGTGATATCTGGGGTTTTCTCCCTGCTTGTACGACCCCTCGTGCTCCTCGTCCACGATGATCACTCTCACGTGCTGCAGTGGAGCAAACACTGCGGAGCGTGCGCCAACGGCAATGCGTCGGTCACCGCTTCGCAATGCACGCCATGCGTCCAGACGCTCACCATCGCTGAGCGCTGAATGCAGAACCGCCACCTGATCGCCAAACACCGCCCGGAAGCGGGAGACCGTCTGCGGTGTGAGCGCAATTTCCGGAACGAGGACGATTGCCGTGTTACGCGGCTCGTCCATTAATCTGCGCAAGACTTCCAGATACACCAACGTCTTGCCGCTCCCGGTGACGCCGTGGAGGAGGGCCACCTTGCCTGGGGCGAGCCCGACCAACTGCTCTATCGCGCCCGCCTGCGCCGGTGTGGGTTTATGGCGCTCAGTTACGGCCGCGTCGCGCGACGCGAAGGGATCACGCACACGCACGACCTGTTCAATGCGTATCAACCCGCGATCCCGCAGCGCGTGCACGACCCCAACCGATACGTTCAGCTGATCAACCAGATGCCGCACGCTGGCGCGTCCTCCGAGTTCCTCGATCAGTCCATACACATCGCGTTGCCGCGGACTTCGCCGGAACAGGGTGTCGCGCTGCATAAGGCTCATAGGATCGCCGTCCACGTGGGCCACCGCTTCGGTCTTCGGCGACGGTACCGGTGTCGCAGCGGATGCGAGCGACGCCGGCAGCGCGCTTCGCAGGCACAGGCCGAGCGGGGCGACGTAATACTCCGACATCCAGCGCAGTGAGTCGAACAGTGCGGGCGGGATCGCCGGAGCGCTGTCGGGGACGTTGAGCACGTCCTTCCACTTGCGTTCGACCTCCGGCACGACGTCGAGCGCGGTAATGATGCCGATTTCCCGCCGACTGCCGAGGGGTACAACAACCCGCGAGCCCACGCGCGCGCGTTCAGCGAGTGCGGGCGGCAGGCTGTAGGTTAATTCCGAATCGAGTCCCACAGGAAGGGCGACCTGCACCAATGGAGACCGGCCTGCTCCTGTGGTCGATTCGGCACTCAGCGTTGGCGGGCGACGGGTCGTCGACATGGGCGCAACTTAGCCTCTCGCGCAATTGCACTCCCGCAACGTGCGGCCACGGCCCCAGTGGCGCGCTCCGTGGCGCGCGTCGGTTGGGAGCGACGCGACCACGGGATCGGGCCTACGCGACAACGGTAGCAGACCCATGCGACCGCGGAATCGGATCGATGCGGCGCGGCGACGTTAAAACGACGCGACCGCAGCCGCGCCGCTTCGCCGAGCCAGGTAGGCCGTGCGCAGATCAGTCAGCGTGCCGGTGGCAGCAAGAAATCGCAACAAGTCATCGGCGACCTCGAAGCCGGTCTGGAATCGCTCCGCCGGGTTCTTCGCCAGGCATTTCATGACGAGCGTGGACAACTCCGACGGCAGGCGGGAGTCGACGACATCGGGCGCGACGGCCAGTTCGTGTACCTGCTTGTATCCGACCGAATAGGAGTCGGCGCCGTCGAAGGGCGGAAACCCCAGGAGCATTTCGTAGAGCATCACCCCGATCGCGTAGAGGTCCGACCGACCATCCACGAGTTTGCCCATCGCCTGCTCCGGGGACATGTAGTGTGGTGTGCCCATCGCGCGACCACTTCGCGTTAAGCGGCCGTGAAATCGTGCGGTGGCAATGCCGAAATCGGTAAGCTGCGCGTGCCCATCTTCATCAAACAACACGTTATCCGGCTTCACATCCCGGTGCACGATGCCGCGGCGATGTGCGTAATCCAGGGCAACCGCGACCTGCGCAGCGATCTTGGCCGCTGGCTCGGCAGCGACCGACTTGTCCCGAACCAGCACGTCGGCCAGCGATCCTCCCGCCATGTACGGCATCACGAGATACACCAGATCGGGCAGGTCCGCAAAGTCGAGAATAGGGCAGATGTGCGGGTGATACAGCTGACTCGACGATTCGGCTTCGCGTTTGAACCGCTCGCGCATTTCCGGATCCTTGGCCAGATGCGAGTGCAGCACCTTGACGACCATGGGACGATCGAGCGTCGCGTGTAACGCGTAATACACATGGGCCATGCCACCGCTCCCCATGCGCCGCACAACGCGATACCTGCCGCCTGCAGCTTTACGCAGATTGGAGAGTTCGCTGTCCGGCTGCTCCAGCGGCGTGTTGGCCAGCTCCGGGAGGTCGCCGGTGCACCGCACACAGGCGACGGCGCGCGCGCGATTCCACGTCCCACAGTCAGGACAGAACACCCGTCAGCTCCGAGGGCGCAATGTCAACCACCTCGCGACCGGCGCGACGAAGCTGCTGAATGAAGTACGGCTGATACTGATCACGCGTCCCGCTCTTCCTTGGTCAATGGTCTGTGGGCGGCCGCCTAACGCGGATCACCGTGTGTTGGCCACGATGCGCGCCGGTCTCGTTCCGGTTCGCGGGCAGCCGTACTACGCCATGAACCAGACGACTGAACAAGGGGGTGAGGTCACAGCTGGAAATTTCTGCCGTTGTTATTGAAATACAACGAGTTACAGCGTTTCGCCAACGACCCGAAACGTTCCGCAAATGGCGCTGTCAGAAACGAGCTACAGCGTTTCGCCAACGACCCGAAACGTTCCGCAAACGGCGCCGTCAGAGCAGCGCGTTCATGTGGGTCACACACGCGTCTCCGAGCCGATCCGGAGCGTAGCCACCCTCCAGAGCACTCACCAGACGTCCTCCGCACCAGCCCCGGGCTGCATCAACCAGAAACCGCGTCAGCTGATCCACATGTTCGAGCTCGAGTGTGAACCCGCCCAGAGGATCACCGCGCAGCGAGTCGAAACCAGCGGAAATGATGATCAGATCGGGCGTCCATGAGGTCGTGGCCTGGTCGACACCGCGGCGCAGTGCGTCGACGTACTTCACGGGTTCAAGTCCGGAAGCCATCGGCAGATTCCAGATGCTCTGGTGGGGGCCCCGGTCCCGCTCGTCACCTGTCCCGGGATACCAGGGCCATTGGTGCATGGAAACAAAGCGGATATCGGGTTCGTGTTCAACAAGCGCCTGCGTGCCGTTGCCGTGGTGGACATCCCAGTCCACGATGAGCACGCGCGACGCGCCCAACCTCTGCCGTGCATAGTGCGCGCCAATTGCCACTGAGCCAAACACGCAGAATCCCATGGCCTGGGCGCGCAGCGCGTGATGGCCGGGAGGTCGCACAGCGCAGAAGGATCGCAGAGCGCGTCCGTCATACGCCATATCGATCCCGTCGAGTACGGCGCCTGTTGCGGCCGTGGCAGCACCCCAGCTGCCCGGACTCACCACGGTATCTGCATCGAGTTCGCCTCCGCCCTGTTCAATGAACTCGCGCACCCGTTGGATGTAGGTATCATCGTGCACAATCTCGAGCTCGTACTCCGTAGCGGCGCGTGCCTCATGATGCAGCAACGAGTGCATTAAATTGACGTCGTAACGAAGGGCCCGCGGAATCGCGCGCAACCGGCCCACGTGTTCAGGATGCCCCCATCCGGTGTCGTGCATCCCGCAATCCGAATGTGAGATGTAGGCCAGCGTGGTCATCGTGCACCTCGCAACCGACGCGACGTCCACTCCGCAAGCAGCAGCAGTGCAGCCACGACCACCAGCCAGGGTATCACGCGCACCTGGCTTAACGCCGGAAGCGCTGTGCGCGCTGGCGCGCCGAAGGTATGCACCCACGTCGCCAGCGGCGCAGGATCATGGGCCACCTCGGCCACCGAGGGCACGGAGACTCGCACGGGTGTCACCGACGCTACGAGGTCCGACCACCACCGCCGATGATCGTCCACGGCCCCATCACCACCTTCCATCCGCCAGCGCCAGGTGTCGCCGTAGCCGATCGCGACGATACGCCCAAGCCCTTCCCGCATCGCAACAACCATCAGCTCACCTCGATTGTACTCGACGGGTACCGCGTCGGTTGAAGGCTGGAGGGTCCAGCCCGTTAATCCATCACGGGGCGGCCGACTCGACAGTGCGCCAATTAATACTGTTCGTGCGTCTCCGGCACGTCCGGGAGAGATGCTGGACAATCCCGGCACATCGCGGATCGCTTCTGCTCCAAGGATGGCTCCCCCGCCCTGTACCACAAATGCCCGAATGCGTTCTGCGTAACCGAACGCGCTGCCATCGAGCGCAACCACCGCGCTGAACCGTGCTGTATCAAGCTGCGGCGGGCCCGTCTCGGCGGTACGCACCACCACCGGTGCTACGCCGATCGCAGGCCGAGCTGGCGTCACCAGCAGTTCACCAGCGACCCGCCAGCCGGCCTCTTCGAGCGCAGCGATGACAAACTTCGCCTCCCAACCGACCCGACCGAGCACAAGGACGGGTTTGGGCGCATCTGCAGCAACCGAACGAACGTGTGCTGACGTGGTCCGGGCCCGCGCGCTCACCGTGCCTCGGACCGAACCGATGACCGCACGCGACGAACCGGGGGCCGTGGTCGAGTCGAGAATCCCGCCAGCATCCACGAGCGTGATCGGGTCAGGAACGTTCCCCATCACGATCACGCGCGATCGCGCGTCGGGGCCGGCGATCGGTTCCACACTCAACGCAAGCGCGTCGGGCGTTTCGCTCAGCCACGCCACTGCATAGCCACTGCGGGCCAGCGCCCGCAGGACGTCGCGCATTACCCTTGAAGGAACACGGTCCATACGGACGGTCAGCTGTGACGCGCCGGCACGGATCAACGCGGGCACCTCGGACTCGACGTCGGAGGCCGGAAGCTCACGCACTTGTAGCGGTGCGGCGCTCTGCCGCACGACAATCCACAGCGCACACACGAGCAGCCCCAGCGCAAGCAGGCGCGCGACTACCTCAACCGGTTGGCGCAGCTTAGCTACTGAGCGCATACACCACCAGATTCACCGCGAACCGTGTATTGTCCACGGAATAAAAGCGCTTGTTATCAGGATGAAAGTTCCATTCCGACGAATAATCCTTGTTGCTGTACAACACGCGGATGCGTTCTCCACTCATCGCGGCAAGCAGGTGTGAGTGAAGCAGGTTGTCACCCCACCCGTTGAGTTCATGCGACGTGTTGGGCGGACCATCCTGAAACACAAACGGCGCCCGGTACAACGCATGAGAATTCGGCAACTCGCGGAGCGGGCCGGCGACGCGCGTCAGCTCCTCGACGACGGTCTTGTGAAACATGCCGTCGATGTCGTGATTGTGATCATCCACAAACAACATGCCGCCGCGCGAGAGAAACGTTGCGAGCGTCTCACGCTCGGGCGTGGTAAGGCGCACGGGGAGATGCCCCGTGAGAAACACGAGCGGGTATCGGAAAAGATCAGACGAGCCTAACGACACTATCGCTCCGCTCGGTGCGATAGGAATGTCGGTGTACCGCGCCACCGAATCGATCAGATTCGCGGGGAGCAATGGTGCGCTATCCCAATCACCCGACTCGTACTGCGCAGTCGCGAACACAAACTCCCCCGTACTCACGGGACCACCGACCATAAATTGTTTACCGCGCCGCCGCCCCGCACGCCGAACGATCGCCGCAACTGCATCACGTCCTGCGTCACGTCCCGCGACGCACGCAAGCCATCGCTCAGGCGACCGAGCACCGCTGCCACCGCAGGAAAGCTGCCCAGCACATCGAGGCGAATCACCAGTAGCGAATCGGCCGCGGCGCCCGCATCGTGTTCCGCGAGGCGCAGCGCGGCGCTCGTCCGTTCCTCGGCAATCGCCTGAGGCGATTGGTAGTCGTCACGCGCTCGTCGGCTTCCGCTGGTACCCGGTTCCTTGCCCTGCAGGCGTGTTTTACTGAGATCAACAACAAGGCGAGCCGGGACACCACGCAGATAAATCCGCTCAGCGGAGCGCGCACGCTGAATCGCATCCAGCGCCGCGTACATGGGAGGCAATGCCGCTCGCAGTTCCCGCGCATCCAGGCGGCGCCCCGCTTCCCACATCGCGTTGTACGCCTCCAGCAACGGTTTGTTGACGGCAACAACGGGAGTCTCATCGTGCGCAAAATCAATGGCCTCGGCACTGATCTCCGTTGCACGCTCGGCGGCCTTCAACAGCTCCTCGGGCGTGAGGGCCACGCCCACCGTCGCATCCGCCGCGTCATGGTCGTGGCCATCTCCGTGAAAGTGCTCACCTGTCGCGCCGTCACCGAGTCTCGCGAAGACCACGTCACTCACCTGTTTGCGGAGACGTGCCTGATCACGGGAAATCGCGCGTGCTTCCTGTTGCATAGCTGCCGGCAACATGGACGGCTGTTTTTTGATGAGCGCTTCGGTGAGATTAATGAGCATCCGCTGGCTCAGTAGCGCCTTGTCCACGTCCGGCGGCGGTGCCTGTTCAACTGCGACGGAATCGTATTCACCCAGTCGCGCAATCCGCAGTGTCCGCGTCTCCGAATATCCAATGCCTGGCCCCGTCACCGTGTTCTGGTCCCGCGCCACGGCGCGGAGATGTACCACGTCACCTGGTTCAAGCTTGAGATCGCGGAGCACGAGTGGAGCCCGATGTTCGACGCTGCGAGCTCCACGTCCTTCCCGCTGTCCCAACACGCCGCTTCGGAACTCAAAGCGTTCACCTGAACCGGTCGTTATGATGTATTCGATCGACAGTTGCTCAATCCCGAAGTCATCGGTGGCGCGCGCGCCGATAGTGAGCCCTCCGGTGGGTTGACGAAATACCGAATCACGCTCCGGACTAAGCAACAGCACACCCGGAACACTGTCGGTACGCGGCTCCACTGCAATAAGTCGTGATGAGTCGCCCCGCATCAGGCGAACGAGCACAGGGCGAGATGGGAACAGATAAACCGCTCTCCAGCGAGACTCCCCGGCGTTTTGTACGCCGCGGAGTGGCACCGAATCCGCTGTCGCTGACAGCGTCCGTCCATTCAGCAACGCCTGAGCTGAGAAGGTCAACCGTGAGCCCACGACCGCGACGACAACTGAAGGGTTCTCAAGTGCCTGAGAGGCTGTGCGCGTGTAGGCCGGCGGTGCCACGTCAACGGTCACCGGTCCGACTCCGGCGACGGCGCCGCCAAGAACCGGCCCGTTGGCGAGCTCGGCAACGGCGGATGCTGCAAGGCTGGTCGAGCTGACCCACACGCCGGCGACCGCCACAGCAACAAAGAGCAATGGCCGCAGAAGTCTCTTCCGCATGAGATTCCCTGCATCATCGCGCCAGGGAACACCCGCAGCAAAGTGCTCCAACTCGGGCGTGCTTCGCTCGGCGAGGGTCACAAGGCTGTACTTCAAGTCCGGTACGCGCTCTTCAATCCAGAGTGCGACGCGCGTGAGCGAGACCCCACCACGCGTCCACATGCCTCCAAGAAGTGCGATCGTGAGAGCCGCTGTGAGTACGGCAAGCTGCGTGGTCACCTCTCTGCTCACGTTCAGCAACAGGCACAGGGCAACTGCGCACAATCCAGCCCCGATTCCCCACAGTGTTGCACGCAACCAAAGCAGTATTGCAAACGTGCGTCGGAATGCCGTGAGCTGGTGCATTGCTCGCACCGGCAGCCCATCGGATGCAACGCGGGCGCTCACGTGGCCACACCTCCGTGAGCGGACTCGGGAGCCGCAACCCGGACCGTCTTGCGACGTATCCATTGCTCCAGCAGAAGCAGTACGATCGCAACGCCGAGCATGATCTCGACGAGCCATGACGTACCGTTCCAGCCAGCGATACGTGCGCTGCCGATGGCGGCCCGTGTCAAAAAGGCTGCAGCTGAATCAGAGGCGGGTGTTGCATCGCGCATTCCGCACGGCGCGGAGAGATAGGTCAGCAGGGCCGTCAGTCCTGGTCGCAACGCGACGTCTCCCGCCACCGGTGGTTCAATGCCGATATGGCGCACACATCCACGTCCCAGGGATTGTTCAACGACCGCAGGCGCACCATCGTCCCACCATGCGAGCACATCGCCGTTGGCTGCTACGGTGCCCCGTCCCAGCGGCGCGATAAATGAAGTGCGCTCGCTCACGACCGCCCTCACACGCACAGAGTCCGTGGGTAAGTGGGGCCACACCAGCAGAATGCCGCCCTCATCGGCAAATGTGGAATCGGTTTGAGAGAAGTCGCGGATCACGCGCAAAGGACGCGCCTGAATTTCACCTAACGCGGAATGGCTCGCTGCTCCCGCTGCGTCTGACACCGCGAGCTGATGCTCCACCCGACGCGCGACCCCTCTGGGCGCGTCGGCGCCGGGCCGCGAGCGGTAAAGGCGCAGACTTCCCGGCCACCCACGCGCGATCTCCATGGTCCCCGCATCCAGTTCTTCGTGCAGCACCGGCGAAACGATCATGATTTCTACGCTGTCATGGCGCGTTCCAAGGCGATATCCCTCGGCCATCGCTGCAATCAGACCAACCGATAAGCTGCCCCGCGCGGCGGTATCGGGAGTTGATGTTTCTGTGGCAGCAAATGCCGTATCACTGAACGTGATCAGGGTGACCGTGCGGGCTCCCTCTGCCGCTGAGCGAACCAGCGAGTCCGAATTCATCGGTGCCGCCGCCCGCGAGACGTCCAGCAGAACCACGCGCGCCTTCCCTGCTTTGGGCGGTGAGACGTGCGGCGGCGCGAGTACCGCAGCTAAAGAAACTATCGCCGCGCAGCGGATCACAAGCAGCGCGACGTCGCTCAATCGGCGCTGACGCGACAGCTGACGCGCCGGCGAATCCGGTACGAAGCGCGCCGTTGGCAGGAATTTCGGATCAGGCCGGTTGAAGGTGAGCAAATGGATTGCCACCAACACTCCGGTGGCAAGCAGCGCCCCTCCCCATGTCAGCAGCGTGTTCATGACGACGTGGACTCCGCGGCGGTCGACGCCACCACGCGGCGTACCGCATGCTCCGCGGGTTCCTCCGCAATCACTCGTACGTGTCGCACACCGATCGCATTCAGCTGTGCAGCCTGATCATCGATGAAGCGTGCGAACCCGGCTTCGTACGCGTCGCGCGCGACCGCGTCCACGTGGCGTCTGAACGTGGGGCGTTCCGGATCTGCGACGTAGGTCAGCGCCTCGGGCATCGCGAGTTCGTCCTGCGACAGAACATGCAAAACGATCGTCTCACCCCCAGCCGCGGCGCGGGCGGCAATCAACCGAAGCGTGCGCTCCGAGTCGCCGAGGAGGTCCGTGATGAGTACGAGTCGGGCGCGTTCCGGGACGGCAACGAGCGCTTCGTGCACTTCTCGTGCGCCACCAACACGTGCGGCGTTCACTATGCTCTGCAATCGGGCAACGAGGTCTCGCCGTGTGGATGGTTCCTGAACGATCACCCGATCTTCCGCCGCAATGATACAGGCGACCGGATCGCTCGCGCGGGAGGCAATGGAGGCCAGAGCGAGCGCGATGGCCCCTGTGATGTTCCATTTCGCCATTGACTCTGATGGATATGCCATCGACGCGCTGGCATCGAGCACGAGCCACGTCTCGTGGATCGCACGGTCGTCCGAGAGCCTCACAAAAGGCCGATCGCTGCGCGCCAGCAACTTCCAGTCGAGGTCGCGGGGATCGTCGCCCTGGCGGTACGCGCGATATTCACTCAGCTCAGGGGCGCGTCCGCGCAACCTGCTGCGGTGGGCACCGGTTCGTGCGCCGTGCACACGACGGGCGGACGGCCAGCTTAATGTTCTGACGGCGTCGAGGAGTCGTCCGATGTCAGGAGCGAGCGTCATGTGGCGTCGAGACCACTATCACGCGGGGAGTCCGCTGCGGGGCGGCGCAATCTGGTTCAACACCGTCCCGATCAGCTGTTCAACCCCCACACCATCAGCATCAGCGGCAAAGTTCTGCAACACGCGGTGCCGCAGGACCGGCATTGCCACGCGACGAATATCCTCCGGTGCCACAGCAAAACGTCCGTCCATCACCGCACTCGCCTTCGCTCCGAGTATCAGAGCCTGTCCTGCCCGGGGACCTGCTCCCCAGCGTACATAGCGGCGCACTTCCGGGGGGGCATTCGGATCGCCGGGCCGCGTGGACCGGACAAGCGTTGCGGCGTATTCGAGAGCCGGCTCCGACGCTGCCACTGAACGAACCAGGCGCTGCAGCGCGGCGGTCTGGTCCGCATCAATCACAGCGCGCAAGGGTGCGGGCGCATCCCCGGTGGTTGCGCGGAGAATTGAGATCTCGTCCGCCGCATCAGGATAGCCGACACGTACATCAAACAGAAAACGATCGAGCTGCGCCTCGGGCAGCGGGTACGTCCCCTCTTGTTCAATGGGATTCTGCGTCGCCAGAACAAAGAACGGTTCGGGGAGCGTCATCGTCTCACCTCCAGCTGTCACGCGGTGCTCCTGCATCGCTTCGAGCAGTGCCGCCTGCGTGCGGGGTGGTGCACGGTTGATTTCATCGGCGAGCACAATATTCGCAAAAATCGGCCCGCGAACAAAACGAAATGCTCGATGGCCGGACGCGCTGTCTTCTTCCAGAATCTCAGTTCCCGTGATGTCACTGGGTACGAGATCGGGAGTGAACTGTATCCGTCGAAAATCAAGCGCCATGGATTCAGCCAACGACCGGATCATCAGCGTTTTTGCTAATCCGGGCACACCGACCAGCAGCGCGTGGCCACCGGCCATGACGGCCATCACAAGTTCGTCGATGACCGCCCGCTGACCTACGATGCGCTGCGACACCTCGTGGCGCAGTCGACCGAGCGCCGCGATCAGCTCGTCAGGCGATCCAGCGTCGGCCGCTCGGGACGTCGGTATGGTAGCAGTCAGCGGAGTCGGGGGCGTGAGTCGCGCGGCACGCGCCTAACGAACCGGGTGGCGCCGCCGACTCATGATGAGCAGGGTGGAACCTGATTGTACGCCGGCTTCTTTTAGCGACCCGAGCTCGTCGAGTACTTCCCATCCATCGAGCTTCACCACGAAGTCCGACTCGTGTGGCGCATCGGGAAGCATGACGCCGAGTGCGTGTCGCTTGATCGCTGCGACCGACGTATCAGCAGGTGTTTCAAAACGTACAGTGTCCCACACCTCGGCGATCTGCACGCGGAAGGTGATGACTGGTTCATCGGGGGTGCCCAGACGAATCGTTCCGGGCCGTGCCCGCAACGTGGCAGTAAAAGGAATCACGGCGTCGCCTCCGGCATCTGCGGTAACGTGGAAAAGAAGCGACTCAGCTGCGCGTCGAACATGTAGGTACCGCCCGTGACGTCTGTGCCGCCCTCAGAAGCGCGTGCGGACAGCACCAGCTCCTCTCCGCCCTGCCCCCGCAACGACACATATTCGCTGCCCTCCTGTTCAATAAACAGAGCATAAATGGAGTTGCGCCGCGTGAAGAACTGCTTACCTGCAGACAGCACTTCGGCGGGCGACAGGGTCGTTCGTCGCTCAATCAGTGTTCGTCGCTGTGTCGACATAGGACTGGAGATCCGAGAAAAGTCAGGCCTGCGCGGACGCAGGAACGTATTCCAATGGTAGTTCGACCTCACAAATGGCAGTGCACCGTCCCCATGTCCCACCCGCGGCCTCCCCTGACGGTTCGTCGACTCTGCAATCGACGCCCCCCCCCAACATCGCGCCCAACGCACGAACAAGCAGCACAGACGGGCCGTCGTCCCACGCGCCGGATCGACATTCCCCGTCGCAGCGCACCACGTAGCGAACGTGCGTCGACGTGAACTCCGTCGCAATCGTCACCACACCGTCCCGCGAGCTGCGGTACATGTGCTTCAACAAGGTAACGAGCAGCCGCGAATATTTCTGGCGGTCGGAGCGCGCCGTCGGAGCCATTTCGGGGGTGGGAGCCACTTCGACTGAAAGCCCCGCTGGCGGGTCGCCCGCCAGGTCCAAGGCGACCACCAGCGAAGACGCCGGGGAGAATTCGTCCACGGAAATCGTTCTCGCCCCGCTCCTGATGGCGCTTAGCTCCAGCAACTCGTCGAACGCCACTCTCACGACCGTGAACGCTTCTGCCAGTTCCCGGGCCGTGTCGCCCCCCTCAGACTGACCCAAGCGACTGACGAGCTCCGCGGCTCTTGCCAGCGGCTCTCCGACGCCCGCCGAGATGCTGTCGAAAAACGTATCTCGGGCCGTACCGGCCTCGACAACGCGCCGGTACTGCTGTTCCAGCTCATCACGCGCGTCCCCCAACGCCCCCGCCGTCCGACGCAGCTCTTCGTTGATCCGTGATCTTTCTGCGGCCATCGCCAGCTGATCGGCGACCACCCGCATCAGATTTCGTTTTTCCTCGTCGGGAAGTCCTTCGTCGCGGAAATAGAAGGTGAGCGCGCCAAGGACCCCGGTCGCTGACTGGAGCGGTAACGCAACCAGACTGCGAAATCCGAGTTCCTTCGCCACTTCAGCCCAGTCTTCCATGTCTTTGTCCGCGGTGACATCCGGGACCTCGATAATCCTTCGCTCCGACGCGGCTTCACCGCTCGGGCCGAAGCCGAGCCGAACGCGCATGCCACCGAGCCATGGGCGATGCCGCTCGGGCCAATTGAACGCCGCGCCGAGGCGCATGAGTTCGGAAACACCTTCGATCAGATATACGGACGCGAATGACGCGCCGAGCAGCGGAGAAACGCGATCCAGAGCAAACTGGAGCACTTCCTCGGGAGCATCTGCATTAAGCAATACATGAGTAATTTCCCGGATCGCCGAGAGTTCTCGTCGTGCACCATCCCACTTTGCTGCACCAGTGAATCTGGGATGCGTGAGGATTCGTGACCGCGCCATCACAGTGGTGCGCGGCACAGGCGATCGACCACGTCGCACGTGAAGGTGATGCCGAACGACAGCGCATCGACGCTCAGCCGCTCATCATGGCCATGCATACGATCTTCGTCCTCCTGAGGCATAGGGAACGGCAACACCCCGTAGCAGTGAATGCCATGCAGGCGGAGGGCAGCCGAATCCGTTGCACCGGCACTTAGTGCGGGCACACACGGTGCCTCGGGTGCGAGTTCGCGCAGCACGTGAACGATCGCTTCGAACATTTCCGATGCAATCGGAGACGCCGGGGCCGGGCGCCCGCTGGAACGCACTGTGATTTCGACGTTCGCGTCATTCACCGCGCGCGTCAGTCGAGTGAGCAAATCCTCCACCGGAAATCCGGGCAGCATGCGTACGTTCACGTTTGCCACCGCCTCCGTGGGAAGGACGTTGCTACGGGTACCACCCGTGACGGTCGTGATCGCGGTCGTGTTCCGCAGTAGTGCATCAAGCGACGGAATAGCGGCCAACTTCGCCGAACCACGTGCGTGGGCATCGGAATCATCTGCCGTCACATCGACCATCGCGGTGCCGACCTCGGGATCGTTCCACATCGGTCCCAGCGCGCGGAGAAATCCGCGTGTCACCTCCGAGAGGCGCACGGGCTCGCGGTGCGCCGCAATAACGGCAAGGGCGCGAGACAGCCGCGCAATGGCGTTGGCGTCATGCGGCACCGAAGAGTGCCCTCCCTCCCCGGTGGCCGTGACCGTCAGGTTGTGGGGAACTTTCTCCGCACATTGAACAGCACAATAAAGCAACTTCCCGTCGACGGACCGCAGGCCTCCGCCTTCGTTCAATGCGAATTCCGCGTCCAGCCATTCCGGACGGTTCTGCAGTATCCAGGCAATGCCCACACGTCCCCCGGCTTCTTCGTCACACGTCGCCAGAAACACCACATCTCGACTGAGCGTCATTTCTCCCCGAGCCACGGCGCGTTGCATCACCAGCATGGCCTGCAGGTTCGACGCCAGCATACCCTTGTCGTCGATGGCGCCGCGACCATAGATAAATCCATCGAGCATTTCGCCCGCAAACGGATTCGTGGTCCACTTGTCACGCTCGACGCCGACAACGTCGGTATGTGCCATGAGCAACAGCGGTCGTTTGCTGCCATCACCGCGAATCCGGGCACACACGACCGCACGATCCGGGGCTGTCTCCGCAATTTCGCTGTGGATCCCCGCGCCCCGCAGGACATCGTTCAGATAGCGCGCGACACCGATTTCATTGCCGGGAGGGTTGACGCTGTCAATGCGAATCATCGCCTGCAGATGTTCCACGGCCTCCCACAGAGCGTCTTCCGCGCCGGTGGCTGTGACGCTATCACCCCCCATAGCTAAGCGACTCGGGTTGTCAGGTAGGTCAGGACCTGATCGGATGCGATTCGTTCCTGAGCCAACGTGTCGCGATCACGCACGGTAACTGTTCCGTCCGTCATGGTCGTGCCATCGATGGTGATACAGAACGGAGTACCGATTTCGTCCTGTCGCCGATATCGGCGCCCGATCGCCCCGCTTTCGTCATAGAACACCGGACAGCGCATCCTCAGCTCCGCCGCCAACTTAGCAGCATATTCCGGCATCCCGTCCTTCTTCACGAGCGGAAAGACACCGGCCTTCATGGGAGCAAGTTTCGGATCGAGACCCAGCACCACACGCCCTTCGCTCTCACCAGCCACCTCTTCCTCGCGATACGCATTCACCAGCAGCGCGAGTGCGGTGCGGTCGGCCCCCACCGACGTTTCGATGACAAACGGTATGTATCGGCGGTTCGATACCTGATCCACATATTCCAGCCGCTTGTTCGAGTATTCCTGGTGCCGACCGAGATCGAAGTCACCGCGGTGGTGAACCCCTTCGATCTCCTGAAAACCCAGAGTGCCTCCAAAGTCGAACTGGATGTCGAAGGCCGCTCGGGCATAATGTGCCAGTTCCTGCGCCGTGTGCGGATGAAAGAGGAGTCGATCGGGCCGCAATCCCAGATCCTGGTGCCATGCCATGCGCTGCGCCTTCCAGTACTCGAACGCCGCCATGTGATCCCCTTCGGGATCGACAAAATACTGCATCTCCATCTGCTCGAACTCGCGCGTGCGAAACACAAAATTCCCGGGAGTGATCTCATTGCGAAACGCTTTGCCGATCTGCGCAATACCGAACGGAATCTTCTGTCGCGACGCCTGCTGCACGTTCAGGAAGTTCACGAAAATGCCCTGCGCGGTCTCCGGTCGCAGGTACGCTACCGACGCCGATTCTTCAACCGGCCCGATGTTCGTCTTGAACATCAGATTGAACTGTCGAGGTTCGGTCAACTGGCAATCAGCGAACTCGCCGGGCCGCTTACTCGGCTTGCGCGGACACTGCGCATCTTCGAGCTTGTCGGCACGAAAGCGCGCCTTGCAGGCCTTACAATCAACAAGCGGATCCGTAAATCCGGCGACATGCCCCGACGCCTCCCATACCCGGGGATGCATCAGGATGGCTGAATCAAGACCCTCAACGTTGTCGCGAGCCCGCACCATCGCCTGCCACCAGCGATCCTTCAGGTTCTTCTTGAGTTCCACGCCCAGCGGACCGTAGTCCCATACAGAACCGGCGCCGCCGTAAATTTCAGATGATTGAAAAATGAACCCGCGTCGCTTGCAGAGAGACACAAGCTTTTCCATGACGTCGGGATGCGGCGAGGAACTGGACATGCCGGTGGGCGGGGCTTCGGGAAATCAGACGTGTTCGGGTAAGCGAAACTTACACGGTGATCGCACTGCGGCCACAACGGACGCCGCGGAAGGGGCAATGCATCCTGCGCGGAGTCAGGCGGCCTCTATGTGAATGCTCCCCACATCGCTGCGCGCTTTCCCCCCGTACACAGGAATCACCCGGTACGCGGCGGCCTGCTAAAGCACGCGATACCACGCCTCGAATGCCCGCTGAAAGAACGAGGAGTTGAACAAGACCCATTCTCCCAGTGAATCGGGGAGACCAAAGGCGGCAGCCCCCTCCTGTGCACTGCGGCCCGCAGCGTGTGCAGCGCGCGCCCCGGCCTCGATTGCATCAAGCATCAACGCATACGTTGTGAATTCCGGAGTTTTTGCCAAGGCCCCGTGTCCCGGCACATACGTCACCGCCCCCGGTCGCTCCAGCCCGCGAACGGCGGAGCGCAGAGCCTGCGGATCGGCGTCGACGTAGTTCGGCACCATCGCATTCCACACGAGATCACCACAAAACACAATCGCCCGATCCCGGTCTTCGATCACGAGGTCGCTCGCGGTGTGTCCGCTCATGTTCGAGATGTGCACAACACGATCGCCCAGATCGAGCTGATCGGAATCCAGCACAGCACGCGAGCTGTTCAGTGCATCCGCGCGCGCAGCGTCGGCTGATTGATCAGGGCGCAGTGCCAGTTCGCGCGTTCTTGGACTCGCAAGGAATTCCGGACGTGTGCGCGCGTCGGGATCGAGATAACCCGCGATCCCATTCACGTGATCCGCGTGGTAATGCGTCGTGACTACGTGCGTCGGCCACCGGCCGGTGAGTTCACGGGCCCGCAGCGCGAGCCACCGTGCGCCCTCGGGCGACACGAACCCCTCAATGGCGAGGACACCACTCCGGCCAGCTACGATCCCGCCATTCGATAGCGTCGTGCGATCACCTGTGAGCGGAGTGGAGATGAGTGCCCAGGTACTGGCGTCGATGCGCTCAAGTCTTCCGAACTTTTCCTGCGCTACGACGTGACCGCGAGGGCCGGCCCATGCTGCGCGCACACTTCTTGGCGCCAGGGCGCTCGCGATCGCGAGGTGTGCCATGCAGCCGCCTGCCAGTCGTACGAAATCGCGCCGGTTGGACATAGGACAAGCCTTGTAACGAGGAGTGCGACAGCGAGGGAACCGGAGTTGAAACGTACCACACGTCGCCGTGCCTATGAATCCAAATCGCGACTCAGCACGGGGGGCGGAGGCGGCGCCGTTCCAGTCAGCCGAGCCACAATTTTTTCTCCATGGTAGCGCCCATTCTCGATAAACACCTTGTTGGCGTCGAACCCCGCCAACACAACACCTGCGATAAAGACGCCGGAAACGGAGGTTTCCAGCGTGTCCGCATTGTGCTCCGGAATCCCCGTCGCGGCATCAATCGGCACACCTGCGTTCCGAAGCAGTTCAACGTTGGGCGCGTAGCCGGTCATCAAGTACACGAGGTCCGCTGAAAGGTCCTCTGCCCCTGCGTCATGCGCGATCCGCACATGATCCGGCGCAATTGCGCTTACCCGGGCGTTCCAGCGCACGTCGATACTTCCCTCAGCGATGCGGTTGGTCAGGTCCGGCAGAATCCACGGTTTGATCTTCTTGTCGAACGTATCGCCGAAATGCACCAAGGTCACCGATCCCCCCGCGCGCCATAACTCGAGCGCTGCTTCAGCTGCCGAGTTTCCGCCGCCCACCACGACGACGCGCTGCTGGAACGCCGTGTGCCACTCGCGAATACTGTGATGGACGTGGGGCAGCGTTTCACCCTGCTCGTTCAGCAGGTTGGGCGATCCCCAATATCCGGTTGCAATCACTACCGCTCTGCAGTTCAATGACGAGGTGATGCCCCGGCGGTCGGACCGCACGACAAAGTGCGGTGCCGAGCCGTCGATCCGGGTGACCCGTTCATACTGCCGGACGTTCAACTCGAAATGAGACACGACGGCGCGGTAATACGCGAGCGCATCCCGGCGCGTGGGTTTGGCATGTGCAATGACAAAGGGCAGACCGCCTAACGAGAGTTTGGGCGCCGTGGAAAAAAAGGTGGCCTCTGTTGGATACTCCACAATGGCCTGCACCACGCAGCCTGCATCGAGGACCACAACGCGCAGGCCTTCCCGCTGCAGCGTGATCGCTGTAGCGAGTCCACACGGTCCGGCACCCACCACGACCACATCGCAGGCCGTGGAATCCTCCGGCGTCATCAGTGGCCCGGAACGCTGATAATCTGGTCGCGCCTCGTTCCCACGCTCACATAC
>JBGTBX010000056.1:0-6828 GCA_041749115.1 Gemmatimonadaceae bacterium
AACGCGCCACGGATCCTTTCTGGAAACGGCCTCCAGCTGCGACAAGGAAGCCCTGACATGGCCGTTGTGTCATAGCTTATCCTGCTCCTCTCACGGTTTTATAAGAAGGAGTTTGCCCATGCGATGCACTTCAAGCGAAAGCCGAGCGCCCGACGCTGCCCCCCAATCTTGCGGCCGTGCGGGCCGCACTCGACAAGTATCAGGATCCGGTTGTGGCTGTCCATGACGGCTATTTTTCGACCCTCGGATGCATCGACTATCCGGAGGGCGGCGGCGACATGGGCTCGATGGCGTACAAGCCCGGTGGCATGGGCGTGCACTTCCTCAACCCGGCGTTGATCGGCCCGACGCTCGATTCGCTGAAACCACAGGTGTTGATTTATGAACCTGTCGGAAATCGGTTGCAACTGGTAGCGGCGGAGTGGTTTGTCCCAACGGCACTTTCAAAGGAAGCTCCGACGGTTTTAGGGACGAAGCTGGATGGGCCGATGGAGGGGCACGCACCGGTCCTGCCAGTTGAGCTGCATCACTGGGACCTCCACGTGTGGCTGTGGAAGGAAAACCCCAATGGCTTGATGCACTCGACGAACTCGACGATCAAGTGTCCCAATGGTCCCTACACCTTCCACGAGAAAGCAACGAAGATGGTGAAGCACTAGCCCGTCAACTGCGACGGCCGCGGTGTACTTTCGCCGCGGCCGAGGCAGCACGTAACACCACCTCGGTGCGCCTAACGACTAGTATCGCTGTGACTGTTGCACAGCACGGGGCTCGCGAGATCTCCGAAGAGAAGCCCGCACGGCGCGTTGCACCGTGATGGCGTCCCGCCTTGAACAGTCTCTCGACGGCTTAATGTAGATCGGGGATACGCGGACGGATGGGCAGTGACATCCGTCGGCATCGCTGATCGCCTTACGGTTCACTGGCCGGCTTATGCTCCCGCCCCAGCGATGACCTTGAGCAGGACAACGCCATGGGGCGGCACCTTCACAGTGCACCGCGTCCCGAAATCCACGCCGTCGTCCACGTGGACCCCCAGATCCTTCCCGGCCCACAGATCGCGAAGCCGAGCCGGGCCGTTGGGGATGCCGATGTTTGTCCAACGGACATACACCTCGGCTGAGTCGGAACGAAGATTCAGCAGCGCGACCGCTTTTGATCCATCAGCGAGTGGCTTAACCCACACCTGTGCGCCATACCCGCGGTCGATCACGGGGTAACCGCCAATGCCGAGCGAGTCCTGATCGACGGCAATGACTTCCTTGTTCGTGAGAATCGCACCGGTTGATTCATTCATGTTCCGCAGGTCGTTGCCGGCCATCAATGGCGATGCCATCATCGCCCACATGCCAAAGTGTGCGCGATATTCATCGTCGGTCATCGCTCCGTTGCCCACCTCGAGCATATCGGCATCATTAAACTGACCAGGGGCGGAATGTGCGTGCACTCGGCCACCGGCGTTGATGATCCATGCAATGCTTTCCCACGAATCGCGAATGTCGGATGTGATGCGCCAGAGCTGACCGATCTTCGGCGCCCACGTCCAGGGATCGTTACGATCCCATTCACAAATGGACAGAACAATGGGGCGATCTACCTTGTTTAACGCATCACGGAATTTCTGATACGCCGCCGGCGCAACCAGCGTGTCCACGTGGCACCAGTCCACCTTTACGTAGTCCACCCCCCAGTCGGCGTATGTTTTCGCATCGATGTCTTCATATCCATACGACCCCGGTCGCCCTTCGCACGTTTTGGGTCCCACGTCTGTGTAGATACCGAATTTCAGGCCCCGATCATGGATGTAGTCGCCTAACGCCTTCATGCCGCCAGCGAATCGCTGCGAATCGGGGACGATCTGCCCTCGCTCATCCCGCGCGACCTGCCAGCAGTCGTCGATTACCACGTACTGATACCCGGCGTCGCGCATCCCGCTGCTCACCATCGCGTCGGCCATTTCACGCACGAGCGTTTCACTCACATCACATCCCGAACTTGTTCCAGGTGTTGAATCCCATCGGTGGAGTCGCCGCCAGCTGAATATCGGCCGTCGACGCCCGCACCAGGGGCTGTTCAACTTGCTGAACGGCGCAGGCAGGGAGGAACGCAACAAGGGCCGCGAACGAAGTGCGCATGGAGCGTGGACGGGATAGGAATGGCTCATGAACGTCGCAGTCGACCACTGGCAACACCGCAACATACGCGCGCGAAACCACCAAGGACGGCTTACCGCCGGAAGGCTGCCGGTAAGCGATGTTTTCGAGGTGAGTTGATATATTCCTCGCGAGGAGTATATTCGAGGCATGAACAAACGACCCGCCGACGCCATGGGCATTGAGACGCCCGAAGAGCGCGTCCTGATCGCCCTCGTTCGGGCGGCTTGGGCGGCCTCAGTGCAGTCGAACGCCATTGTCCGCAACGCTGGGCTTTCGCCGTCTCAGTACAACGTGCTGCGCATCCTGCGACACGCGGGGAGCGAGGGCCTGAGCAGGAACGGAATAGGCGAACGGATGGTGACACGAGACCCGGACCTCACCCGCATTCTGTCCGGACTCATGCGAATCGGGGCGGTAAAGACTCGGCGTTCTACAGTTGACCGGCGAAGTCGCGTGAGTGTGATCACAGAGGGCGGCCGGATACTTCTCGACGGCCTTGATGATGACGTCCGGAGTGCGGCGATTGCCTCGCTAAGTGGTTTGAATGCCGCGCAGCTGAATCGGCTCGAGGGATTGCTGGAGGCTGTCAGGCCAGGGGCCGACAGCTGACGTCTGACCCGTGGCGCACGCGTGCCGCCCACGGGAAACGTTCGCTCCTCGCGTGGAGTCAACCATGTGGAGAAACACCATGACACAGGACGAGCAACAAATCCGCGAGCTGCTTGCAAATTATGAGAAGCTGCTTAACGCATCGGATGCCGCGACGATCGCGGGACTGTACGCTGCCAATGGCAGCTTTATGCCGCAGGGCTTCCCCACCGCGACTGGACGGGAAGCGGTGCTGCAGTCGTACCGCGCCATCTTCGGGAATATCACACTCTCGATCGTGTTCGACGTTGACGAGATCATCGTCGGTGACGGCATCGCCACCGCGCTCACTCGATCGAACGGATCCGTGCGCGTAAACGCCACGGGCGACACGGCGCCGGAGTCAAATCGCGAACTGTTTGTGTTCGCTCAGGAAGCGGGCGCCTGGCGAATCGCACGCTACATGTTCAACAAGGCGGCCTGAGCCAGGTCAGTCTGCACCACTCCGCGGCTCCCATTGAGAATGCGGCAGAACTGCACACGGTTTTTATAGCCATTCACACAACAATCATTAAGAGGGATACCATGCAAATCGGAACTGATCTTATTCTGGTCACAGGAGCAACCGGACAGCAGGGCGGCGCAACGGCTCGTGAACTTCTTGCGGCGGGCCACAAGGTACGGGCGATGACCCGGAACCCGTCCAGCAGCGCGGCCCGAGCTATCGCGGCGCTTGGCGCCGAGATGGTAGAGGGCGACCTGAACGACGAGGCCTCGGTGGCGCGGGCCCTCGCAGGCGCTTGGGGCGTGTTCGCCGTCCAGAACACGTGGGAAGCCGGCGTGGAACTGGAGGAGGTTCAGGGCAAGCGCATAGCTGCGGCCGCCCGGCAGGCCGGGGTTCAGCACTACGTCTACGCATCAGTGGGGTCAGCTCACCGAGCGACCGGCGTCCCGCACTTCGACAACAAGGCCCGTGTCGAGGAGACCGTGCGGTCGTTGGGGTTCCCGTCGTTTGTAATCCTTCGACCGGCGTTCTTTATGGAAAATCTCACCTCGCCAGGGTTCAAGCCGGCCATCGATGCGGGCACGCTAGCGGTCGGTATGTCTCCCTCGGTGCCGTTGCAGATGATCGCTGTCGCCGACATCGGCAAGTACGGCCGCGCGGCGTTCGAGCAGCACGCAGAGCTTAATGGTGAGGGCATCGACATCGCAGGTGACTCGCTGACGATGCCCGAGGCCGCGGCGGTCATCTCGCGGGTGACCGGGCGGGCTGTTTCTCACTTCCAGGTCCCGATCGAGGAGGTCCGGAAGTACAGCGAGGATCTGGCGTTGATGTTCGAGTGGTTCGACCGGGTCGGCTATGATGCCGACATCGCCGGCAACGTGGCCAGATTCGGGATCGAGCCGACCGGCTTTGCCGCCTGGGCAGCGGCCGCTGACTGGAGCGTCGCGGAGGGGAGTGCCGTCGGCGCCTGACCTCGGCGTCCCACAGCAAGGGGGCGGGCTCCTTCCCCGAAGGGGCCCGCCTTCTGCGACCGCGTGTCGGGACTTCAGGGGATGCGGAGTGCACTGTGTCGGGTGCGCTCGACCCAGAGCTGTGCGCGAGAACGACGGTGGTGCGCGATCTGTCTCCAGTCGCCCTAACTGGCGCATCAGCTGCGAGGGAGCAACTAGAGCGCGCCCTCGTCAGCTGCATGCGCTGGTTAGGCGGCGGCGCGCTCGATGATTAAAATTCCCGTGGCTCTCGCGCAGGAGGTTTTTTCGCGCGTGCGCGTTGCAACACCGACCCATCGACTGATGTGGGGCTCGTTGACTATCGCTAATCCTCGGCGTATTGTACCCAATTAGACCGATCGGTCTAATATCTGACAGATACGATAACACGGGGGCACCACCATGCGAGTCGCAAAAGACGACGTTGACGTCCGAATGGAGATTCCTGGCGCAGTGATCCGCCAGCGCACCGACTTCGGCGACGCAAGCGGATTCGGCAAGATGAGCGGCGAGTACTTCACACTTTCAGCCGGTGTCGATACCACGCCCCTTTTCCAAGGCTTGGAGGGGAATCTGTGCCAGTGCCCTCACTGGGGCTTCTTACTGCGCGGCCGGATCACCACGACCGATGCGAAGGGTGAGCAAGAGACAGTCAATGCGAATGACCTGTTCTACTGGCCGGGTGGCCACAACGTCAAAGTCGATGAAGATGCGGAAATTGTCATGTTCAGCCCGCAGCGGGAGCACAGCCTTGTCATCGACCACATGATCCATATGGCCAAGGGCTAACACGAGAGCGAGTCGGGACCCGGCTCGCTCTTTCGGGCCCTCGACTCGACCAGGAGACATTTGACGCATTCAACCAAGCAGCGGCTGCTCGATACCGGGCAGGCTATGCTCCTGAAGCATGGCTACCACGATCTGGGGATCCAGGCCGTGCTCGCGGCCACGCAGATCCCGAAGGGTTCGTTCTACCATCATTTCCGGGACAAGGAAGACTTCGGACTCCGGGTGATCGACCAGTACATGCGGCAGGTGCATGAAGGCCTCGACGCATGCCTCGGAGACCTGAGCCGCCCTCCCATCGAGCGGGTGCGTGCGTTTTTCGAATCGACCCAGGAGAGCTACCGGGTAGAGGGATACATGGGCTGCCTGCTCGGCGGACTTGGACAGGAGCTGTCAGGCGTGAGTGAAATCTTCCGCCTCAGGATCGAGGAGTGCTTCTCAGCGATCCAACAACGGATCGCTGCTTGCCTGGAAGAGGCCCGCCGACGAGGAGACATCCCAGCCGCGTCCGATGCAGGACGTATGGCAAGCCTCCTCGTGGACTGCTGGGAGGGCGCAGCGCTTCGCAGTCGGATACGGGGCAACGCCGAGCCACTCACCGCCATGCTCGACTTCTATTTCCGCTCAGTAGTTGGCCGCTGATCGAAGGAGAGGCGCGCCATCCGTAGTCGGCACGATACGGACGAGCGGCGACCCGCTCAGGCCAGACCTGATTGACGCCGTCTAACGTTGCCGTTCACATGCAGGCAATCAAAACAAAGCCGACCCGCCCGGGCCGACCCACGCGGAGGCGTTGCGGCGGTGGATACGGGACGCGCTGCCGGCGCGTGATCCCCGGCCCGATGGCCCCGAAACGCTGGAGTGGGACCGCGAAGCTCGTGCGCGGCGGTCTCGAGACGTTTCCCTCCTTGCGACTCGCCAGCTCGCTGGGCGCTCCAGGCGCTAACGCGTCGCAGGCGCAGGTGGTCCGCGCGTTCGACGGCGACGTTATCCGTCGTCACTGAGGAGGTGGCCCCATCGGCGGAAGGCGGCGCATCCACTCCTCACAGGTCGGCGCCGGCTCGCGCCGCGGAAACTTCGGAAGCTGCTTCAACTCAGCGGGCTCCCCGAACCCGAAGAACTGCACCATGTCGAAGAAACACGAGAAGGGAACGGTGGGCATCATCACCAGCTGATAACCCTCTGCGCGCCGCTGCTGCCCGGGAATGTTTGCCAGGGTATTGAACGCGTCGAACAAACGCGCGAAGCGCACAGGCCCCGCGTCCCAGGGATCGACGCCAAGGTCGAACAGGAGGTTCGCCACCGTCTCGCGCGCCTTTGAATCGTTGCCGGCGACGAACACGGTGGCCCGCGTCTTCGTGAGCAGCGGATCCATGAAGTAGACGATGTTCGGCAGGTTGATCCTGACCACGCGCATGGTCGGGTGCCGTGCTTGGATGCGCTCCGCCCGCGCGCTGTCGGACGTGAGTTCCTGGTAGCCATCTGGCGCCACCTTCTTTTCGCCGCCGCTGACATCGATGACAACCTTGCTGCCCAGGTCACCCAGGGTGCCCGCGACCTCAACAACCACTTCACCGGGCACCGCGAGCACGACCACTGGCGCTTGTGACGCGGCCTCGGGCTGACTGACCGCCGACGCGTTTGGTCCGGATCGCTGCACCAGCGCGCGCACCTCGTCACGACCAGGGTCACGGCTGCCGTAGATCACGCGATACCCTTGGTCACCCAATGCCGGTCCAAGGGCTCCGGCGAGAGTGCCCGTACCGATGATCGCGATGGCCCCCTTCTCCGCTGCGGGCGCAGG
>JBGTBX010000057.1:0-2990 GCA_041749115.1 Gemmatimonadaceae bacterium
CGCCGGCGTGACCATGATGGTCACGCCGGCGATTGCTCAGTAGATGTAGACCTTCGTCCCGATTGGCACGTAGTGGTAGATCCACTCGATGTCCTGGTCGCGCAGGCGCATGCATCCGTGCGTTGCTGCCTGGCCCACCGATTCCTGATCCGGCGTACCGTGCAGCAGAATGCCGGAGCCAGTATCGAGCTTGTACTTGCCAAGCGCGCCCTGGATCTTGCGGTTCTTCGAGGCGATCGGAGGAGCGAACAGCGTGCCGTCAAACACGATCTCTTCGTCCAGCGGCAGGAACATGAAGCCCGAGTCCGGATGCATCACGCCCGCTTCGCCGTCCTGGAACATGAGCTTGCGGCCACCGCTGATCGGATACGGCTTGGTCATCGACAGGTGCACGAGGTTGAGCCCGAACTCCTTCGCGGTCTCCACGTAGTGCCAGTCGGGCGGCGTCCACTTCGGATCCTCGTCCTTGCCACGCACGGTGCGAATGCCGCGAGGGGTGTCGAACTGCCAGGCGCGCTCGCCGAAGACCAGGCGCTCGCCGCTCCCGATGGCGACGTCGGTCGCGAGCACCGTGTCCGTGTCTGCAATGACATACAGTTTCCGGTCTTCGAGCGAGATCACGATCCGGAGATCACGCGATGCCTTCGAGGCACGGTATGCCGTGGTGCCCGCGACGCTGTCCGCGCGCGACCGGTACTTTGTGCGTCGCTCGATCGACACCGTGGTCTCGTTCGCGCTCGACGTGACGACTCCATCGCGCACGTCACGGGGAATGCCCGCCTTGGGATCGGACGGCGTGAGCTGAAGCCATTCACCGCTGAGCTTCTGCGCCTGCGCCAGCATCAATCCGGGGAGTGACACCAGGGCGGCGATCGCGGCGCCGATCACGGCGAAGACCCTTTTCCAACTTACTTCTGCGACAAATTCTGCCATGGTTGCTGCACCTTCCAGGTTGGCCCTCTGAACCCGATTCGACTGTTCAAGCTAACCCGATAGACTGTTCAAGTTCCGCGCCGCAAACCGGACTGAACAGGGAAATCGCGAAGGTGCCATAGCAAAACACGCTCGCCGCCCGGTTAACCCGGACGGCGAGCGAAACTGCAATGTGCTGCTTGCTGTTCGCTTAGAAGTACCGCACGCCAAGCGAAACCGGGAGCACCCACGAGCGGGCACCGTTCGCCGGGATCGCGAAGTAGCGAGCCTCGAGGAACATGTCCTGGCTGCCGAGGTGCCAGTCCAGGCCAGCACCGAAGTTGAAGCCGAACTTGTCGCTCCACTGCTGGTTGTTGGCATTCTCGAAGCAGTCGCCGCGAACCTGGAAGTCGCAGTTGTTGCCCGCTGTCGAAGCAACCGCGATTCTCTTGTAGCGGTTGTAGTTCAGACCACCGATGCCGTACAGGGCCCAGCCACCGAAATTCAGCGGCTTGACCTTGAGGTCAGCGGCCAGGTGCAGCATCAACGACGTGCCGCTTCCCTGGTTCACGGTCGTCCACACGCCCTGCTCCTTGCCCAGCTGGCTCATGGCACCGTCCAGACGGAAGCCGAGCAGGCTCTGCTGCGACTCCCAACCGAGCACGCCACCGGCATGGAAGCCGTTGGTGTACACACGATCGATGTTACCGTAGGGCCAGGTCGTGCCGGCAAAGGCGCCCCAGTACATCGGGCCCTGGATGTCCGGCAGCGCAACCGGCTGCATCTGCATGACCGTGACGGTGTCTACGCGCACGATCGTGTTGCTCACGCGAATCGTGTCGTAGCGGGTGAGGTACAGCGTGTCGACCCGCGTCGAGACGACCTCTCCCTTCGAGACGTTGATGCGGGTTTCCGACGTGGTGCGAAGCCGGGACGTGTCCTGCTGCTGCGCCGCCAATTCGCTTGATCCAAGCGTAAGCGCCGCGGCGAGGCCCAGCGCGCAGGTGGTGATGTTAAGAACGCGCATACTAAATTCTCCTCCTGGTGCGTTGCACGCCGCGACGTTGTGTCGCGGTATTGCAGCCACGCCTTTAAGCATCCTGCGTGCCGTGGATTCTGCGGAGCGACGTCGCCCTGCCCGTCCCACGGTGGCACTGTCGGGTTCGTCTCGGTCGGCCGCCTGAGACGAGCCCCAACAACGCCAAGCGGCACCGCGCCTCACAAGCAAACTCAGGGCCGCGGCCGCTCCGAATCGCGGGTAAGCCGACAAGCGGAGTGAAGCGACCCATATCACATCCATGGATTTCGACATCGCGGTCGTAGGCCTGGGGGCCATGGGAAGCGCCGCCACCCGCGCTCTGGCGCACCGCGGCGCTCGCGTCGTCGCCTTCGATCAGCTCCACCCCCCCCACACCCAGGGCTCAACCCACGGATATACCCGCATCATTCGGGAGGCGTACTACGAGCATCCCCTCTATGTGCCACTCGTTCGCCGCGCGTACGAGCTCTGGTCGGAACTCCAGCGATCGTCTGGCGTCGAGCTGCTCTTGCCCACGGGTGGGCTCATGGTTGGACCGGAGGACGGGCCGCTGGTGAGAGGCGCGCGCGCAAGCGCCGAGGCCCACGGCATCGCGCATGACATGCTCGACGCCGCTGAGCTTGCCGAACGGTTTCCCGCCTACGCGCCGAACATCGAGTGGGTTGCCCTGCATGAGCACCGCGCGGGAATGCTCTTTCCGGAGCGGTGCGTGGAGGCCATGCTGGGTGCCGCGGCTGATGGCGGCGCCGAACTCCGCCCTGGCGAGCGCGTCCATGGCTGGCGGACGAGCGGCAGTCGTGTGGCCGTCAGTACCGACCGCGGTTCATATGAGGTGGACCGGCTCGTCGTTGCCGCCGGTCCGTGGCTCCCCGACCTGACGGACTCGCTGGGCATCGCACTGCCGCTGGAGATCGAGCGGCAGCGTTCCCACTGGTTCGAGCCAGGGCCTCGCGCCGACAGGTTCGACGCAAGCCGGTGCCCCATCGCACTGTGGGAGACAGGCGACGGCGGGGACCTCTTTGCCACGTTGCCCGACGAG
>JBGTBX010000058.1:0-3996 GCA_041749115.1 Gemmatimonadaceae bacterium
CGAATCGCGGCGCCGATGGTGGGCGGGATGGTCACCAGCACGGTTCTGACGCTGGTGGTTATTCCGGCGATCTATTCGCTATGGAAGGAGTGGGAGTTGAGTGCGTAGGTAGCACGCGAGGTGAGCGCGTTACTTCGAAAGGATCGCAAGCAATTCGCCCGGAGTGACGACCGGAAGGCTGAGCGCCCGGAACCCCCGTGGATCGCGCGTAACTAGATAATCGGCCTTTATGCGAAGCGCACACGCGGCCTGTACCGCATCCTCGAAATCGCTCCACCCAAGCGACAGCGCCTCAAGCAGCCGGTTGTGATCCACGTTGACGGCTCTCACCAGCCCGAGCAGCTCGATCAGGGCTTCGACCGCCCTCTCCCGGCCATGATGCTTCATGAGCAGGTAGTTCAGCGTCGTAATAGTATGTGCCGCAACGTAGCCCTCCATATCAGGCCGGTCCACCAGAGAGAGAACCGCCGCGGAGTGCTCGAACCACGGCTCCCGCCGGGCGAGGACATCGAGCACCACATTAACATCGAGCAATATCCTCAGCGGCTGTACTTCTCTTCGAGATGCTCATGATACGTCGCGACGCGAACGTCTGCGGGCAGCAGCCCGATCAGCCGCCTGACCGCCGGGCTGTATCGCTTTTCCTCATCGGGTAGCCTGGCCAGGAACTGATTGACGAGCCGGGAGATGCTGGTGTGGTTTGCGGCGCTGTAGTCGCGAGCTTTCTCGATAACGTCCTCATCGACGGTCAGCGTAAGCTTTCTGAGGGCCATGGTTCCTCTGAATACGTATTGATCTCAGAAATATATACGTATGATTCGGAACGCGCCAGAGGGTCTGGAAGCGAAGGTCGGCGATGAGGATGTCATGGAGGATCAGCCCCAGCGTCGATACCACCGGCCTCATTCTGGTTAGTGCCATGCTGTCCGGGTGTTTACTCACGATAAAATTGGAGTAGAGTTAGATACTCAACCGTGTCACACATTCAGGAGAATTGGCCGGTAACATGACCCCAGACATTCGCCGGGACAAGAATCCCGCGCTTCAGAATACCGTGCGTCTTTCCGCCAAGGGCCTCGCCAAGGTGCTCGGTGACCTTGAAGCACGCGTCTTGCGCGCAGTGTGGGATCTCGGCTGCCCTGCGACGACGCGCGAGGTGCACGCGCGGGTTATTCGACATCACAAGGTCGAGTTGCTCACCGTGATCACGGTTCTGAACAAACTGGTCGGGAAGGGGGTTCTGAGCCGGGCAAAGAAGGACGATCTGCTTCACTACTCAGCGCGTTTTTCGGAGGAAGAGTTCATGACGATGGCGTCCAGAAGAGTCGTTGAAGGAATTCTTTCGCTTGGCGCCGAGGCCGTGTCGGCTTCGCTCGTGGATGTCCTTGCGGAGCGCGACCCGGAGCAGCTCGCTGAGTTGGGCAGGCTCATCCGGCGGCGGCTCAGAGCGGAAGGGAAGGCTTAGGTGTCAGCGGACGCTAAACATCTTTCGGCGGGTGTCGTCGAGCGGGAGCAGGCGCATCGTCGCGTGACGCTGCTCTCGATTGCGGGATTGATGTTTCTCAGCGTGGTTCCGGTGTTTGGCCATCACTTGCCTTTTGACGCGGCAACCATAATGGCCGGCGTTCAGCATTTTGGCGCGTTTTGCACGACGGCGTTGAGGTACATCCTGAATCCCGTGCACTGGTCATTTCATATCGCTCTCGCAGCCGGAGTCGGGTACGCCGCCTGGGACAGGTGGCGGGCATGGTCGCGGCTGCGGGCTGCACTCACGCCTCTCGACGCGAGTGAACCGGGCGCAGGCAGTCCTATCTGGCGTGCGGCAATGGCTGAGCGAATTGATCCGCAGCTCATCAGGGTGGTCGACGGACTGCCCAATCCCGCGTTTACGGCGGGAATGATTTGTCCGCGCATTTATGTGGCGACCGATCTTCCGAGCCGGCTGTCCGAGGACGAGCTGGCTTGCGTCTTGTCTCACGAAGCGGCGCACGTGGCGCGACGTGATCCGCTCAGACTGTCGATCTACAGGTTTCTCGGCCGCGTGTTGTTCTGGATTCCGGCGTTGCGCCGACTGGCTGACGACCTGGGTGATGAAGCAGAGATTCTGGCAGACGATCGCGCAGCGGCGGGGCGTCCTCTCGTCCTTGCGTCGGCTATCCTGAAGCTCGCCGCTTCGCCGGCTGGGCGAGTGATGAATGGCGCTGTGGCGTTCGCGGGCCCCGGCCTCCTGGAGCGCAGAATACGGCGCCTTGCCGGTGAGGAGACGGTTGTGGTCAGCCATGTTACCCGACGGTCGCTGGTCGGCGCTGGCCTGGCGCTGATGGTGGTTCTTCTCTCCGGTGCGGTCGCTGGCGGGCCGTCAGAGCATGGCGTCGGCGCTGCTATTGCGCCGCATTGCGACCATGCCGGGGCATCGGTATTCTCTCACCTGTTTTGCGATGAGTGTTCAACGTCGAGTCCCGCTGCGCACTGCCGACACTCGATGTAGAACATCCGGGGTCAGAGGGTGTATGTTACGCTCGCACATTTTATGCACAGTAAAAAACGAGATTGGCACTGAGCCCGTCTTTGACCCTTTGAACATTACCATGACATCATTAGCCAACGGGGCATTTATCCGCCTCTGGTCTGTTGCGACCGCCGTCACACTGACCGCTCCGGGCCTTGCCGCGCAGACCGATTACTACAATACCGACGCTGGCCGTCCCGTGCAGATCGAGGACGCCTATGCCACCGAGCGCTATGCCTTCGAACTCAAGCTCGCGCCCGTACGGCTCGAACGGGGGATCGGCGGTGTATATAACTTCGGCGTCGAACCCGAGATCGCATACGGCATCCTGCCCCGCACTCATGTAGAGATCGGGCTCCCGGTGGCGTACAACGATCTTGGCGGCGGTCGCAGCCGGTCGGGTGTTGCCGGCGTGGAGCTGTCTGCGATGCACAATCTCAACGTTGAAACGCGGACGCTTCCCGCACTCGGAATACGGGCAGATGTTCTGCTGCCGGTTGGACCGCTGGGTCCGGACAAAGTCTATACATCGCTCAAGAGCATCGCGACACGAACGTTCGGCTTCGCGCGGTTCCACGTGAACGGACAGTACACCTTCGGGTCATCGGCAGGCGAAGACCCGCAGTTACCGCCCCCGGCCGAGGCCCAGAAGGAAGCTGGCGCAGTGGAAGTAAGTCGGTGGCTTGTCGGCGCCGCGGTGGACAAGACGTTTCCGTTACGGGCCATGCTCGTTACGGCCGACTTCTTCGCTCGCCAGTCCATCGAGGAGGCGGAGGACGTGGACTACAACATCGGCACGGGCCTTCGGTACCAGATCAATCCCAGGTTAAACGTTGACGGTGGCGTGGGCCGTCGCATCAACGGGCCGGATCAGGGCTGGTCCGTGACATTCGGGACTGCCTACGCGTTCGCCGTGCGCTCGCTTCTTCCAGGGAGCGGCCGGTGACATGCCGCGTCAAAACCAGCGTTTCTGCTCAACCAATGAGGTCCTCATGAAAATCCAAACAATAAATCGTCGCCGCTGGCTGAGCGCGCTGGCGGCAGTCTCGGTTTTTGGGGCTGCGGCCCCGATGCCTCTCGCGGCGCAGTGGTCAACTACATATGAGCAGTTCTATCTCCCAGGCTCGTTCAACTGGTCGTTCCGCGCGGATTATCCGGGCGCGGACCGCCTGTTCAACGCGTTCGATTACGGGCACGCGATTCTGTACGAAAAGCTTTACACGAAGCCGAATGCTCCCGCGTCATTGCTCGAGACTGATGAGTACAATTTCATCACCCGCAAGCTGCTGACGAATCCACCTCATGTGCCGCTGGAAGAAGCGGCCATCGAAGTCGCTTACGCGAAGCTGGCCCCCGAGGCGAAGATGATGTTCGACTGGGCGCACCTGCTGCATCGCCAGATCTATGATGTGTGGGCGGATGAACGCATGAGGCTTCCGCAGAAAGACGCGAAGATCGCGGAGCTGATTCGCTACTATAAGACGCGT
>JBGTBX010000059.1:0-2199 GCA_041749115.1 Gemmatimonadaceae bacterium
CCTCTGGGAAAAACCGCGCGGGCACGAACCGGCCCGCGGGCACCGAGATCTCGTTCATCCGCGCATTGAAGTACTCGACACGCACGCCGGGATTCAGCGTAAGGCGCTTGATGGTCCATGTGTCCTGCACGTAGACGCCCATGTCGCGAGCCATATACGCATTCACGAACATCGGCGTGCTGAAGACCTGCACCGACTGGGGTGCTCCGTTGACGTATCTTTGGATCAGGTCGGCCTGCCGTTCGACATGCTGTCGGTCGGGACCGAACGACCAGGTGAACCCTGTCTTGAAGTTGTGTGAGCCAGTGACGTACGACATCGAAGCCGAAATGGGATAGCGCGCGTTGATTTGCTGATTGTCCTGGCCGCCGGTCCACCACACGAGGCAGCCGTCGGGTAGTGTGCAATACGGGTTCTGGTTCAGCGCGGTGTCCTGTCGGCGCGCGTTGGCGATCCAGTCCGGATTGACCCGACCGTCGGACAGTTCTCGAGGGAGCTGATTGAAGGCTTTCTGGTTGATCGTCTTCGCGTACACGCTCCACGCCCAGCCGGCTTCGAGCAGCATCTTGCTGCTGACCGTGGACGTCCATTTCACGTAGCCCCAGGGATATAGCCCATCCTTGTTGTCGCGCACGTTCGCGGCGAATACGGGATCGGTGCCATAGCCGTACTCGTTGTCCTTGTCCTTCCAGCCGCGGTTGAAGAAGATCGCGAACTTGTTCCGCTGCGTAATCTGCGTGGTCAACCGAAGCATGACGTCGCGCATATAGGACTGCACTTGCGTGCGCTCGACGTCGCCCGGACGCAGGCTGAAGGGGATGCAATCGCCTCCCGAACATGCGTCGGTGAACGCCCGATTGAGGTGTGCGGCGGTCAGCGTCACCTCAGGCGGCGTATCGGCGACGATCTCATCGGCATCGGCATGCCGGACGCCGAAGAAGAACCAGGCTCTGTCCCGCTTGAGCGGCCCCCCGATTGACGCCGAAAACACGCGAATGTGCGCCATCGCATTCGCGCGATCGAGACCGCGCGCCTGCAACTCGGGAGTGATGTTATTGGACTGCCAGGAGCCCAGCGAGCCGCCCAGAAATGCTGCGCCGGTAAAAATGTTCCCGCCGTCCTTCGGGATGCTGTTGAGGTTGACGCCCCCGGACGAGATCTCCGCCGGCAGTGCGCTCAGACGCACGTTGATCTCGGCGTCCATCTGATCGTTGGTGTACGGGAGTTGTCCGCCATCGGAGGCGGCCACGTTCATCCCGTCGACGTACATCGTCTGGCTGGTTTCGCCCATGCCATGCGCGCGCATCGCCGACGCCTCGAGAATGCGTTCGCCGCCCACGTCGGGATCACTCAGCCTGACGCCCGGAATCATCTGCCCGACTGATTGAATGGATCGCGTTGTTGGCAGCGCATCAATCAGATCGCGGTCCAGCACTACGGTTCTCGCCGCCTGTTGGGTATCGACGGTCGGCGTCTCGCCAGAGACGGTGATGCTCTCTTCGAGGCTGCCCACCTTCATCTCGACGTTGACCGCAGCCACGAAGTTCGATGGCAGCACCACAGCATCGCGGACAGTGGTGGCAAAGCCCGCGAGCGTAAACACGAGCCTGTACGTGCCGGGCCTGAGATTGACGATGGTGTAACGACCTGTGCCGTCGGTCACAGCGGTACGCACCTTCTCTATCAATACGGGACTGGAGACTTCGACGGTCACTCCGGGCAGTGCCGCTTTTGATTCGTCAATGACCAATCCCGTGAACTGACTTTGGGCCGCGGCGATGCCCGGCCATATCGCGAGCACCGCTGTAACCACGAAGATCTTCCCATAACCGCGCAGCATAGATCCTCCTCATGCCGTGTGTGCCGCCCGCAGCCGGCGGCGATCGCCGCTCAATGCGTCTCTTACTGGGGGTTTTGTGTATGCAACTATGCGAGCGGTGCATATCGCTGTCAAGCGTAAAATTCTCGCACCGATGCAAAAAATTGAATCGGCGTGCGGGAATTCGCTTGAACAAGTATACAAACCTGCTGTATGAGTATGCATCCCGCGATCGCGCGGACCGCCGCCGCAAGGTGTACTCAGGAGGACAAATGGCCAAGAGACTGTGTCTGATCGCCGTGCTGGTCGTGATCGTTGGAAGCCATATGCCGGCCCAGCAGTTCCCACCCGGTTATGTCGATCCCGGGCCGGTCCTGGCC
>JBGTBX010000060.1:0-16391 GCA_041749115.1 Gemmatimonadaceae bacterium
CACGGACATGGTGTCGGCCCGCAGATTAACGCTCGCGGCGCGGCGCTTGGCGCTCCCCCCGAGCGGGACTCTCACCTGCGACTCGGCAGCTACCGTTCCATTGAACTGAGCGCGACGACGCTCATACCCGAATGGAACAATGGGGCGCTCACCATTCCGTTCGAGGACGATGCCGTGTTGACGGCAATTGGTTACGAGTGGTTCAGACCTCCCCAAACGCGATGGTACCTGATTCGGAGCGGCTCCGACGCAATACAGCCTGAGCCCTGATCGCTGCTAATCGAGGGATCCCTCTGCCTGTGCTTTCCACGCGGGCAGATGTTCCTGTCCGGACCGGTATCCAGCCTCAATAATGTCGTCCATACGGTCGAAGGCCAACAGGCCGAAACCGGCGACGGCAGGACGTATCGCAAGATCCGCATCCATCGCGCTCGCCTTTTCCCGCGTTGAACTGTGGAGCACAACAGAGCGCATCATCACTTCAACGATTGTCGGAAATGCCGCCGTGCGGCGCCCCGTGACCTGGCCCCGCACCATTTCCCACACCGTGGGCACACGCTCGCAGGTGAATGCATTGGCCACTTGTGCCGACACAATCGAGGCGACCACCGTCCCCCCCCCCCCGACCTCCGCATGATGTCGGTCGGAAGATTGTTGAGTACGCCCCACCAGTGAAAAGACCGGCAGGTTAAACCCGCGATGGGGACGTACGCCAAGGAACACCCGCCGGCACGCATCGCGAATCTCGTCGATGCATCGCCCCATGGCGTACTGCCCGCCAACGAATGCACCCATGCTGGTGCCCCCGACTACATCGACGTCCCAGCCTCATCGAGCACCTTGAGCAAACCGATGTGCGCAAAGCCGCGGGCGCCGCCACCGCCGAGTACGAGTCCTATGCCGCGCCCGGAAACCAGACGGGCGATGCGTGCGATATCCGCATCGCTGGCAGTGCGAATATGGTAGTGATCCGCTACATAGGGACGCTCACCTACGGCACGACCGGGCGGGGCTCAATGCGAACGATCCAGAGGCCTGAGATCATGTCGTTCACGAAGACCAGTCCGTTTTTTGCGATCGCTCCCCACGTCATCACCTTGTTCGGAACTACGCCGTTGGGGTCTGACGGCATCACCTCGGCAATCGTACGCCCCTGCGCTTTGAGATCTCCTCGCAGTTCTCCGCTAATATCAAAAGCGTGGAATCCGCCGTTGTAAGCACCGATATACAGGGTATCCCCGGCGGCCCACACGTTATGCACCCCACCGTATTCGGGTTCGTACCATGCAACAGATTGGGGCTGTTCAATGTCACTCACGTCAATCACCTGCAGTCGTCCATACGCGCGAATATTTGCGACATCCCAGGTGCCTGTGGGTGCGAAGGGAGGAAACACTTCGTCGGCGATAAAGACGTACCGTCCATGCCGCCACGCCGTGTGCGTGCCACTGATAAATCCGGGGCCGTAATCGCTGGCCGCTCCGGGATACAGTGATTCCGCATTGTACCGGTAGTTGCTGATCATCACCGGGTTCGAAGGACTTCCACCCTTCATTCCATTGCCCACATCAAGAATCACCAGGCCGTCGCTCCAGTAACTCACATAGGCAATACCGTCCTGCACATCCACATCGTGAAGCGAGCGCCCTGCGCGCGTGTCGCGCGAACGCCATTCACCCACGCGGCGTGGATTGAGCGGGTCGTTCAGATCAATGATGTTGAGTGACCCCGTGCCGCTGTTGGTGAGGTACACATGGGTGCCGTGTTTGGGCTGCGTATACACAAAGGCAGAGTGCACCCCAGCCGTAACGCCGTCTGTAAACTCAGCGACAGGCTTGGGATGTGCAGGATCGGCAGTCGACGCGATCACGATGCCGTTTTTGCGATCCGCGGCACCCTCACGGGTGAACACCATCCACTTGCCGTCAGCCGTGGTCATGATGTCATTCATGGAGCGCGAATTGGCCATGATCGAATCGGTGATCACCGGCGCGCCGGGATTGCTGATGTCGATGGCATAGATGCGATCGCCGCCGAGGGTCGTGCCCAGATACGCGTGTTTCCCGTCGGGGTGGATCCAGACTTCACTTGATACGAAGTCCTTACGCGCGAGGCGTCCGACCACCGTCGCACTGCGCCGCACGTCGCGCGGCGAGAGTGTCACCACGGTTGAGGCGTCGTCTGTCCCAAGGCCGGCAGACACCACATATCGTCCAGGAACATTGCCAACAAAGGCACCATCCGCATCGATGTGTCCCCCACCCGGAGAGAAACTCCATGAGGGGGTCAGCCCCGTGATCTCGGTGCCGCGGGAATCCTTGACTGAAAGTGCAAAACGCACCACATCACCCTGACGAGCCTTTACATTTTGTGGCGTGATGGACGCGCTGATCTCTGCGTTCGACAGCACTTCGACTGGCAGAGCGGTCGAAACAGACCCCACCCGGGCGGTCAGTGTCGCAGTGCCCGGAGCGGTGCCAATGAGAACACCTGCCATCGCGCGTGCAACCGCAGGGTTCGAACTCGACCAGGATATTTCGTCGTCGCGCGCGTCACCCGTCGCGGTCAACACCGTTGCATCAATCCGCAGTCGCTGACCCACCAGCAACTTCGTGGGCGTCGGCGCCACAGCTATACGTACAGCTGGTCCTGGCACAATGCGCACTTCAATACGTTCAGCAACAGGTCGGCTCGTCGGGGTGGTAACCGTCACCGCTATCGGGATCGTACCCGGTGACCCCGCGCGGACCCATCCCAATGAATCCACCGACCCCTGCATCCGACCGCCCTGAATAACGAAGCGTACTGTTGCATTTGGCACAGCTTTCCCACTTTGGTCCAGCAGTTGCACGGCGAGCCGCAGTGAATCTCCAACGGCAACCGTCCGGACCGCCGGTGAGATGTTCAGGCGGGTGCCTGTTTGAGCGTACAGCTCGTTCGTGAAACCACATGACGCGGCGACGCACAGAACAGCGACGGCCGACCTCGGGTACGTTTCAAGCGTAAGGTAACTGCGCATCATCTGCTCCTTGAGAGTTCAGCTGGACCAGGTAGTGGTTTCCAGTGTTGCCGGTCACGGATTCCGGCGGCTATTCACATCACGCCGCCGTTGACTGTCACCGAACCCCATCGTGACGGTGGAGTGCCATGTCCGCCATGCTGACCGCTATCGCACCTCAAACGTCAGGGTCGCCCACTTCGATTCGTAATCAACGGTGTCTCTCGCGACCTTGGCCATGTTAATAAACTTGATGTAGTATACGCCCGCGACCGTTAATGGAATTGTTGCCATCCCCTGCGCATCCGACCGGGTGCTTTTCTCCTCCATTCGGCCGCTGTTGTTAGGCAGCTCACCACCAAACAGGACGTACTGGTTCGCGGCCGCCTTGCCATCCACCAGTGTCCTCACGCGCAGCGTCGCTCCTTTTTGCAGCGTGTACGGATTGTTCAGCGGCATGATCTCGGCCGGATATCCAAGTGCTGTCGCATAATGATCGCTCCGTGCAGTTCCAACCTGCACCATCGACTTCACGTGTTTGTGGTAGCGCTCCTTTGCAGGCTTGGCGAGTTCTCCGTCCTTGCGCCGCGCTTCAAGCGCATCGGGAATGCCGTCATCCTTGAGGTACAGATTGAAGTCGTCGGCGGATAAGTCAATGATGCTGGGCTTCGTGGACACCCCGATCACGTAGGTTCCGGCAGTCCGGGTGTGGATGTGGAAGGTGCTGGTGTCGCCCCTCACACCCCACTCTGCCGTATCGAGTTGAATGCGCCCGCGTGGGGTCAGGACGCTCGCGTCGGCCAGTCGGTTGCGTGCGATGGAATTTTCACTCTTGGTGAAAGTGCCATTTAGCAAACGCACGCGCACTTCGGAATTCTCGGGCGCAAAGTACCGCGTCGGCTTGACGAACATGTCGTGCGCAGTCGCTATAGTGGCCGTGACGAGAAACATGGTCAATGCGATCGTCACGGGAGCGACGCGGCGGACAAATGAAGTGGACTTCAGGGCGGACATTTCAAACTCCTCGTTGCGGGTAAGGGGAACAGCAGCGCTGCTTTGCAGCTATGCAAACCATCAGCGACAACTGCACTATTTTGAATTCGTGCTGTCAACAACGGCGGACGCCTCGGCCTCGGCCGCTTCGATCGCCGCAGCATCAGCGGCCGCATCTTCTGCCGCTTCACGTGCAAGGCGTACCTTTATTTCGCCCATCTGCGTGAGGCCGAGCACGCGCCCGACACCGGTGGGATCGATTCCGTACTCGGCGGGAAGGACCGCCGTCAATAACAACGTGCCGGCAACCACAACCGCGATAACGGTGGAACGCACCAACGCACGGGCCGATGGTAGTGCCATTGACTGCGGCGCAGACGGGGGAACAGGCGTGGTCACAACTCAACCTCCGAAGGAACGAGTGACAAAGAATCCGACAAGCTGGTAGCCCACGAGAATGAAACCAGCGGACATGATGGCGACATTGGCCGTCCAGGCGTGCCCCGCAAAGCTGGGGCGTCGGCGCCAGTACGACATGGCAATAAGGATCATACTCAACGCCAGAACTTGTCCCAACTCAACCCCCACGTTGAACGCTACGAGGTTGGGAACTAGCCCTTCTGGTGATACCTGAAAATCCAGAATCTTGGTGGCCAGTCCGAGCCCGTGAAAGAGACCAAAGACCAGAATCGCCAGTTTAGCATTTGGCGCACGGCCGAACCAGCGTTCGAATGCGCGCATGTTGTCGAGTGCTTTATAAACCACCGAAAATCCAATGATTGCATCAATGAGGTGAGCACTGACGGTCACTTGAGCAAGCACGCCCGCAAGAAGTGTTACTGAATGCCCAATCGCAAACAGTGTCACGTAGAGAGCTACATCCTTCATCCGATACAGGAAGAAGATCACTCCCAGCAGAAAGAGCAAATGGTCGTAGCCCGTCACCATGTGCTTCGCGCCCAGATAGGCAAATGGGATAAGCAGCACACCTGACATCTCCTGCAAGTAGCCCTTGTCACCCGCAGCCACACCGTGCGCAAACAGGATGGCTGGCAGCAACATGATGAGTGTTAAGCTTACAACCAATCGGAAGGGTGTCGAACGCATCAGATAAGGGGAGGAGAAGGTACGGGAACAGGGGGCAGCGCCGTCGCATCACTCAGGAAACCCTCAGCTTCGGTTTCTGCCGCTACACGTCGGTCGCCGTAAAGCAGATAGAGAGGGGGAACAACAAGCATGTTCAGCACCGTTGCCGAAACCAGCCCCCCTAGAATCACGATTGCCATTGGGGTCTGCAGTTCGTTGCCGGGCTGCCCGCCACCAAGGGCAAGAGGGAGAAGAGCCAAACCAGCCGTCAACGCTGTCATGAGAATCGGAGATAATCGCTCCATCGATCCGCGCACCAATGCTTCATGGCGCGGCACCCCCTCCGCAAGGAGGTGCCTGTAATGCGACACAAGAAGGATCCCGTTTCGCGTCGCAATCCCGAAGAGCGTCACGAAACCGACCAGCGATGCGATGCTGACCACCCCGCCTGTCGCTACCACAGCCGCCACACCGCCTATGAGCGCCAGGGGCAGATTGGCCATCACGAGGGCCGCGGTACGGCCAGATCGAAATTCGGCGTAGAGAATTACGAATATGGCCGCGATGGCAAGAAGCGAAAGAGCGCCGAGTGTGCGCGTCGCTTCGCCTTGAGCCTCGAACTGGCCGCCGAATTCCACAAAGTAGCCGGGCGGAAATGATACTCTTTCCGCCACAACGCTCCGGATCTCTTCAACTGTGCTCCCAAGGTCGCGCCCCGCCACGTTGGCTTGTACAACAATCTTTCGCTGAGCATTCTCGCGTGAGATGGTGTTCGGCCCTCGGTCCACTGTCACCGTAGCAAGTTGCCCTAAAGGCACGCGCTGCCCGGTTGGTGTGTCAAACGGCACCAACGCGATCGCTTCTGCATTGACACGCAACGACTCGGGAAAGCGCACCACTAAATCAACACTGCGGCCCTGCTCCAGTATTTGCGATACAACTTCACCGTTAAGCGCGACATCGATTCCTTCGGCGAGTTGGCCGACGGTCATGCCGTACCTCGCCAGCGCCGTGCGGTCGGCATGAATGCGAAGCTGCGGAACATCCATCTGTTGTTCGAGCTGCAGATCTGCCACTCCACGGATCCCCGTCATGGCGTCTCGCACACTGGCTCCCAAGGTGCGAAGACGATACAGGTCGGGACCGAAGATCTTTACGGCAATATTCGCCCGCGTCCCTGACAACATGTGGTCGATACGGTGCCCTATCGGTTGGCCGATGGTGACGCTCGTTCCCGGGATCGCAGAAAACTCCCGTCGCAACTCATCGAAGACTACCTCTTTGTCAATCTCATCCTTGAGCGTGACGTCGATTTCTGCAGCGTTGACTCCCTGCGCGTGTTCGTCCAGCTCGGCTCTTCCCTGCCTTCGGTCCGTGTTCACAACGGCGGCGTTCGACTTCAGTATCTCCTCGACACGCCGTCCAATGCTGTTGGCCTCGTCCAGTGACGTCCCTGGGACGGTGACGACGGAGACCGTCAGTGCCCCTTCATTAAACTCGGGAAGAAAGGCTGAGCCGAGACCCGGGAGCACGCCCAGGGTGGCCACGAGCGCCACAAGGGCCAATGCCATAACGCGCTTTGGATGCCGTAGCACCATCTCGAGCACAGGAGCATAGCGCGCTTTAAGCCACACGACCAGACGACTCTCGTGTTCGCTGCGCACCGCATCTGCGGTCGGGAGAAGGTAGGCGCACAGCACAGGGGTCACCGTGACAGCCACCAGCAGTGACGCGAGAATTGACACGACATACGAAAAGCCCAACGGTCGCAGGAGTCGCCCTTCGACGCCGCCCAGAAAGAACAGTGGGAGAAAAACAACGATGATGATCATCGTCGCATTCACGATGCTGGCACGGATTTCCTTCGAGGCATCGAAGACCACGCGCAACGCCCCGAGGCGTTCGCTCGCCACCCGTTGATGGTTCTCCTTGAGCCGTCTGAAAACGTTCTCCACGTCGATGATCGCATCGTCGACGAGCGCACCTATGGCGATCGCCATGCCGCCCAAGGTCATGGTGTTTACCGTGATACCAAGGAGTTTCATGGCGAGGATCGCCACGACGAGTGACAGCGGGATGGCCACCAGCGAAATCAACGTCGTCCGAAAATTCCACAGGAAGAGAAACAGCACGACAACCACAAGGAGGGCGCCGTCGCGCAGCGCCTTAATCACATTGTCTATCGCGACGCGGATGAAGTCAGCTTGGCGGAACAGATCCGTGTGGATGCGCACCCCGTTAGGCAGTCCGGGTTGTATGGCTGCCAGCTCACGCTCGATGCGCTCGGTGAGTTCGAGCGTGTTGGCACCGGGCTGCTTTTGCACAGCGATCACCACGCCCGGCACAGCGTTCACCGAACCGTCGCCATACCTGGGCGCCGATCCGATACGAACGTCGGCTACCTGGGATAAAACCACGGGAACCCCTCCACGTACTGCCACCACCGTGTTCTCAATGTCGGCCACAGATTGTACGCGCCCGATACCGCGAATCACGTACTCCTGTCCCTTGTCCATAAAGACGCCACCCGACGCGTTTGCGTTCGAGCCGCGAGCCGCGCGCACTACTTCATCAAGGGTGACCCCCGCACGAAGCATACGCGCTGGGTCGGCAGCGACCTGATACTGCTTCACGCCTCCGCCGATCGGAATGACCTGCGCCACACCAGGTACAGCGAGGAGACGGCGACGAATGGTCCAGTCGGCGATCGTGCGCAACTCGCGCGCCGTGCTATCGCTCAGTGGCTCCGTCGTTGTGAGTCCAACCATGAGGATCTCGCCCATCACGCTGGATATCGGGGCGAGAACAGGGGAGGAGATCCCATCCGGGAGCGCCGCCGCTACGCCCTGCAGTTTCTCCGCAACAATTTGTCTGGCTCGAAAAATATCGGTTCCCCAATCGAATTCGACCCACACGACTGAGATCCCCTGCGCCGTAGATGAACGCACGCGTCGCACTCCCGTCGCACCATTCACGGTGGTCTCGATAGGGAAGGAAACGAGCGCTTCAACTTCCTCGGGAGCCATCCCGTGTGCCTCTGTCAACACCGTCACTGTCGGGGCAGTCAGATCCGGAAAAACATCAACCGGCATGCGCCACGCCGTCCAGGCTCCCATGAGCAGCAGCAGCGCCGCTATCGCCAGAACGACGACACGGTTGCGCAGCGAGTACCCAATCAGGTTGTTCAGCAATGGAGGGCTCCGCGCTTAGTGCTCATGGCCTTGCGTCGGTACGCTCGTGGAGAGCGAGGCAAGAAGCACTTGGTAGGGCGCACCAATCACCACGCGCTCACCATTCGAAATACCGGTGCGAACCAGGACGCGTTCACTGTCTTTCCCCGCGATAATTAATTCGCGCTTCTCGAAGCTCTCGCCATCGCGCTGCACGTACGCAATGCGCCGACCGTCCTCGTCGAGCACTGCCGAAGCTGGTATTACGATGCCGGATTCTCGACGGCCGGTGCGCACGGCAACTCGTGCGTTGGCCCCAACTTTGAGCGACCCATCGGAATTCGTCACTTCGAAGATGACTGGAATGGTGCGCGAGAGAGAGTCGATGACGCTTCCCACCGAAACGACACGGCGCACGGTGTAGCTGCGCTCGGAGCCCTCCACCTGAAATTCTCCGCCCGCCATGCGGGACACGTCGGGTGCCCGAGCCGCAGGAACGTTAACCCGCAGCCAGACCACAGAGGGGTCAATAATCGTAAAGAGCAGTGCCCCCGCCTCGACGCGGGTGCCCGGCGTCACGCGTCGCTCCGTCACGATTCCGGCGAATGGAGCTCGAACCGTAACGCGACCGAGAGAATCCGCCCCGTATCCCGACAGCGCCTGTTCCGCCGCAGCGAGCTGTATCCTCGCCTCGTGAACGCGGCGCTCCGGTGCAGCCTCCACAGCATAGAGACGCTTCGCACGCTCGTATTCATCTCGCGCCTCGCTAAGCCGCGCGCGGGCATCGGCGACCACAGCTCCACCGGCGTCGCCTAACGATGGTGCCAACACCGCAAGCGCCTGTCCCCTGACCACACGCGCTCCGGGAACCGGCGACCGCGACACTCCGGATGCATCGATCAATCCATCGACCGGTGCGCTCACCTGCGCCCAGCGTCCAGCCTGTGCTTCAATCACTCCCGAGACCTCGAAGGTCGCCATCACTTCGCCTTCGCGTGCAAAGGCGGTGGCGAAACCAGGCGATTTCCACTGCTGTTCTTTCAGAAATGGGATCCCGCTCTCCGCGCCATCCTCGGCAAACGGCGCTTCGGCCGCCGTCGCATACACGCGCAGGTTCGGCACCGCTATGCTGTCCTTTGCCTGCGGCGAATCCACAAGAATTGTCAGGTCGTAAATGCCAGGACGCTCGAAAGTGGGTGAGGGACCGTAAATCCCCGGGGCACGCGGCTCCTCCTGCACCACCACCACAGGCGCTTGACCGTCCCTTGGGCGAAACGTCAGTGTAATGCGGCCCGAGCGAAGTGGCGCGAAGTCGCTGAGATCAGTCAAGTGCACCGCAAACTTGTCGGGTGCGCCAACGATCAGCGCCGGGTGCTCCATAAAGAGCTCCGTGGAATCTGTCCACACAGTAATGGCTCCCCCGGCACGCTCAGGCTCTGGTTCAGCTGCAGCCGCGCCGCTTCGACACCCACCGCAGAGGATGAACATCGCGGCGGTGAGGATTGCACGACGGGTATACACATGCACCGAGTTTGTATTCATCAGTTGGGCCGTGCGGATTGTGAGAGCGGAGCGCCGGTGGCGAGCTCAAGAGCAGCTTGTCGAACAGCGATCTCTGCCTGCAGTGTAACGAGAATGGATTCGGCCTCGTGAAACGCGCGAACGGCGTCGAGCCATTCGACCAACGAAATCTCCCCTTCCGCATAGGAGACCTGGACTGCTTGCAGAGCGACGCGTGCATCTTCACCCAGGTACGGCGCAAGTGCACTTAGCTGCGTGTGGGCAGACAACAACGCGTTGAAGGTTTCCGAGACCTCAAGCCGGACGCGCCGTCGCAAGGCATCACCCTGCGCGTCAAACCGTCGCGACTCCGCCTCCGCCGCGGCGATTGAACCAGCGCGCCGATCGAACAACGGGATCGGAATTGTCAGGCCCGCCACAATCCCTCGAAATCCTGTCTGCGAACCCAGGGTCGGATCGGCAACGCGTTCATCCTTGTAACCGGCCGACAACGTCGGCGTGGGTATTCGCTCACGCGCCGTTAGGCGGGCATCCGCGGCAGCCGCCTCCGCGTCCAGTAGTGCAACGCGCAAGTCGGGGCGCGCCAGCTCCGCGCGCGACTGTAGGGAATCGACCGCGGGCAATGCGAGCACTCCGTCGCGCTGCGGCAGGGTGGCAGGAAGATCCAACGCGTCACCTTCCTGCGTCGTTTGTCCCATCAGAGACGATAGAGCCGCGCGCGTCGTACTTCGCTCCAACATTGCCGCAGCTCTGAACGCTGCAAAGCGTGCAGCTTCGAGACGCAGACGTCTGATCACATAACCTGCGACATCACCTGCCGCGAGTCGCTGCTCACTCACACGCAGTGCTTCCGCTATCGCAGCTGACGTCTGCTCCGCGATGCGGGCGCGTTGTCCGGCGGCCACCGCTAACGCGAACGCGCGGGCCACGTCGAAGTCGAGTTGTCCCGTCGTCGCGTTGAGGCGCACCTCTGCAGCTTCGCGCCGAAGTCGAGCCACCTCTCGCCTCGCACTACGCTGACCGCCAATCTCCAGGGGTTGATCGAGTTGCGCTACGTTCTGGGCGTTTGTCTGACCGTCACGTGATGTCTGTTCGCGACCGTATGCGAAGGTAGGATTCGGAAAAGCGCGCGCTTGGCGTTCACGTTCGGACGCAGCATTCACCGCTTCCCGCGCTCCGCGCAGCTCAGCGCTTGCCCGATGAGCTGCCTCCCGTGCAGCCGCGAGAGTAAGCTGGCCATGCGCGCCGCTCGGAGAGAGCAAGACAACAGAGCTAATCCCGGCGATCGCGGCAGATCGCGCGAAACGTGCAGATCGCTGCGTGAAGCAGCGTATGGTTAAAAGAGACAAGACGAAGCCTGGCTGGCGTGTCATCCGCCGCTTGGCACCATCACAGCTACTGCTGAGACGGGTGCGCGCGATTGCAACGTGAAGTCTTTGGAGAGACTTCGGCGGACGCAGGATGCGGCGAGGATGGATCGGTGCAACGCTTCGAAAGAAGTGCGCACAGACTCGCCGGAGTTACTCAGCCAGGTGGGGCCCTGAGGGCAGGAGGTGGACCCTGATCAGGGCCGGGCCGCGCCAGCAGTACGCTGTCCGTTTTACCGGGCGCGCAAATCTGCCGGGGAGATGAGCAAACCGACACGGTGCTCTCCACTATCGCGGGTGCATCGTGAGAAGCTGACAACGCGATCTGGTTTCGCGTGACGCGAACAACATCTACACGAGGATGACCGTGCGCGTGATGGTCGCTTGATTCTGCTATTGCCGCTGTGGGCGCTGCCGAATCTTCTCGTCCGGCCCCTTCGTGATCAGCGTCATGCCGGCCATGATCAACCGGTGCGTGATGATCGGACGCGTGTTCATGTGCCCACCCGTGTGCGAACGCTTGCGCTGGCACTGCCCCGCTACCTACAAGCGCAGTGCAAATCGCGATCAAACGGAAGAGGTGGGTTCGGCTCACGTTGCCAATGTACCGCCACCGTCGAGAATCTGCCAATCACGGCCGAAGCGTTTTGCAATAGGGCGAGTCGGTTTCGCGACCGCACCTCGTTACACTCGCTCCGGCCGGTGGGCGTCGCGATTATTCATTCTCCATGGCGAATATTTTGCTCACGACCTGGGGCTCGCACGGCGATATCGATCCATTCCTCGGTCTCGGCCTGGGCCTCAAGCAGCGTGGCCACAGCGTCACGCTCGCAACGCACGAATACTTTCGTGAACTCGTCACGGCGAGCGGACTGCACTTTCATGCCATCCGACCGTCAGTCAGCCCTGAGGACGTACAAGCCGTTGCGAGAATCATGGATCGGCGCCGGGGCCCGGAGCATCTGCTACGCGAGATCCTTTTCCCCGCGGTCGAAGCGATGTACGAGGATCTCGCACCTGCCGTGGCAAGCGCGGACGTCATTGTGACCCATCCCCTCACCGCCGCCGGGGTGATCCACGCCGAGCTCACCGGCAAACTCTGGGTAAGCGTGGTCCTCTCGCCAGCTTCATTCCTGTCGATCTCCGAGCCCCCCGTCCTTCCTCCGGCAACGTGGCTCAAACCGTTGGAGCGAATTACGGCAGTACCATCGCGTGCATTCATTAAGCTTGGGAAATGGGTAACCGGCCTGTGGGCGTCAGACGTGTACGCTCTGCGCAATCGCCTGGGCTTGCCTAAGGGGCTGAACCCGATGGTCGAAGGGCAGCATTCCCCTCACGCAGTGCTCGCGCTGTATTCAACTGTGTTGGGTAAGCCACAGCCCGACTGGCCGCCGAATGTGGTTGTTACAGGACACATGTTTTACGATGCGCCCCATGGTACAGCGCTCTCGCCCGAACTCGAGTCCTTCCTCAGCGCCGGTCCCCCTCCGGTGGTCTTCACGCTTGGTTCATCTGCGGTTATGGTCGCCGGTGATTTTTGGAAGGAAAGCGCTGCAGCTATACAGATTCTGGGCGCTCGTGCGGTGTTTCTCGTTGGGCCAGGTAAAGCCCACCTGTTCAGTGCAGCTTTGCCGGAGACTATTCTCGCGGTGGATGCTGCGCCACACTCCCTTTTAATGCCGCGCGCGTCCGTTGTGGTACAGCAATGCGGCATTGGCACTCTCGCGCAGAGCCTGCGCAGCGGTCGACCGATGCTCGCCGTGCCCTTCGCTCATGATCAGCCCGATAATGCGTGGCGCGCCGAGCGGCTGGGGATGGCCCGCGTGCTGCCTCCGACTCGGTATCGTGCGTCGCGCGTTGCCGCAGAGCTGCGCGTCTTGCTGAACGACGTGGCATTCACCGAGGCCGCCCGGGGCGTGGAGGTGGTGGTGCGGGGCGAAGGGGGCGTTGATGCGGCCTGCGCCGTGGTCGAAGGGCAACTCGCATTGAGGGCGGGAACGTAGTCACGGCCAGGTTCACCCAGAACCCCATATTGTTCACCGACCTGACCCAGGGTCCAGCCCAGTGATTCGCCCAAACCAGGCCGTGTGCCACGGAACGAAGCAGCACCCACCAAGTGGCTAGGGACGGAATCGAACCGCCGACACGCGGATTTTCAGTCCGCTGCTCTACCAACTGAGCTACCTAGCCGCACAAACCCGCCCCTTCGAGCGGAACGCCAAAGCTAACCCGGGCCCACTCCCGCAGGGAGTGCCGAGCCCATACCCGGAGCCTACATTCCTCTCATCTCTCTCTCGCCCACGTCAAAATGAGAATGCGCGCGCTCCTCGCACTTGCCCTCCTCGCCGCCCCGGTCGGCGCCCAAACCACCGAACGGATCGATTACACGACGCTCGGACGAATCCGCGACGAGGGACTGAACCGGTCACAGGTGATGGAGACCGTGTCATGGATTGCTGACGTCCATGGCCCGCGTCTCACCGGCAGCCCGGGATTTAAAAAGGCAGGAGAATGGGCCGCCCAGCAGCTCACCAAATACGGGCTCGCCAACGTCAAGTTTGAGCCCTGGTCCATCGGGCGTTCGTGGTCGCTGCAACGTTTTGCGGCCCACATGATTGAGCCCACGGTGCAGCCGCTGATCGGCTATCCGAAAGCGTGGACACCCGGCACCAACGGCCCTGTGACCGCCGATGTCGTACTCGCGATGATCGACACCGAGGCCGATCTGGCGAAGTTCCGCGGTAAACTGCGTGGCAAAATTGTGCTCCCGCAACGCGAGCGGGTGGTGAACATGCTCGACGGCAATCTCGTCCTTCGCATGACGGACAAGGAGATCATGGAAGCAGAATCCATGCCTGTAACTACGGACCGGCGTGCGGCGCGTCCTTCGTCGCCTTCGATTTCAGCTGCACAGTTGAACAATTTCTTCCTCGGTGAAGGCGTCGTGGCGGTGCTCGATCGTGGCTCGGACAGCGACCTCTCGGCCGGTGGAAGCGATCTCTCGTGGCAAACCCAGCGCACCGACGGTGGAACGGTGTTTGTTGGATCGGGCGGCGGCCGCGGTGCCACAGACAAAGTTCCGGTCCAGGTCACGCTGGCCGTTGAACATTACAACCGCATGGTGCGCATCCTCGACAAGGGTGTCCCGGTGAAGGTTGAACTGGACGTGCGCGCAACGTTCCACGACGAAACCACGCCACAGGCTTTCAACATTGTCGCCGAAATTCCGGGTACCGACCCCGCGCTCAAGGATGAGGTTGTCATTATCGGTGCGCACTTCGATTCGTGGCACGCAGGAACCGGCGCAACCGACAACGGCGCGGGCAGTGCCGCGATGATGGAAGCCATGCGCATTCTCAAGACGCTTGGCATTCAACCGCGACGCACTATCCGTATCGCGCTTTGGGGCGGAGAAGAGCAGGGACTCCTGGGATCACGGGAATACGTTAAGCAGCACTTGGCCGACGTTGCCACCATGGCCACCAAGCCCGATTACGGCAAAGTCTCCGCGTATTACAATATCGATAACGGGACCGGGAAGATCCGTGGCGTGTGGATGCAATCCAATCCCGCTGTGGAACCAATTTTCCGCCAGTGGATTCAACCACTGAAAGATCTCGACGTCACGCTCCTCGGCCCCCGCAGCGTCGGCAGCACTGACCACGCTGCGTTTGATGCGGTTGGTATCCCCGGCTTCCAGTTTATCCAGGAGCGCCTCGAGTACAACTCGCGCTCACATCACTCCAACATGGACACCTTCGATCGGATGCAAGGCGATCACATGAAGCAGATGGCCACCGTCGTGGCCTGGTTCGCGTTCATGACTGCGCAGCGCGATGAGTTGCTGCCACGCAAAGCGATGCCCGCGAAGGTGGCGCAGTAGATGACAAAATACGTCCTCCTCGTTGCTGGTCTCTTCGCAGCACTACCGGTGGCGGCGCAGACCGCGCGATTGCGCGTTCCCGTCTCGGTCGACACGCTCGCCAATGGTCTGACCCTGATCGTGCACGAGGATCATTCGGTGCCTACCGTGACCACCAACGTGTGGTATCACGTCGGATCGGGCGATGAGAAGCCTGGTCGCACCGGCTTCGCGCACCTCTTTGAACATCTGATGTTCATGGGCTCCGAACATGCGCCCTATCCCGAGTTCGATACGCGCCTCGAAGCAGCGGGCGCCAACAACAATGGCAGCACCACGGAATATCGCACCAACTATTACGAGTGGGGGCCGTCGAATTCGCTTCCGCTGATGCTGTGGCTCGAAGCGGACCGAATGGGCTCACTGCTTCCGACGATGGACATCGCAAAGCTCGACGCGCAGCGCGATATCGTGAAAAACGAGCGTCGTGAATCCTATGAAAACCGACCGTACGGGATTTCCGGCGACATCGTCCCGCCGGCGCTCTATCCAGCGAGTCACCCGTACTCCTGGCCCGTGATCGGTTCGATGGCAGACCTCTCCGCCGCATCGCTCGACGACGTTAAGGACTTTTTCCGCACGTTCTATGCGCCAAATAACGCGGTCATCGTTGTCGCCGGAGACGTCAGGACGGACTCGGTACGACAGCTCGTGCGTGAGATGTTCAGTCAGATACCCCGCGGACCTGCTGTCCCGCGCAATTCTCCGGCTCCGTTCGCGCTCCGCGACACGGTTATCGTCGCAGAAGACCGCGTTCAGCTACCAAGGATTCACATGTATTGGCACGGTGTCAAAGCCTTTCACACCGACGATGCCGCCCTCGATATCGCGGCGTACGTACTGAGTGGAGCTCGCAACTCCCGCTTAACGAATTCGATGGTGTACGAAAAAGAAATTGCGAAGGATGTTTTTGCGTTCAACGCATCGAAAAAACTGGATGGCGATTTCCGCATTGTCGCGACCGCGCGACCCGGTACTCCGCTCAACGACCTCAGAATCGGTATCGATGAGACGCTCGCGCGCCTCGCAGCCGACGGACCCACAGCGCGGGAACTGCAACAGGCGCGCAATGCCATCGAGGCGGACTTCCTCAATCGCCTCGAATCCGTGAACGCGAAGGCCGACCAGCTCAACAGTTATTTCTTCTTCACCGGAGAAGCCGACAGCTTTCAGCGCGACCTCGACCGGTACGCAGCTGTCTCAGCCGACGACGTTGCACGAGCAGTGCGCACTTACCTCACCGGACCGCGCGTCATGTTGAGTATCGTGCCCGAGGGCAAGAAGGACCTGGCCGCGACGAAGGGAGCCATACAATGATTACCCGCACGCACCTC
>JBGTBX010000061.1:0-4900 GCA_041749115.1 Gemmatimonadaceae bacterium
CAGACCGGGATCCTTCGATCGGCCGCTGCGAGTCGAAGGGTGTTATAGGGCTAAGCGGGCGCCGTCGCGCGACAAGTGGTCTTTGTCGCTTTGAGGCCGTGACTAGTCCCGATTGGGCGAACTCAATGACAGCAGTTAGCCATGGCGGCAACCGCTCACTCTACTTAGATTTATCGTTCGAACCTTTGATGTAGAAACGCCCAACAATCATCAAAATCACTCCCGCCAGGCCCAGCAGAACGGCTATGGCCAACGTGGGACGTATATCGAAATAATCGAAGCCAAGTTTAAGCACGGCGAAAGCAAATATGGATGCGAAAATCGCGACCATTTTTCGCGAAGAAGTCATCACCCAACTATCTGACAAGGCGGAATTGCGATGAGGCTTGACAAAAGAAAGATCCATTTGCGCACGCTCGCCATCCTACTCTCGGTGACATTCGCTGCGCTCAACGTGTTAGTTCCGGCCGCACCGGCTTGGGCCGAGGAAACACCGGCAGTCTCGTACGCCACACTGTCCGAACTTCAGTCATTCGCGCCGACCCCGGCCGCTTCGGCCGCGCTAGCAGTTGGCGTCGTGGCCATCGGAGCGACGGAGGTTGCGCAGCTAGCCTCCCAGATTCCAAGCGCCGACACGGCCCCGCATGTGGCCAGGACCGTCGCCGCCTCTTCGACGACAATGTACGTCGGTGACGCCTATGTCGATTCGCTCTCACACGCCCGGGTCGTGTTTTCGAGCGTCGACCGGGCGACGGGCGACTACTCCGAACTGGGAAGCGCGCTAGCCGTTCTTCGACCTGACGGAACCATGGTGGCCAACGCAACCTCCGGTGGTCGCTCAACCGAACTCGGCCAAACAACGCCGACTCTCGCAGCTGATTGCACCGGCTGCGACCTCGCCGGCCTCGCCTCCGGAGCTTTGGCTGGAGCCATCGTTTGCACCGGGGTGACTGCGTTCCTAGGCGCGCTCGTATGCGGCTTAGGAGCCGGACTGGCCGGCCTTGCCGCGGGTGCCGCATGCGAGGTAAACGCATGCCAAAACTCGGCGAAACCCTCCATGGTGTTCAACCAAGGGACTTGCTACTTCTTCGAGTGCAACTTGCAAGTCGCGATTAGGAACGAGAACACGCAACTCATCTCTCTTGGAGCCACTACATACTGGTATTACCCGACCGGTTTTAAAGGCAATATCCGCGATGGAAACACGGCAAACCAGTGGACCGACTCGCAGTACACCGCTGTTATTCCGTCGAGCAGCAACGGCGGATACGACACTTACTCCTGGATTTCCGGGACGAGCGAACCGGAATTTGTCACATGTACTAGCAATCTACAAGTTTCAATCACTGCCCAATGGTCGACCTATTATTTCGTCTCGACAGGGTTCATTCCAGGTGCCAAGCCCTTCCTGGCTAATTGCCCAGGCTTTGGGCCGATCATTTGAGTTAATTCCGAGGCAGTGACCAGTTGGCGTTCTTTCGCCTGCGTTAACTCGTCGGTGCGGTGTCCTTGTCAACCTCGTCGACGGCGAGGAGGGCCACTAATAACCACACAAGTCGCGCCATAGCCATCAGCGCCGCTGCTTCAAGACCAACCGTGGACACTCTTAGCAGCGCGACTGGATGGTCATTGCTATCGAGCAGCAATCCACCCATCCCAGAGGCGACTGCCGCAAGATTTGAGAGGACAGTCCACGCCATCGCTCGCCGCACCATCTTGACGTGATGCTCAAGCAGAGAACGAAGACGTCGGCCCGGAGTAAGCGCGAGCACGATCGCAATCGGAGTGATCGCCAGCGTCCCGAGCGCAGCGGAGGCAGTCACGACTGCGATATACGTTGCGCCCGGATCGCGGCAGCGTCGATACTTGAGCCGGCAATGCGCAGCTCCAGCTTCGTGACGGAACGACTGTTTTGCAATATCGCCTGAACCTCGGGCCGAACGATCGGGACGAACGCTATGTCGAGACCGGTGCGCTTGCCGAGAACGTTGCCAGCGAGGATGTGACCGGGGGTGTACTGAGATCGGACGGCAGCGACAATCGACTCGCCGTGGCTCCCTTCACCTGCGAAAACGACGTGGGTCGGCACGGCCAGATTCTCGTTTGCGTCCAGCGCCAATGCGTGCGTCTCTCCGCGGCGTTCGATAACAGGCAAGCCATCACGACGAACCGTGGCAACAGACAGGTGAAGCGTTGGCTTGGAAGCGTGCTGCTCGACAATGAAATGCTGACCACCGTGCTCGATGTGGGCTCGACCGGTCGGACTTGCGAGCGACCTTCTTAGCGCTCCGACAACGTTTCCATCGCTTGGCCACGCTCCATCCTGCGTCGCTCTCTCGGCGACGTAATACCGGATCGTGCATTGCTTGGTTCGCGTCGGGCCCGCCATGGGATGCATTCTTGTCGCTTGGCTTGGTAGGAAGAAGCACGTTCTGTTAGTCGGGCCACGGTTGCGATCGTTACCTCGCTCTTCGGCAACGCCACGGCCAGCGAAGACCCAACGTATGAGTCCCTTGGCGTGGTGGGGTTTCGGGGCCTATCCGCGGTTGGGTGAGCCATCGGCGTGATCCTCGGTGTGTACCGACAAGTGCACACGAAGGAGACACACCGATGGCTCTTGATGAGTCTGTCCTGTCCGATCTGCTGGTCGCGGTCAAGGCGGGTGACGGCGTCGATCTGATCCGCGAGTTGGCCCGCTGGGGCCTGCAGCAGCTGATCGATGTGGAGGCGGCCGGCGTGATCGGCGCGGAGCGTTACGAGCGCACCGACGAGCGAACGAATGAGCGCAACGGCACCCGCAGCCGTGTGTTGTCCACGACGTCGGGCGATCTGGTCGTCGGGATCCCGAAGCTGCGCAAAGGGTCGTTCTTCCCGACGGCGCTCGAGCCGCGCCGCCGGATCGATCAGGCCATGCACGCCGTGATCATGGAGGCCTACGTGTCGGGCGTGTCGACACGCAGCGTCGACGATCTCGTCGCAGCGATGGGCGCGACCGCGGGGGTGTCGCGGTCGGAGGTGTCGCGGATTTGTGCGGGGCTCGATGAACGAGTGAACGCGTTTAGGAACCGCACGCTTGGCCATGTCGGGTTCCCTTACGTGTACTTGGACGCCACCTATGTCCATGTCCGCGACGACGCCCTGGGCCAGGTCGTGTCGCGCGCCGTGGTCATCGCCACTGCTGTGACCGCTGAAGGGGGCCGCGAAGTGATCGGCGTCGACATCGGCGACAGCGAAGACGAAACGTTTTGGACCTCGTTCCTGCGTTCGCTCAAAACGCGTGGCCTTTCCGGGGTGCGTCTGGTGATCTCCGACGCGCACGCCGGCCTGAAAGCCGCGATCGTCAAAGTGTTCCAAGGCGCCAGCTGGCAACGCTGCCGCGTTCATTACGCCCGGAACCTTCTTGCCACTGTGCCCAAGGCCAGCGTCGACGTCGTCGCCGCGTTGTCGCGCACCGTGTTCGCCCAAACCACCCGGACTGAAGTCGAACACCGATGGGACGAAGTCGTCGACCAGCTCGAGCCACGCTTCGCTAAAGCCGCCGCGTCGATGCGCGCTGCGAAGACCGACGTCTTGGCGTTCACTGCGTTCCCGTTCGATCACTGGCGCAAAATCTGGTCGAACAACCCTTTGGAAAGGCTGAACAAGGAGATCAAGCGACGCACGAACGTGGTCGGCATATTCCCGAACGACCGATCCGCGTTGCGGCTCATAGGCGCCGTCCTCGCCGATCAACACGACGAATGGGTCATCGCCCGGCGCTACCTCTCCGACACGTCAATGGCGCAACTCGACCCGACGCGCGACACTGAACCCGTTCCGTCCGGCGAGCTCACGCCCGCCACCTGAACCACACCGACGGACACGCATCAAACCCCACCACGCCGCGGGACTCTGTCTCACCTCAGCGTCGGGTCGCCCAGTAAGAGCGACCGCCAAGACTGGTCGGACAGTCATAGCTTTCATCGCCGGTGCTGCCGGAGCAGTCGGCAGTCAGTTGGTTACCGGGACTAGAACCCGAGCGTCGCTGATCCAACGCCGCCTCCGGGCACGTCGCGCGCGTCGGTCGGAAATTAGGTATTGGTAAGTCGGGTTCCCGAGACCTCTACATCGACGCCTGGCAGGCCATCGACGATTGAAAGCAACTCTGACGCCAAACGGAGAAGCACGGCCGGGTAAGCGTCTATGTCCTTAAGATCGGCTTCAAACCAGAGCGAACCTTCGTCGGTTGAGATCTCGCTGACCCACGAGGCAAAGGATTCGGATGGCTCTTCTGGATGCCGTACGCTGAGGATTTCATCGCGAAGCCGCATCGCTAGCTCGACCGCAGCGTCCCCCATCGATGGCGTGAGCTTCACGGTAGTGCCGCCTGCGGATCGCGCGATGGCAGCGGCGAGTCTTTGTGCTCCGGTTGGCGCAGGCGGCGAAGCATTGTACGGCTCGCCCGGCTCCCAGAAATACAGTTGCGCGACATCCTCGTCTGGGTTTGCGTTTAAGCCGAAGAGCCCCCTGCTGGTCGCGGCATATCTTGTATTTGGCGGCATGACCGCCGCTTCGACCTGCCAGCCGTCCCCGCGATGCACCGCGACCGATCCCCGTGCGACCACGTACAGCTCGTCGTCGCGAAAGAAGAGCCATGCGCTCTCGGACGTGAACGGAAGAGCCTGAAGGGACTTCGACGAGCCGGAGGTCGTGTCGAACAGCGTCACCCAGAATGGCCCAAGGTCCGAGTCTCGCGTACACGCAGCAAGCTTCGCTCCGTCGAAGGCCACCCACTGAGAGGGTGGCATTGGGGAATCGAGCCTGACGTCGCGGTACGAAGCAGTCGCGACTTCAATCACTCGGAGCAGGTTGTCGTTCCTATCCCACGTCGCAACCCGCCCCCCACAGCTTTCAGTGAACG
>JBGTBX010000062.1:0-9252 GCA_041749115.1 Gemmatimonadaceae bacterium
TGCGCCGGTTGCCACATTGGAACACTTGCTGTTCGCAACAATGGCGCGGAGCACGCCGCCCTTTATCGTTTCACGTCCCAGCAGGATGGGTGCGCCCGGAAAGTGATTGCGCGTGAATACTGCGGCAGCCTGAGCATCCACTTCACTGACAAAGAGTGCGAGGTCCTTGTCGACCGGTTTGAGACCGCAATTGCGGGCCGCGCACTTGAATCCCATCGGGAGTCGCGGCGGCACATGTTCAGCTGTAGTAGACATCAGTTGGTGGAGAGGCGCATAACGTGAAGCGTTGTTGCAGGTTTGCCCCGTGGATTCCCGCTCCACACAGCGAGGTACTGCACACCATTGACCATATACGTCATGGGTTGCGCTGTGACCGCGCCCGGCAGTGTTGTCTCCCAAACAACTTCGCCGGTAGCCTTGTTGTGAGCGCGCAACACGGCTGCACCACCCGAACCTTCGCCCGAGAACAACAGCGTGCGTGTGACCAGCAGGACCGGGCGTGTTAACCCACCAGTCGCGGGAATCGTCAGCCCTGCAAGCGCCGCATGATTTTTGATACGATCCGGCGTGTCACCATTGGCGCGCATCCACGCATGATCCCCGGTCTTGAGGTCAATTGCGGTGATACGCGAGTACGGTGGTTTAATGAGCGGCAGTCCGTCTATCAACAACGGATCACCCCCCACCATGATGTAGTTCATATCCGACCGACGAGGCACATTATCCAAGGCGAGTACAGCGGGATTGGTGAACGAACCGACGTACAACATTCCCGTTTCAGGATCAAAGGCGCCGTGTTCCCAATTACTGCCGCCCAGCGTACCGGGGAGAGACAGCGTGCCCTTGGTTCCGTCGGCAGCGTTGATCAGCGAGCCTGGCGTATACAACGGGCCCATTCTGTATTGTTTAACAAACTCAACGGCCTTCGCGCGCAGCTCCGGTGTGAAGTCGATCAGATCATCGATCGCAACACCTTGGCGATCATAGGGAGCAGGTCGCGTTGGAAAGGGTTGCGTGCGCGCTGACTGCTCGCCGGGCACGTCCGAGACGGGCACCGCACGATCTTCGAAGGGCCAGACCGGCTTACCTGTGACGCGGTCCAGCACATACGCAAATGCCTGTTTGGTCAGCTGAACCACAATCTCCCGTCGCTGACCGCCGATTGTCACATCAGCAACAATTGGTGTCGACGGATTGTCGTAGTCAAAAATATCGTGGCGCACGATCTGGTAGTGCCACACCCGTTTCCCGGTACGCATATCCACCGCTACAAGCGACGTGGAAAAAAGGTTATCACCAGGACGGTGGCCGCCGTAGTAGTCGCCGGTGGCCGCTTCGACGGGGAGAAACACCCAGCCACGCCGAGCATCGATGGCAAGAGGCGCCCACGCCCCGGCGTTGCCGGTGAACGAACGCGCGTCGTCATCCCATGTATCAGCGCCAAACTCGCCGGTTGCCGGAATGGTATTAAAGCGCCATTTGAGTGCACCGGTCACGGCGTCAAGCGCAAGCACACGTCCGGGTACGTTCCGCATCGAGCGCGGCGTCAGGCCGACTTCGAGCGCCGGCCCGATAATCACAGTGTTCTCCCACACCATCGGCGGAGAGCTCGACCCGATCGCAGCGCTGTCCGGGTTCAGGGGCACACCCAGCTCAAGCTTGAGGTCAACCACTCCCTCTTTGCCGAACGACAGCACAGGCTTCCCGGTTTTGGCGTTTAATGCGACGAGGCGAAACCCGGGGGTCACAACCAGAATGCGTTGATCTGCTCCGCGCTGCCACCACGACACCCCTCGCCCCGAATTCCTTCTCGGCGAACGCGTTGTCCGCGGGCCATCATCATACTTCCAGTGCCACTTAACAGCACCGGTCACGGCATCCACAGCAATCACCTGCCGATCGGACCCGCTCGTGAAATACAACGTACCGTCCACCATCAACGGTGTTGAGATATTCCTGAGCTCTGCGGGCCCCGTGGTATCCGGCGACCAACTCCACACTTCCTTCAAACGGTTCACATTCGAAGCGCTGATCTGATCCAACGGCGAATAATGTGTCCCGCGACCATCCCGGTGCTGCTCCGGCCATTCGCCTGCGCTGGCGTTCTGAGCACCGAGCGCGCCAAGTGGCGCGACTGCGAGCGCAAGGCCCGCAAACTTTGCGATCAATGACATCGTTGTTTATTCAGCTGATGGGCTTGCGGTCGCCGCTGACGCGGCGCACCAGGCGATACATAAATTCCAGTCCTTCATAGAAACCCTTCTCCGGAATGCGCTCGTTCATGCCGTGCGCGAACGACTCGCCATAAAACAAGCCGGAGACGCCGTACACCGGTATGCCGGCGTTACGCAGGATCAGGCCGTCCGTCGCGCCCGTGCTCATCGTTGGAATAACCGGCACTTTGGGCCACATCTCGCCCGTCACCGCCTGAATATCCCCCATCAGCTCCGGTGTAAGTGGTGAGGGCGGTGAGTTCCTTGCCGTGTTCTCGGCGGTGACAGTCACCTTGGAGCTGGCGATCACTCCCTCCAACGTCTTCTTCACCGCTTCGGGCGTTTCGTCTGGAAGAATGCGGCAGTTCACGTAACCGCGCGCGCGCTGCGGCAGCGCGTTGCGTGCGTGACCCGCTTCAAGCATCGTCGCCACGCAGGTCGTGCGCATCAGCGAGTTGTAGCGTGGATCGGTCGACAACGTTTTCGCGGCAGCGGCGTTGCGCTCGTTCGCAACGATCGCCGTCATCGCTTTGGCCATATCCGCATCCACGGTCGCTGCAGATTTGGCGAAGTATGCCCGCGTCACTTCATTCAGGTGTACAGGAAAGTCAAATGCGCCGACTTTCACCAATGCAGACGCCAGTTCCGTGATGGCATTGTCCTTGACCGGGACCGAGCTGTGCCCACCGGGATTGGTCACTTCAAGAATCCATGTCTGATATTTCTTTTCGCTCGCCTGCACATCATTGGAAAGACGTTCTTCGCCACGCAGCCGACCACCACCCCCTTCATTAAATACGTATTCGGCGTCGATCAGTTCGCGGTGGTGCTCCAGGAGATACTCCACGCCGTTGGCCGGTCCACCCTCTTCGTCCGCCGTGAGTGCGACGATGATGTCGCGGTCGGGGACAAATCCCTCCGCCTTCATCCGCATGATGATCGCCAGATGAATCGCACCTTCGTCCTTATCGTCGGCCACACCGCGGCCATAAAACGTTCCGTCCTTTACGATGAACTCAAACGGAGGAAGGGTCCAGTCCTCGGCCTTGGCCTCGACCACGTCGATGTGTGACAGGAGCAGGAGTGGCTTGCGGCCGGTGTTATTGCCGCGGAGTCGCACGACGAGGTTCCCTTTGCGCGGCGCATTCTCAACGACCACCACGTCCTGTTCGGGAAACCCCGCGGCGCGGAGACGTGCGGCCATGGCGTGAGCGGCCTTGGCTGTGCTCCCCTCACTTTCGGTGGTGTTGATCTCCACCAGTTCCTTGAGGAGGTCGTGCGCGAGCGAGTCCCATTTCGTTTTTCTGCCGTTCTGCGCGGCAGCCAGCGCGGGGCAAAGAAGCGAAAGAACCAGCAGGCGAAAAAGTGGGCGCATGAGAAGGGAGCCTGATGAAGGAGAGGAACGTAAATGGCGTGCTTGCGCTTCGCCGTGCGATGGAGGGTGGCCGGGTCGACGATAGAGGCCTGTGAGCGGCCTGTCAAAGTTTGCCGACGGTGAACGCGGCCCCTATTATCGGCGCTCCCGACCTACTGACGTGTTCTCCGACGGCCCCCCCAATATGCGACGTTCCCTCATTCTTTGCGCGTTGATCCTCGCCTGCTCCTCACCCGCAACGCCGCCAGCAGCTGAGTTTTCAGCCGAAGCCAGGCAGGCGGTGAGCGACACCATCCGCGTCGCCGCCGACTCATTCATCGGTTCGATCGGCAACGGCCGGATCGATCAGTTCATGTCGCACTTCACCACCGACAGCGACCTCACCTACGTCGACAACGGCAGGATCTATCCCACGCGCGACGCACTCGCGACCGCAGCCGGCGGATTTTTCACACGCATCGGGAAATCGGGAGGCGTTTGGGATGACGTGCGCATCATCCCACTCTCACCCTCCGCGGGAACTTTCACCGGAATCTTTCGCCCTCAGATGACCGATACCGCCGGAGTGCCAATCTGGACGGAGGGCAAGATCTGGACGCTGGTGTACGAGCGTCGCGCTGGCAAATGGGTGATCATCCAGGCACACGAGATCAACGCAAGACCTCCCGCCCCGTGAACACTGGCACTCCCTTACCCGGCACATTGATGAGGACGGCTACCAGCAGCGCACGTGGCGCACGTCGGTTGGCGATGCCTGTTCTTCCCGTTTTTTTCGTCTTCCTCGGCGCCGCGACGGCCTGCGCACCAACATCTCCCCCACCCAACATCCTGTTCATCGCGGTCGACGACCTGCGCCCGGCACTCGGCGCATACGGCGATCCATACGTTAAGACGCCGAACATCGATCGGCTGGCCCGGTCCGGCGCCATTTTTCTTGATGCCCACGTGCAGCAGGCTGTGTGCAACCCGTCGCGGGCGAGCTTAATGACAGGGCTGCGCCCTGATTCGATCCGCGTGTGGGACCTGGACACGGATTTCCGGCGCACAACGCCGGATGTGGTGACCATCCCTCAGCATTTTATGGCGAATGGCTATCACGCGCTGAGTGTTGGCAAGATTTACCACAACGTACTTCCAGATTCGGTGTCATGGAGCGAGCCCGAATATAAGGTCCCCGGCTTTCCTTACGACCCCGATGCCGTGTATCACCATCGCGATAACGTGGCCATCCAGGAGGCCCGCAAGCAGGGATTCATTAAGGCGGGAACGCAGGCACAGCGGATTGATCAGTTCGGTCAATGGTATCTCAAGGCGAATGCCACCGAGCGCGTGGAGCTCCCAGACAGCGTGTATTATGACGGCGCACAGACCAATTACGCCGAGCGACGATTGGCGGAGCTGAAGAAGGAGGGGAACCCGTTCTTTTTTGGCGTGGGATATTATCGGCCGCATCTGCCTTTTAATGCACCGGCGAAGTACTGGGACATGTACGATCCCGATTCAATTCCGTTGGCGACCAATCGTTTTCTCCCTGAAGGATCGCCACAGATGGCGATTAACACGCTCCGTGAGCTGAGGGGATATGCGGATTTTGCCAACGTGGGGCACCCCGGTCAGGGGCCGATCAGCGAAGCGGATGCCCGTCGGTTGAAACACGGTTACTACGCTTCGATAAGCTACATCGACGCGCTGGTCGGTCGATTGCTGGATCAGTTGGATTCACTGGGACTTGCCGAGAATACCATTGTTGTACTGTGGGGCGATCACGGGTATAAACTGGGCGAGCACAACAGCTGGGCGAAGATGACTGATTACATCATCGACACCCATTCGCCGCTGATCATTCGCGCGCCGGGCAGGATCGCCGCAGGCACGCGGGTGAAGCAGATGGTGGAATTCGTGGATGTGTATCCCACGTTGTCTGAGCTCGCAGGGTTGCCCATTCCTGCACAGCTGCAGGGGACAAGTGCGGTTCCATTGCTGAACGCTCCGGACGCGCCGGGCAAGTCGGCCGTGTTCAGTCAATTCCTTCGGTCAGGGATCTGGGTTGCTCCCGACAGCATTCCGTATATGGGATACAGCATGCTGACCCACGACTACCACTATGTCGCGTGGATGAATTGGGACACCAAGGCATTCGTGACGTGGGAGTTGTACGACAGGCGACGGGACCCGGACGAAAACATCAATCTCGCTGGCCGGCCGGAGATGAAGGCCGTGCTCGATCGATTGGAGGCGCAACGGGTTCTGGGCTGGCGTGCCGCGGCCAGCAGTCGCTGATCCGGCCCGCGCTGCAGCTCCCATGAGGCGAAACCCAAGCGAATTCCCGCCCGGCGATTTCGTTTCGGGCTGCAATCGTGCATTTTCAGCTATATGACTTATTGGGTTCGGATGTTGATCGTTGCCAACGTGGGGGTTTTCCTGCTCCAGCAGGTGGCCCCCGCGATCACGAACGAGTTCGCGTTTATTCCGGCACTGGTGCTGCGCAAACCGTGGACGCTGTTGACGTACCAGTTCCTGCATAGTCCGTCCGGCTTCTCGCATATTCTCTTCAATATGTTCGCCCTGTGGATCTTCGGGCCGCGTGTTGAAGCGCTGATGGGTAGCCGGCGGTTCATTACACTGTATCTCATTTCAGGGGTCATGGGCGGCCTGGTCTCCGTGATCTTCGCGCCGTTCTCACCGATTATCGGTGCTTCGGGGGCGGTGTTCGGCGTGCAGCTGGCGTTTGCCATGAAGTGGCCGCGCGACAAGATATTCATCTGGGGTGTTCTGCCGATCGAAGCACGGTGGCTGGTTATCGGGACCACTGCGCTGGCCTTGTGGGGCGGGTTCGGCGGCGGTGGCGGAGGCATCGCACACTTTGCTCATCTGGGTGGGTATGTCGGGGCCTTTGCGTATCTTAAGTGGGTCGAAAGGCGTGCGCCCGTCGCTCAGTGGAAAAAGAAGGTGAGCGGACCGGCGCCGTCGACCGTGCCGCTCGGCGATTACAAGCAATTGGATATCAGTCAGGTACACGAGGCCAATCGTGGCGAGGTGAACAGGATTCTGGACAAGATCAGCAAGGACGGAGTCCGCAGCCTGACGTCGCAAGAGCGCGTCTTTCTCCAGCATTTTGTGCCGGAAGACAGAGCGCCCGGGATTCACTAGGCATGGCGGTGTGCTCGAAGCGGCGTATCCCCCTCAAGATCCATGACCAGCTACCGGGCGTAGGTAATGCAACGACACCTCGCCAATGCTTATTATTTGTTCACGCGGCTCGATCCCGCTCACCTTGTCGCCCCTACCCGATCTCTGGCATCGTGATCGAACAACTGCTCCCTGCACATTCCCCCGCAGCGAACCGGCTCCGGGGGCATGGCCTGCATCCGCAACGCGACGCCGAGACGGCGCTGCGCTGCTTTTTGCCGGACCGATGACACATCCCACGCACGCTGCGGACATGGATGCAGCTGATGACGATGCCACGTTGGTCGCCGCGATGTGCCGAGGCGATCAGGGTGCTGCCGCGCGTCTGTATGATCGGCATAGCGGGGTCGTGTACGGCTTGGCCCTGCGCATGCTCAACGAGGCCGCCGACGCAGAAGAAGTGGCGTTGGAAGCATTCTCTCAAGCATGGCGCAATGCGACTCGTTACGACGCGTCACGAGCCACGGTGGTCGGATGGCTCACCACCATCACGCGCACACGCGCGCTGGATGCGATCCGCTCGCGCAAGCGACGCGATCGACTGAAGGCAGAGGCGGAGGGCACGGGCGAGCCCACTGCGATGGGTCAGGGCTTTGCAGGCGCTGCCGAGCTCGTTGAAAATGCCGATCGTAAAACGGCGGTCGCGCAGGCGTTGCGCGAGTTGCCAGACAAACAGCGTCACTCCATTGAACTCGCCTTCTTCGAGGGCCTCACGCACCCCGAAATCGCTGAAAGGCTGCGGGAGCCTCTTGGCACCGTAAAAACGCGCATTCGTCTGGGCATGCTTAAACTGCGTGACTTGCTGGCGGGCCAGGCACAGGAGCAGTTGATATGAGTCAATTGTCAATCGATGCGCTCCGTGAATTGGCACCCGGCTATGTCATGGGTACGCTCACGACCGACGAACTGCGAGACTTCACGTCGGCGCTGGCTGATCCAAAACTCGCCGAAGAGCTGCAGCCTGAAATTGAGGCACATCAAGCGGCCGCTGAGTTTCTTGCGACCAGCACCACCGCCACCCCTCCCGCAGCACTGCGCCAACGGGTGATAGCTCGTATCGCGAGCGAGAAGCAGTCGATCGTGCACCTCACAGACGATTCAACGGGGATCGTTGCGTTGCCTGTCAGGAGAGCGCCGTCACGCTGGGTCACAGGCGGATTGATCACCGCATTGGCGGCCAGTGTTGTGTTCGCCGTTAATCTGCGACGTGAAGTTGGCGAACTTCGCGCATCGCTCAACAGCACACAAACCGCACTGACGACGACGGAGCAGCAGCTACAAGCACGCGAACGCACGGTGCGTATCCTCACCGAGGGCGGCAACGACATGGTGTTGGTGCGACTCGGTGCCAACGAAAACACCGGCCCTTCGATGCAGGTGTTCTGGAATGTGAAGGCAGGCACCGCCGTCGTGCGTGCCGATGGTTTGAGGGCCGTGGCAGCAGATCGGACGTATCAGCTGTGGATGATTCGTGACTCCAAGCCGGTGTCGGTCGCGCTCTTCCGCCCTGGCGCGGACGGCACGCAGCTTACTGAAGTCTCGGTGCCCACCAGTGTGCAGGGTGTGGCCGCCTTCGCGGTCACCGAGGAACCCGCGGCGGGCTCCGCGCAGCCCACGATGACTCCGTTCCTGGTTGGGACCGTCGGTCCCAACTAGCAACAATCGCCCGTTTCAGGGCTAATTCCGATCGAGAAACCGGAAAGAGATCCAGAATGGCATGGCGTTCGTAGCATCGGTGCAATCGCCCACTTCGCGAATCCCGCGAAGCTGAGCCCACCGAGCAACGTTCGCTCATCTACAAATCTGGAGTTCTCGCATGTCTCTCACCGCATTCCGGCGCCGAGTTCTGGGACTGGCCGCGTTCGTCGCAGTCGGCGCCGTGACCATCGCAGTTTCGCAACGCGTCCTGGCGTCCGATCATATGGACACCCCTGAAGTTGAACTGAATCCGCGCATGGACATCAATGATGTGTATGCGTTCCCGGGCTCATCCGCCGATCGCATCGCGCTGATCATGACCACGTCCAGCCCCATCGCGGGGCAGAGTGCATCACCGGACCCCAACCTGCTGTACCAGATCAAGATCGACAACACCGGCGACGCCGTTGAAGACCTGGTCTTTCAGGTGACGTTCGACGCAGGTACTGGTGCAGCTCAACGATATACGATCCGCGGACCGGTGGCCCCGGCGATGACCGGCACGTCGTCAACGCTCGTATCGAGCGGGACTGTGGTTTCGGGTAATGTCGGCAGCGTCTCAGGCACCGCGACCGGCACTCAGGGGTTTGTTGGGCTGCGGGCTGACCCATTTGTGATTGATCTGGAACAGTTCTTCAAGATCATCCCCGATCGTCGTCCATCGACTGGGCCATTATCAGGACCAGCAACGCCAACTGCGTCGGCGTTCAGAACACCCGGCATCGATTTTCTCCGGCCGTTCAACACACTGGCGATCGCCATTGAACTCCCCAAAGC
>JBGTBX010000063.1:0-44835 GCA_041749115.1 Gemmatimonadaceae bacterium
CCCTACCTCGCCATCGCGCGCCCCGATCACTGGTTCAAGAACGTCTTCGCCATCCCGGGAATCGTCGTGGCCCTCAGCACGGTGCCCCCGGTGAGCTGGCAGGACCTGGCCCGCAATACCCTCCTCGGCACCGTCGCCCTCTGCCTGATCGCGTCGAGCTATTACACCCTCAACGAGATCCTCGACGCGCCGTTCGACCGGCTGCATCCCACAAAACACACACGCCCTATTCCCTCCGGACAGGTTAATCTGACGATCGCGTGGACTCAGTGGCTGGTGCTGTTCGCAATTGGCATGGCCGTTAGTTTGCTCGTCTCGTACTGGTTCGCCGGTACGATGCTGGTGCTCTGGCTCTTTGCCTGCGCGTACAACGTTCCGCCGCTCCGGACCAAAGACCGGGCCTGGCTCGACGTACTCACCGAGTCGGTCAACAACCCGCTCCGCATGGTCGCGGGATGGTTCGTGGTCACGAGCGCTACCCTGCCGCCGGCCTCACTGCTCCTGAGCTACTGGATGATCGGCGCGTATTTTATGGCGCTCAAACGGTATGCCGAGTTCCGCCAAATCGCAGATCCGGCCCGCGCCACGGCGTATCGCAAAAGTTTTGCCGCATACAACGAAGACCGCCTCCTCGTGTCGGTCATGTTCTACGCCGCATCGTCCATGCTGTTTTTTGGTGCCTTCGCCATGCGATACCGGCTGGAATTGTTACTCGCCTTTCCACTGGTCGCACTCGTGATGGCGCTGTATCTGCGCGTAGCACTCAAGCCAGACAGTGCCGCGCAACATCCGGAGCGGCTCTACCGCGAGCGGTCTCTCATGGCCGCGGTCACAACGGCGGCAGTGGTCATGGCACTGTTGCTCCGCACCGACCTCCCTGTGCTCTACGATTTGCTCACTCCCACCGCACCACCGCAGATTAACACGCCGCCGTAGGTCGCCCAGGTCGTCGACCCGCGCGATCACAACGAGACTACTTATCTGTGTCGCACCCAGCGTGCCACCTCGCGCAGCGACGGCCGCTTGCCGGTGAGCAGAACGCCGGTGCGATAGATGCGAGCGGCCACAAACAGCGCCAGGTATCCGGCGGAAATCAGCGCAATCAATGACAGCGCAATCTCCCACCACGGAACGCTCACCGCGCTCATGCGCAACGGCATCACTACCGGCGCAGAAAAAGGGATGTACGACAGGGTCACCGCCAACGGACTGTCAGGCGAGGCGAGTACCGGCTGCAGGAACATGATGCTCACCACGAGCAGCATGACCACCGGGATCTGCGCCTGTTGCGCTTCCTGCTCACTGCTCACCATCGCACCGACCGACGCGAACAACGCGGCATAAAGCAGAAAGCCGAACAGAAAAAACACAAGCAGCAGCACCCCGGTTGAGAGCGCGATTGGTGGCAGTTGCAGCGGCCGAGCCTCCGCTCCGAGCAAGGTGAGGAACGCCCCGCGAAAGCGGAGCATCAGGACAGACGTCGAACTCCAGATGAGCACCTGGGTAAGCCCGACCGCGCCGATACCGAACACTTTGCCACCAAGCAACAATTCGGGACTCATGCCGGCCACAACCATCTCGGCGACCCGCGTCTGCTTCTCGTCAAGCACACCACGAAGGACGTTCTGCCCGTACATCAAAATGGTGAGGTAGAGCAACATCCCCACGGAAATGGAAAACACCAGAGAGAGACCACCCGATCCTCCCCTTCCCTGACCGGATATTCGTTCAGTGGTGAAGCGCATCTGTGTTTGCGCAATTCGCATCGCGAGCTCAGGCTCCACTCCGGCTTTGGACATGCGATCGGCAACCACGTGCCGCAACGCGAGGACGCGGAGTCGCTCCATGTCGAGAATCGAGGCGGCATCCCGGCCGGCGTACCGCACCGAGGGAACTCCGCTCGCGTTAGGCACGACGGCCAGGTACCCCTGCAGCTCACGGGCGATGACCGAGCGGGTCGCCTGCGCCTCGGCGTCGGCCATGGAATCCGGCAACACCGTGGTAAGCCGCACACGGTCTGGCGACCCCGAAATACCACCCGACAGATCGGTGGCAATCGCCGCACCGATCCCGGTCGAGGTACCGTCGATCACCAGCACCGGAGGCACGTTGACCGCGACGGCGCTGGCGCCGCGTGAAAAGTACGCAGGCAGGAACAACACGCAGCTGATCAACACCGGGCCGAAAATGGTAGCCGCAATGAACCATCCGGTCCGAACGCGTTCCATGTACTCCCGCTTAAACACCGCCCAGAACTTGTTCATGGTTTGATCAAGTGCGCCTTCTTCGCGCCCCCCACGGCACCGATCGCGATCGTGCCATCGAACGTGACGAGCCGACCGCCATGTTTCACCGCGAGCGCGAGCAGGTACACATCGGTCAGCTGCCTCGGACCATGCACTCGCGTCGGATCGATAAGCTGTGGATCAAGCAGGCTCTCGCTGTCAGGCCAGAACTCGTGGGCGCTGTGCGCGGTGGCGTCGCGCAACCGCTCGACAATCTCGGCAACAGAATGGGCGTTGGGATACGCCGGGTGCGACATAATGCGCACACACCCGTTCTGGGTAATCGGGCACGACGCCCAGCCGCTGGCGCCATGCTCGCTGAACCACGCAACCGCAGCGCGGTGCGAAGTATGATCGCTGTCGAGCAGTGCGATCAGCACGTTGACATCAAGCAGCGCGCGCATGGGACCGGCTCCTAGTACGCGTCTTCCAGACGCAGCTGGTCGATCAGCTCGTTCGTCACGATCTCCCCTCGGCGCGGGAACGGTTTGAAGCCGTGCACGGCCTTGGGCTCGCGAGCCGCTGATGGCTGCGGAGCAGTCAGTGCCTGGCGCAGGAGTTCAGAGACCACTTCTCCAGCCGTCTTGTTCTCGCGCCGCGCGCGCTCCTTGGCGGCGAGCAGCACGTCGTCTGCGATGTCGAGTGTTGTCCGCATACATCTGATGCTAACGCATCACGCATCAGGTGTCCAGTACCGAGCGGGCGCACTCTGTCGCCTCAGCTGAACCCACGCTTGCCGGCCTGCGGGAATCCGGCGCAGGTTAGAATGCAGAACTTAGAGCCGCGCCGCTGTTCGCGGCGCCGACCCAGCGAGGGAGCATGGACATGCAGAGAGCGGTGGAAGTCTTCGCGATCATTCACCTGACGACGATGGGGCTGTCGCACATTATCGCGCATCGCGCATGGGCCCGGTTCTTTGTGTTGCTCCGTGAGAAAGGGGATCCGGGTGTGTTCGTGGTGGCCTTCATGAGCCTCGGCTTCGGCTCAATCATCGCCGCCTTTCATCCCGTGTGGACAGGACTCTCTCTGGTGCTCACCCTTTTGGCATGGGGTCAGGTCATTAAGGGGCTCGTCTACTTTATCTTCCCGTCGTTCGGCCTCCGCAGACTCAGCGTCATCACGCTCGATCGGTCAAAGCTGTTCGTACCTGCCGGTGTCGGCCTTCTCGCCCTCGCGGGTGTGATCGCCGCGAATGCGTGGTTTCGCTGACACACCAATTGTATAGCTGACCACTGTCGCAGCGGCCGATGTTTCAGACCTCGCACGACGGTGGCGCTTCGTCTCCCGATTACTAAGGCTACCCCCGCTACTTAACAACAGGCACATCGCGGCCGCGAAACACTTCGCTCAGGGGAATCGACGTCAAACGACCCGCGCGCCCACTCAGATACACAAGGCGGCTGCGATCGGGAGTGACCACGGGTGAGAGCTCCCAGTCCGCGGTGTTCGTCGCAACAACCGGCGCAGGCTGCGACCACGCACCATCGGTCTTCACCGATACAAACAGATCCAGATCCTTCGTCGCTTCATCGTATCGCGTAAGAATTATGAATGCCCCGTCCGGATCAATGTAAAAGTCACTTTCGGAGAGACTGGAATTGAGCACCGTCTGGTTGTCGACTCGCACGCCGTCGGCATGAAACTCCGCGCGATAGATGTCGATCATGCCAAGGCCGCCCTCTCGACCGGATGCAAAGTACAACGCACCATCACGCGTAAATGCGCCGTGCCCGTCCCACGCTTCACTTTGCAGGTCGCTGATCACGTGGGCATCGCCCCACCGACCATCCGGCTGTCGCGCTGCGACCCACACATTCTGTCGCGCGCGGCTCTTCGTACCATCAATCGGTCGATCAGACGTAAAAATGAGCTGCTGCTCGTCGGGCGAGAACACCGGCTGATAATCCTGAAATTCAGAGTCGGCGAACACGGGGCCTTCCAGTGACCACGTTGCTCCGTCGTATCGATAGCTCACGAGTCGAGCCTTGCGCGATGTGTCCTGGCCGGACCAATGCGTGGCCAGTATCATCGAGAAATCGGAAGCGATCGCCAACCCGTTGACGGTTGTAATGTTGCCTTGTGCGATCGCACGCACGAGATGCTGAGCGCGCGCATTACATGCTCCATTACCGGCGCTTGCCACTGAATACAGGGAAGACTTTCCGTCGGCGTTTATCTGATAAACGACCTTCCTGCCATCGCGCGACAACACCGGATATTTTTCATCCTGCAGCGTACTCGTCACCTGCGTTGCAACACCACCAATGCTGCAGACGCGGTAGATATCAAAGTTCCCTGATCGGTTTGACGAATAGAGAATCTCTCGTCCATCCGGAGACCAGTTCGGATAGCTGTTGTCGCCGCGACCGTCGGTCAGTGTGGATTCCTGTCCGGTGACGAGATCCAGCACAACAATATCGTACGTCTCCGCATTCCCGGTGCGTCGATGAAACGCAATGCGTTCACCGTCGGGCGACACCCTCCCTCCCTGCTCCTCTTCCTTGTGCGTGGTGAGTCGCCTGGCTTCTCCTGACCGGCGATCGAACGAATACACATCGCGCGAACCCTGCTCATTCGAATCGATCAGCACCTGATTATTGCTGACACCAAAAATCGGATGGAACTCGTCGAACGGTGTGTTTGTCAGCTGGGTCAGCTCGCGCGAGCGTTGGTTAAACGCATAGATATCGTATTGATCATTCTTTTTTACCTCCAGCAGCAGTTCGTCTCCACGCACATCGCCCACACCTGCGCTCATTCCCACGTCGATCGTGCGGCTGTCGCGCGTGTCGGGATTGATCTCGATGACGCTCCATGTGTCATCGCGATGTAACGAAGCAAACACACGCGCGTTTCCATCGAACCAGGCCGCCGGATACACCGCAGCGTCCGTTTCAAAGATCAGCATCGGTTGCGGATCTGTTTGTGAGGTCTGCGCATCGGGCCGGTCGCTCTGCGCCGAGCAACCCGCAAAGACAAGACAGAGCATAACCTGAAGCGGTGACCAACGGCTCATCACACCTCCTCGAGCGCAGAATGCACTCCGCGCCGGTACAATAAAGCGGTGATGATGTATCTTACCGCACAGCACCACGCTGTGCACGCCCCCGCACTCCTGCGAGAGCTCCATCGTCAACCGAGAATCCGGATCCTCGCTTCATCACGCCGGATTGATTGCATATAACTGCGCGTCTTCTGTCCTGGTGCCTGCAACCTCTTCCTGAACGCACATGCTGATCCTGCTCCTGCTCCTCGGCGTGACCACCACCGCACTCGGCGCACAGACACCATCTGCCGCTCGTCCGGCCGACGACGTCACCACGCTGGATGGAATCATTAAGGCGTATTACGAAGTGGTCAGCGGCCCCGCGGGGTCCCTCCCTGACCCGGCGCGCGACCAGACACTCCATCATCCCAACGCGCAGGTCACGCTGCTCAATCGCAAAGCAGACGGATCGGCCGTGGTCAACGTGACGACGCTTGCAGGTTATTACGAACTAACGGGCACAGGGCCCCGAACACGGGGATTCTTCGAACGAGAGATCAATCGTGTCACACAGCGCATCGGATCGCTCGTGCATGTGTGGAGCACATACGAGGCGTCGGAGATCGTCGGCGGGAAACCGTTCAGCCGAGGGATCAACAGTATCCAGATATATTGGGACGGTGAGAGATACTGGATCCTCGGCTGGTTGTTCGACGACGAGCGCAATGGCGGTCAGGTGCCGGCGGAGTATCTGCCGCGTCGGTAGCGCCTGACGTTCAGCTGCGCAGGCCGCACAATGCCTATCGCCGATGCCTCCGGCTCAGGTTCGCCGGTGGCCTCGGAGCGCGACTTTATAGCGGGCCATGAACGTCACGACTCCTTCGCGGGCGTACGCGAGAACGTATTGTTTGTCCGTCGTGGCACCCGCCAGCATCGCACGATCGAGCTACGAGTTCCGCTCTCATCACGACAGGACCTCATCACCATTATTTTATTTCCATGAGGAGCCACATCGATGTTCGACTGGTTAACACGTCGCCGACGTGAGGAGCTCCGCCGATCGCCGATCCCGCCGCACTGGGGCCCGATCGTGGACAGGAACGTCCAATACGCCGGTCTGCTGCCACCCGAAGATCGGGCCGAGCTGATGGCGCACGTTCAGGTGTTCCTCGCCGAAAAAAGTTTTGAAGGCTGTGGCGGGCTGGTGGTCACCGACGAAGTGCGCGTGACCATCGCCGCGCAAGCCTGCATCCTGCTGTTGCATCGCGAGACGGACTACTTCGCGAAACTCGTTTCAATCCTGGTGTACCCGAGCACCTACCAGGTGCCCGGCGGCCGGCATATTGGCGGTGGCATGATTGCGACAGATCCGGAGGCCCGACTGGGGGAATCGTGGGTGGATGGAGTGGTGGTGCTGGTGTGGGACAGCGTGCTGGCGGGAACTCGAGACATGCGCGACGCGAACAACGTTGTGCTGCACGAATTCGCCCACCAACTCGACCAGGAAGACGGTGCCAGCGACGGTGCGCCGGTACTGCCGCAGCGTTCCATGTACGCGCCGTGGGCGCGCGTACTGGGTCATGACTTCGATCAACTGGTGCAGGACGCTACACACCACCACCGTTCGCTGATCGACGTATACGGTGCAACAAATGCTGCCGAGTTCTTCGCGGTGGCGACGGAGACATTCTTCGAAAAACCGTTGCAGCTAAGGGCGCGCCACGCAGAGTTGTACGCTCAGCTGCAGGGGTTCTACTGTCAGGATCCGGCGTCGTTGGTAGCGCCGCAAGCGGACGGCGCTTGACCGCCGGCGACTTCGCCAGCACAACGGCGCCGACCGACGTGGTATTTCTACTCGACTGTGACAACACGCTTCTCGACAAGTCGACGGCCGAGTGCAGATTTCATCCACAAGGAGCAAATGCTCGAGACCGTCGCTGCCCGCTATCCCGCCCGACACTATGTAATGGTCGACGACAAGCTCCGCATTCTTGCGAAGATGAAAGAGATCTGGGGCGAAAGGCTCACCACAGTTTTCCCGCGCCAAGGGCACTATGCCAACGACCCGCATAACCTTGCCACCTATCCCGAAGCCGATCTGACGATCGAGCGAATTGGCGACTTGCTGGCCTTCGATCGCGCCGCACTACTCGGCACCAGAGACGGTTGATACCGCGCCAGCACTGGGGACGACGAACGATCAGAAGTTCATGCTCGTGTGGAGACCCACGATTGGTACAGTGACCTAAACAACTTGCGGCCTGTGCTGCCAGAGCTTCCCGCCTTACTGCCTAACGCACGACCTGGCCCTTCGAGCCCGTGGGTACCTCATGACCCGAAGGTCCTGCGCGCGCGATCAGTTTGCAACACGCAGGCATCCGGTGACGTGTTGAGAGACGCGATGCTTCGCCGCAGCCGTCCACTCATATCAGAGACAACCGCCGGCGACTGGATACTGCGCGCCCGGCGCGCCGCTATCTTGAGGTATGACGTCGGTCCTCGATCTTGAGCTGGCGCGGCTCCGCGCAATGACCGCCTCCGAAAAGGTGGCCGTTATGCATTCGCTGTGGCGCCAGGCATGGGCCATGAAAGCGGCGGGCCTTCGGTCTCAGCACCCGGATTGGTCGCACGATCAGGTCGAAGTGCGGGTGCGGGAGATCTTTCTTCACGATACGCCGTGACCGAACCCAGCCTGATCTCACTCTTCGTCAGGCCTTTGAACCAATTAGGGATTCCCTATCAGGTCACCGGTGGTGTGGCGTCAGTCGTCTACGGCGAGCCGCGGATGACCCGGGACATCGATCTCGTCATCGGGCTCCGACCCCAGGATGCCAGCCGATTTGCTGGCGCGTGGTCCGCCGCCGACTTCTATCTTCCGCCGGTGGAGGTGATCGTTGAGGAGAGCGGCCGGACGGCGCACGGTCATTTCAACGTGATCCACCGCGACACGTCGATGCGCGCGGATATTTATCTGCCGGGCACCGACGCGCTTAATGCGTGGGCCTTTCAACACCCGGTGGTCCGACGCATCGACGACGACGACGTTGTGCTGGCACCGATTGAGGCGGTCATGCTAAGCAAGCTACGCTACTATCAGGTCGGTCGCTCGGATCGGCACCTCCGGGATATCCATCAGATGCTCAGAATCAGTGGCGAATTAGTGGACCGTGCCATCCTCGAACTTTGGGCGAGCCGGCTCGGGGTCTTGAGTGAATGGAAGCAGGCCCTGGACTTCAAGGAACCGTGAGGTTCTCCTGATGGATTCTGTTGCTGCCCTCGCCGATCGTTACCGCATTGAGCGTGAGCTCGGCCAGAGAGGCATGGCCACCGTTTATCTGGCCGAGGACTTGAAACACGATCGCAAGGTCGCGCTCAAGGTGCTTAAGCCTGAACTCGCCGCCGTGCTCGGCGCGGAGCGCTTTATCGTCGAAATCAAAACCACGGCGGCGTTGCAGCATCCGCACATTTTGCCGCTGTTTGATTCCGGTGAAGCCGATGGCTTTTTGTTTTACGTCATGCCGTTTATCGACGGCGAAACGCTGCGACGATCCAGAACGAGATGTCGGCGATGTATCTCGCCGACGGGTACGCACTGATCGGACGCCGTGCTGACGCTCAGCGCTGGGTTCGGAAGGCGATTGAACTCGGCTTCATCAACTACCCGTTCCTCGCCGAGCACGACGCGTTCCTCGGCGAGGTACGCAACGAGCCTGGCTTCAGGCAACTGTTGGCCGAGGTGAAGCCGAGGTGGGAAGCAGTGGTGGAGTGGGAACGCGGTCGGCAAGCGTGAGCGCGCCGGACCGCCTTTCTGTGACGCTGCCTAACTACCATCGGATCGAGCGCGAACTGCTGATGGCTTAGTAAGGTGCGAAGGCGGCGATTGTGCCGGACAACGGATCGGCAGCCCGCTCAGGCCATCGAACCATTGGCACGGCGAGCAGAGCGCTCAGCTGCGCGAGGGCTTCGCGTCGGGTCGGCGACATGTCGCGTTTTTTCGGTTGAATTTCATCGCGCCGTGGAGAGTGAATTGCAAAGCGGGAGGAGAACCGGCACGGAGATCATAGACCTGGATCTGCACTGGCGTGAGAGTCAACGATCAGCCGTTTGCAAGTACGTCGTACTCCGTCGACTCCAGCAGTCGCTTGTCTGCCGTGACCAGCGTCAGCCCCATCACTCGTGCGGTGGCCGCAATGAACCGATCGGCTGGATCTTGATGCGGCAGCGCTAATTGACGGCTCACCAATGCAATCTCATGCGTTAACGGCGCTTCTCGCCTTGGCAACGCCTGCACCATTTTATCAACCCAATCAGTGACCGGTTCGTTGACGATCAGACGTCCTCGTTCAACCAATATTGCGGCTTCCCACACGCTGATCGGCGATAGCCACAACTCGTTCTCGGGCGCCCGCAGCGCCACATGAACCGATGGCGTCAAACGATCTGGCTCGAGTAGCCCCCACAACCAGATATGGGTGTCGAGCAGGAGCTTCACGGGCGCAAAACTTCCCAATCGCCAGGGTCACCGACGGGCTCCACCAGATCTCCGGTAATCGTCGCCGTGCCACTCATGGCGCCGAGCCAACTCTCGCCCGAACTCGCTAACGAAGGCGGCATCACCTCGGCGATCGGTTTACCGCGGCGGGTGACGATGATGGACGCGCCAGTGCGACGGACCTCCTCCAGAACGGCGAGACAGGTGGCTTTGAACTCAGAGATGGCGATGGTTTTAGCCGCTTTCTTCGTCATGCAATATGTTACCATGGTCGGTGACTATGGTCAACGCCCGTCAACTCCATCCGAGAGAAGTAGCGGGAGTGGCTCCGCGGGTCTTCCTGGGTCATGCGAGTTGGTGGGCGGGGTATTGTCACAGTATATGGGCTCATCCATATTGCTACCCATATGAAGACCACCATCGATATTGCCGACGCCATTCTCGATGAAGCGAGGACGGTCGCCACGAAGGAGGGCGTGACCGTCCGATCGCTCGTCGAGGAAGGCCTCCGCGAGGTGCTCGCGCGTCGGCGCGCACGCCGGAAAGGGTTCCGGCTGCGGGACGCAAGCTTTGCGGGCAAGGGACTGCAACCCGGTGTGGACCTGAGTGACTGGGGCGCGGTTTCCGCCGCGATCTACAGCGGCCGTGGCGGATGATCGCAGTCGACACCAACATCCTCGTGTACGCGCACCGGGCTGACTCGGAGTGGCACGCGGCCGCCGTGACTACCGTGGCTTCCCTCGCTAACGGCACCGCGTCGTGGGCGATTCCATGGCCGTGCGTGCATGAGTTCCTTGCCGTGGTCACGCATCCGCGAATCTTCTCACCGCCAACACCGCCGTCACTGGCCTGCGACCAGGTAGACGCCTGGCTCGAGTCACCATCGATCGCACTCCTTGGCGAGGCGCCCAGCTACTGGGCGACCTTTCGCGCACTGGCACTCGCGGGCAAGGTCGCCGGCCCGCTCATTCACGACGGCCGGGTGGCCGCGTTATGCCTCAATCACGGCGTATCTGAACTGTGGACTGCTGACCGGGACTTCGGGCGATTCGCAGGACTCACGGTGCGCAATCCGTTGGTGGCGTCGGCGTAGACCTCCCGCGGTTTACCCTCTCTCAGTTTAGCGCGTGGCGTCTCAACCAAAGAACTTCCGACAGCACTTTACGAGAGGACTCTCCGAAGCGGGACCTGTCCTCATGATCGTCGTCGTCTTCGCGGTCGTGCAGCGCTGGGCCATAGCAACGCTACGTCTCCCGGAAGCAGCGTACCGATCCCCAATCCTGTCGCTTGAAATCCTGCGCGACTTGAGCACGACCCTGCGCGGAGCAGTCGGGCTCGTTCCCCTGCTCGCGCTGGTGTTACTCCGGCGAAAGGAGTTTGCCGCGCGATGGTCGGACTTCGAGCACGGCAACGCTTCCCGAAATCTCGTGCTCTTCATGGTGCTGTGGGCCACGTGGGTAATCACCACGCTGGACCACAATTTGTTCTACGATCAGAGCTACAACCTTGATCGGGCGATCATCATCACGCTCGCTGCGTTAACCTGGTGGCGACCGGTGTTCGCCATTCCGCACGCGTTCCTGTTCAGCGCGCTTGAACATCAATTTGATCATCCCTTTGGACGGCAGATCTTCGCGAACGTAATTCTGGAGGACCTGCTGCTGCTGTTCTCGGTGTCCCTGTTGATTCAGGCGTTCATACGGCGACGCGACGCGCGGTGGTTCGTGTTTGTGGCCTGCACTTTACTGGCTTCATATTACTGGTATCCCGGCTATGTAAAACTCGCCCGGGGCTGGTACTTCCACGGTCAACTCTACCTCGGCGGTTTTGCGAGTTATGCCAATGGATGGCTGGCGCATTGGCCCGTCGAAACGATTGAGCGCCTCCTGGCGTTCGGTGCACTCGTGGATTGGCCGGGTAGAGTTCTCACGATGGTGTCGGAGCTCGGTGCGTTGTTTTTCTTCGTGCACCGCAGGGCGTCGCAGGCGTTTTTGCTCACCTGGGCTGCGCTGCACGTTGGTATCTGGGTGTTTTCCGGAGTTTCGTTTCTCGTCTGGATCGCCCTAGACATCGCCTTCCTCGTGTTCTTTTTTCGGGGGTCCCGATCCGCCGTCGACCTGCATGGCCGATGGTTCGCCGTGGGTGGGGCGGCGCTCATGCTCGCGTCACCGATATGGGTGAGGCCGCCAGCTGTGGGTTGGTTCGATACGAAGCTCGTTTATACGTATCGGTACGAGGCCATTGATGATCGAGGCGAGCGAACCTCATTCGCCGCGGACGCGACGCCGCTTGGACAAGGTTGGTGCGCGCGCGACTTCCCGTTCCTGATCGAGCAGAAATCACTCATGGTGCGCTACGGTAAAACGAACGACCGTGCGCTGGCAGACGCGCTCGCTGCCCTCGAAGGAACGCCGACTTCGGCGTTCGCGCTCGAGGCAGCCATGGGTCAGGTCTACTATGACGAGCGCCAGGCGCTGGAACTCGATCGATATCTTGGAACCATCGCCTTCAACTTGAATCGACGGGGTTCGCAACGACACGCGTTTAGCTGGGCGGCCCCTCCTCGAACCTGTCTCTCTCCATGGTCCCCGCCAGAACCACTGATGGATTCTCAGCGGCCCATCCGACAGATCGTCGTACATCAACTGACGTTTGTGTTTGACGGCAAACGGTTCGCTGAAATCCGTCGCGTCCCGGTGCGCACGATCAACGTGAGCGAAGGGCGTGGCCCACCGCCGGACGGGTCTGAACCTCACCCATAACGAAGCCTGAGGTAGCAATTTGTGCGCAGTGCGTCGATCCCGGATCTACGCTCGCGGTCGCGGCAACGTAAACGTGACGTTCTGTCTTTGCTTGATGGAGGGGCGCACCCTTCCGAAGCATTGCTCCCCGCCGCACAATCAAGTGATGATGCCAACCAAAGTGTGACGGTGCCCGACTCCAACTCCCACGACGAGCTGTACGCGCAGGTCTATGACCAGCTGCATCGCCTCGCCCGTGATCAGCGCGCGAGGCATGGGGCGTCCGAAACCCTCAACACAACGGCACTTGTTCACGAGACGTACCTGCGGCTGGCAGACAGCGACGCCGCCACCTGGAACGATCGCGGCCACTTCTTCGCCCTTGCCGCACGCGCGATGCGCTACGTCGTCGTGGACCACGCACGCGCGCGCCTCGCCGAGAAGCGGGGGGGCGGCGCAATCGCCATCTCACTCGAGGAGGCACTGATTCCCGACGTGCGTGGTGCCGACGAACTGCTCGCCATCGACGAGGCGCTGACGCGGCTGGAGAGCCACGATTCGCGCCTCGGACAGTTGGTTCAGCTACGCTTTTTTGCCGGCCTCTCCTATGACGAAATCGCCGAAACCGTGGGGCTCTCCGTGCCGACCGTTAAGCGGGACTGGGCTCGCGCACGCGCCTGGCTGTACCGCTTCATGACCGAAGAGAGCCCCTGACAGCTCAGAGATTCTTTTCGATGTTCGGCGCCATAATGGACGGCGATCCTGCCTTGCTGCATACGTCCGGGCCCGCTTGCACCTTGGGAGAATAACCGCTGGGGCAGCTGTAGTTCCCTACCATGTTGTTCAGCTGATTCTGGCATCCGTCTTTGCCCCCGTTGAACTGGTCGATCGTCTTTACGAATCCCGGACCGCACTGAATGTTCGCCGTGGACGCGGTGCCGGCCAGGTAACAGCGCGCGTTGTTACCGCTGGTCTGAAAGGAATAACCGGACGGACAGCCGAAGTACTTCTCAGCCACGTCCGCCTGAACCGTCCCCGGGCGCACCGCGCCAAGGACGAGGAGGGCACCGACAGCGACCGCGGAGACAAGTGTGAGTCTGGCGTAGGACATATCGAACTCCGGGATTAAGGTGAGTGGGCCTTCACCACAGAGATCGGAATTCCCGGGAAGATCGTATCGTCCGGTGCGCGCGGCGGAAGCGATGGGCTTGCCGTACGCATGTCCGATCGCGCCCGTCAGGTACTATCTGGAGATTGGAGGCGCGCCGAGTGAATCCAGGCGAGCTTGAACGCCGATGCGACGGAGCGAATCGGCAGGGGCGGCGTACAGCGCGAGCAGCTCTTTCGCTGCGGAGCGGGCGATCGCATGCGCCTGAGGAGGCGCACGCCGGGCCGCGTCGAACGCGTTAAGCAGCTCGCGCTCGCCGTCTGCACGGCGCCCGGCACGCAGCAGACAGGCACCATATTGTGCGCGTCCCCCCAGACGGAACGGGTGTACGGGCGGGAACACTCGATCCAGAACGCCTAACGATCGTGTGAAGTCGGAGAGACTGATCTCCGTGGCACCCTCGAGACGGCACGTGATGTCGGCGACTTTCGACAGTAGAATCGCCGAGCCCGGGTGATCGTCGCCAGCAATGGCGCGTTGCAAATCGTAGGCCTCACGAAACGCCCGCTGGGCGTCGCGCACACGACCCTGCTTCTCCAGCACCCCGGCATAATTATCGAGGGTAATGGGCAGCCTGCTCCTGCTATCGTCACCCGCAGCGCGTTCAGCTGAAACAACGGCTCCGATCAGTTGCTCCGCCTCATCTAGTCTTCCCGTGCGGGAAAGAATGCCCCCCAGCGTGAGTTTGGCCGAGAGGACCATTGGATGGTCGGCAGACATCCGGGCACTCAGCGCGCGGAGTGCATCGCGCAGCAGCGGCTCAGCCTCGGCACTGCGTCCCGTGCGATCGAGCAGGAAGCCAAGGTTGGATTTTTCCGCCACCACGCGTGGGTGATCGGCGCCGAAAAGAGCCAGATTAATCGCGTGAGCTTCGCCAGCGAGGCGCGTGGCGAGCGGGAAATCGTTCATGCGCATCGCCAGTGTGGCGCGATTGTTCAGTACCTCGGCAATGCGCCCTGAGTCCGGGCGCGGAGCTGCGCGCAGAACGGCGAGCGCGGAATCGAAGTGCACACGTGCCGAATCGAACTGATTCCGCTCCATATACCCGGCACCGACATTGGCGAGCGCGATCGCAAAGGCACCGCGTTTTTCCTTGCCGTCGTCCCCCTCTGCATTGGTCGCCGGCGCGACGGCCCCTGAATCAGGTCGCACCGCCTCCGATACAGACCGTTCTGTTGAGCTGGCGACTGTCGATGAATCGGCGATGCGCAGCGAGAGCGCGCTGGCGTGCATCGAATCTGCAACGTTATGTCGACCGCGGGCGCGCGCGAGGTTGCCGAGTGCGGTCAGGGTCGCCGCACGCTCGTCCGGTGATGCACCCGGGTCGCTGCTCTGCAGCGCCCTGGCCGTGTCGAGCAGGGACTGCGCGTCCGCGTAGCGTCCGAGCCCCAAATATGCCCTTCCCAGCGCGCTTAATAATTCAGCGCGGGCCGCGGGCTGATCGGCCAGATCGCGGTTTACGCGCTCAATCCCCTCGGCCAGCATCTGCGTAACGCGCAGCGTGTCACCACGTCCCGGGGCCAGCGGGTCGGCGCGCTCAAACAGCGTCGCCAGCACACGGCTGGTGGCGCGCGCACGATCACGCTGTGCTGCGGCGACGTCGCGTTCCGCATTCGCTCTATCGCGTTCAGCCGCAACGCGCCGTCCCTGAACGATGGTGTTGGCAACGAATGCAATACTCAAGAGAGCAACCAAAGCCCAGGCCGATACGAGCACGGGGCTGCGCCGGGCCATCCGCACTGCGCGTTGCACGGGCGAAGCACGTCGGGCAAGAATCGGGAAGCCATCCCGCACGCGACGCACGTCTTCACGCAGTGCATCCACCGATGCGTATCGCTGCGCAATGTTCGGGGCCAGCGCCGTGAGCACGACATGGTCGAGATCGCCACGAAGCGCGCGGGCCCGTGCGCGGTCCGTCACCACACGACTCGGTGGAACCATCGCCCGTTCAATGGCGTCGTCTGCAGCGCGCAGCATTACAAGGCGCTGCCAGGCAGGCCGCACCCCCGTGATTAATTCATGCAGCATAACGCCCAGAGCGTAGACGTCCATTGCAACCCCGGCGATCTCACCGCGAGCCTGTTCGGGGGCGGCATACTCCGGGGTGAGGACCAGCTGTCCCGGTCGCGTCGCTGCATCACTCGCTGATGTGCTCTCTGCACCCACGTCGGCCAGAAGCCGCGCGATGCCGAAATCGAGCAGGCGCACGTGTCCGTCCGCCCCCACGAGAACATTCGCCGGCTTAAGGTCCCGATGCACCACGAGGCGTTGGTGCGCGAAGGAGACCGCTTCGCACACCTCATCGAAGAGGCGTAAGCGCTCGCTGAGTGAGAGACCCGCCAGCTCAGCGTGCCGGTCGATGCGGGTTCCCTGCACCAGCTCCATCACAAGGAAAGGGGCACCGTCCATGCTCAATCCGCTGTCGTAAAGACGCGCGATACGCGGGTGCTCGAGAGCACCGAGGATCCGCTGCTCCTGCCTGAATCGTCTGGCGAGCGTGCCGCCGTGCATCCCCGGCCGTACCACTTTGATTGCCACTTCGCGATCGACCGTTCCATCGTCCCGAACGGCCGCGTACACATGCCCCATACCTCCTTGCCCGATGAGACGAGTCACACGGTACGCGCCCAGCAGTGCGCCTTCAGGGAGGGCAGCGTCGGGCGCCTCAACCAGCGGGCCTGAGTAAAGTTCGCCCGCCGACTCACCAATTGCCGCCTCGGCGCTGTTGAGTGACTCCAGCAGAGCAACCACTTCACCCTCCAGCAACAGGTCGCCGTTGCAGGCCGCGCGCAAAAACGCAGCTCGGTCGTGCGGAGGCTGTGTTAACGCGGCCGCAAATAACTCGTCGACGCGCGCCCAGTTATGCGATGACCCATTGTGCATACGAAGGACCTCGAATGAAGAGCGGGAGCGTGTCGCTACGTAACGTGCGGGACTACTTGAGCGGAAGTAGCCTCGAAGCCCCTGGACGGCGCTCTATCACCAGACATGTGGCGGAACCACGACAATGTTGGTGCCGCTGCAACTCCCCCCTGCGACAGGCGCTACGGTGACCGCGGGAGGATTGAACTGCGGCACCGGTCCTCCGCCCTTGAGCCCCACGACCAGCGACTGGGCAAGCATGAGCGAGAACCTGGCCGAGACGGTGTTTGAAAAGGAGTAAGCTGCAGCGTCGCGGCCAGCACCCGCGGGGGATGCCGACGCTATGGCTGTGACGAGCGCCGCTGACAACGTCTGTGGCTGCATTGCTGTGACTCCAACGCTCGCGAAGAGCGCCAGCGGCGTGGACACACCGCTGAGCGGCGGAGCGTGCGCTCCAGGCCATGCGACCAGCGCCGGGTAGAGTGGCAGCGCGGGAACTGTCACGTTGGCCGTGTAGCTGCTGAACGCCATGCGAAAAGCGGTGTCCCAGCTGTCGGCGAGGGCCGGCGCGGCGCCGGCCGCGATCAGCTTGGTTCGTACGGCGCCGGCGAATCCCGTTGTGGACGTGAAGTGGCCGATTGGAGCGACGGCCAGCGCACCGTTTACTACACAGCCGCTCGCGATGCTTGCTCCAGACATCCATCGCTTCATGTCTGCCACCGCGCCCTCCGTAGCTGCCGCTGCGAATGTGGTCCACGGGAGCGGCGCAGTGACCACGCGGTAGTCGTTCTGCAACAACCCCGAGACGTTGTCGCTCTTGCGAATGATGCGGAGCGGACCGGTCACCGGTGTGGCGGGGAGGCGCACGATTACGGAGGAATTGGAGCTGTTGACCTCGTTGAGCGTCACGCTACCGATGCGCACAAAGACCGGGGGCAGGTCCGATGCAGTGATGCTCAAGGTTTCGTTCACCTCGCCTTCGGGTTTCGGGTTCCAGCTCACCTGCCCAGTCACGGCGGCGTCGGCCATTCCACCAAAGCTGCCACAGGGAATGGCATAACCCTGCGGATCAATACAATCGAGTGCGATCGCGCTGCTCGCGAAGCCCTCCGAAATGTCACGCGACGCGAAACCCGCATCCTTGAGTGATCCATAGAGTGCCGTGAGCGACGGTGAGTACTCGCTGCGTAAAGCTGGCACGATCGCGCGCGCCGTGAAGCCGACCGTGCGCAGGATCGTCGCCGACTGCTCCAAGGTGCGCGTGTGTTCTCGCTTGAGCACGCCGGCGGCCGTCGAGGCCGGTTGGCGCGCTTCGAATATGGTCCGCGCCTCCGCAATCGGGTCGCGTGTCTGCGCCGCGATAGAGCTCGTGGACGATACCATACCGAGAATGGCGACGGCGAAAGCAACGTACTTCCTGTGATATCGAAACATGGTAGTTGCGTCCTCTCCCCGTTTAGGGGCCTGCGAGAATGGTGCGAGTGCGCGGCAGTGCGGTGACCCGCACCTGGGGTCACATAGGCAATCGGATTTGCCGCCCCGTTCGTGTCATCGCACCACACGTTGCCCCCTCTAGGGGCCAGCATTCAGCTCGAGTCGCGGGTCCGATGATCCCCTTTGATCGGTTCTCCCGATTGCAGTGTCATGGAACTGCTCGGGCCACGTCACCATCGGATCGTCAGGATCACCACCTTGATCGCCACGCGGCGAGCGGGGAGACGAGAAAATGAGGCCGTACCCGACGGCTCTTCAACGTGCTCATTACTCCGGCCCGCATTCCCCGCCGCGGTGACCCGAAAAACCCTGCAGCTGATCACACCCTTGCTGCTCTGCGCCTCATCATTGTGGGCGCAAGACACTTCCTCAGGCGTCGTCGCCTCTGATTCGGTCCCCCTCGCCGCGCGTGCCCAGTGGCCTGGTGATAGTTACGTGGGCAGTCGCGCCGCACTCGCGTTCGAACTCTCTCGCCCGCTCGGCTCAGGGGAGCGGTTCGCCCTAATCATAGGATCCACTGATGTGTCGGCGGCGGTGCATGTGCGCGATCGACGCGCAGAGTATGAACCCGCCGCTCTCCGGCTCCCTCCCGGTGAGACGGAGGCGGTGGCGTACATCGTGTCGGCTGAGGGAACGTGGTCCGAGATTGGGCGCGCGCCGCTGCGCGTGCGAACGCGCTCCGGTTTTGATCGGACAACAACGTCACCCAGCGCAGATTTATCAAGCAGCGGCCAGTTGAACCAGTACGTGGCTGCGGGAGACCCGCCGCCCGACCGGAAAGCCTACCAGGATCTCACGCTGCGGCTGGGGCTCAGCAACACACTCGCTCGCGACGGCTGGGACATCGGTTTCACCTCGAACGCCATCGGAGTCACGCAGGAGACGCAGCGGCTGCGCTACGGCGAGCAACAGTCAGAAGCCGCGCCAATTGACCTGGCAGATTATCGCCTGCAGGTCTCGCGCGGGCCGGTGAAGATCGCGCTGGGGAATGTCGCCGTCGGCGCCAACCGGTACCTGCTGAGTGGGTACGGGAGCCGAGGAGCGACGGCAGCGTTACAGCTCAATCGCGCCGTGTCCATTGAGGCATCAGCGGTCAACGGAACCAATGTCGTAGGCTGGGACAACATGCTGGGCGTCAGTGAATCGGATCATCGACTGATTTCGACATCTGTTAATCTGGAAGTGCTTCCCAGCCGCCCGGGCGCCCTGCACGTTGACTTGAGTGCCCTGGATGGTTCCCTGATGCCACGCTCCGGCTTCACACAGGGCGCGGTGACCGACGCCGAACGCAGTCGCGGGTTCGGCGTGCAATTCGGGATGAGCGATCCGAAGCAGTGGGTTCGCCTGACCGGCGGCGTGACACAATCACGCTTTCGCAATCCCTCCGACGTGCTGCTTAACGGCGATACGTCGGTCGTCGCGGTCCGCACTGAGAGCAGACAGGCCCGCTATGGTGAGCTCGGCGTCCAGCTGCTGCGCGACGTGCGGGTCTTCGACTCGACGCGCGCCTCCGTTTCGGCGACGGTGCGCCACGAGCGTGTGGATCCGTTGTATCGCAGCGTCGGCGCGTATGTGCAGGGAGACATGCAGCAGGATGGGGGCGACCTCATGGCCACCATCGGCGCACTTGCCGTGCAGGGGACACTCACCCATGGACGGGACAACCTCGCAGGGATCCCGTCGATCCTCACCACGCGCACGCGACGCCGCGCCCTCTCATTCGCTGCCCCGCTCAGCGGACTGCTTGGTCTCGCGCCACGCAGTTGGCTGCCGGTCGCAACATTCGCCTGGGAGGGCACGGGGCAGGAAGGCGAGGGAATCCCCACAAACAGTGACTTCAGTGCGACACATGTTCCCAACCAGTTCAACCGCGTCCGCAGTGCATCAGTCACCTGGTCGCCGGCACGACTGAACGTCTCCTACCGATGGAACGAATCGTTGCAGGACAACCGACAGATCGGCCGCGATCGCGCCGACTTTCTGGCAACCGTGCACGCCGTATCTCTTGGACTCAACGGGATTCCTCGGCTGACCCCTTCTCTCGAAGGGAGCGTGGAGCGGCAAGACAACATGGAAGCCGGGACGCAACAGCGTACCAGTCGCATCGGCACCATCGTCCAGGCACAGATTAGCAATTCCCTCGCCTTCTCAGGGAACCTGGCCCATACGTGGAGCTTCGATCCCTTCGCCGATCGCCGTTCGCGCAACCTGGAGCTGCAGGGAGAATTGTCGCAGGGGTTCACGCTCTACCGCCGCGTAGACGGCGGCACGCAAGGACGTGTTTTTGTTCGGTACGCACGCACACGCGCGGCCTTCTTTCCTCTCATTCCGGACCCCTCGGTGATACCACAACTCATGTGGACGATCAACGCCGGGTCGTCCTTCCGCCTTTTCTGATGACTATGCAATCCTTGAGCAGAGCGGCGTGCGTTGTCGCGATCTGCTTGGTTCTCCCCGGCAGCGCGATGGCGCAGATACGGGTGAATCCAACCGGCGTGAATGTGAATACGCAGGGGGCAACAACGGTTTTTCTGACGTATGGTGGACTCACCGGCTACGACGCGGTCGAGGCACTGTGGTGCGGAGAGCTCGTCGACGCACGCCCTGCTGCAGGCTTACGTTGTGATCCGGGAACGATCTTCGGTTCGCTCCCACTGCGCTTTAATCAAGCTGGGGCGAGCGGCACCAACGCGCTCACCGACATCATGACGATCCCTGCCTCGGTGACGCGCCGCGCATATCAATCGGCGTCTGATGGCCAGCGATCAGCCTTCTTCTACGTCAGGCGTTTTGTCAGTCGTACTGGCGGGCAGGAGCAGTACGTGGCGGTCACCTGTCGCCTCGCGGGTGGCGGAGCGAGAACACCACTGGCGCTGACCGATGTTCAGCTTGACGTCGCCGGCGACCGTACGCCGATCATGACGGTGGCACAGGGAGAAGTTGTTCCTTCCTTTGAGGCACGTGTGGCCTACACGGGAACGGGACGCCTTATCGGACGCTGGGAAGTGGTTCTGCCCGGCGAGGAATTGCCAACTGCCGACGATTTGCTCACCGAGGCGACGCTCCCACGCGAACGACGCGGTTCGCAGCGTCGCTACACTCAGCTGTCGCGTTTTAACGTTTTCCTCCCGCCGACCGGCCGCGTTGTCCTGCCCGGCCCCGATCCCGGCCGGCTCCCGTCTGACATGGATGGTGTGTACTACGTGCTTCTACGCGTGGAAGCGAGCGCCGACAAGGAAGGCGATTCGAATCTCGCATCAGTGGGCGCAGGCGCCGGTGTCGTCAACTCAGGCGGCGTCGCCGGCTTCCCGATGCCCACCCTGCGTTACGTGGTGGGGAGCGGGACAGCAGTGTCGCTCCCGGCATCAACGACGCGCGACCGGGTGTTACTACTGGTCCCTCGATCGGACGCTCAGCTGGATCGCAATGATCCCCTCAGTTTTGCGTGGGCATCCTCCGCACAGGTCGCGATGTATCGACTTGAGCTGGAGACCGCGGCGGGAGCACACCTGTTCAGCGCGCTCATCGCCGCGCCGCTCGCCTCATACAGAATGCCGCCGCTCCTGACGCAACGCTTGAATGATGCGACCGCGGTGCGCTGGCGGGTCGTCGCGACCGACGCTATTGGGCGCGAGATAGCACGTAGCGCGTGGCGCAATGCGGGAGTGCGGCAGCCGTAGTGCTGCCCGCACCCGGACCCCCATTGGCGCCATGGTCACGGGCTGAGGTGCGTGTGCGGATTCGTGAAGTACCTTTTAAAGTGTCCGGCCAGGGCGCGCGTAGCGGTTGCTGGGCTGGGCGGATTCGGGATCGTGTCGGACCCGCCGCTCCATATCCCGACGGGCACCTTGCCCTGCCGCGGTCCACGGCCGATCATCGCCACCTACATGGCGTCTCCGTTACCGCACGAACTGCCCACATGAACGTGATCATCGCCGTGGTCGCCACCGCGATCGCGGTCGTCGTGCTGCTCAATTTTATCAGCGGGGAAAAGAAGATCGACAAGCGGATCGAACCGCTTTACGCGATCTCCGATCCGCAATTTCTGCGATCGATGGGGAACCTCCTGGGCCCGTCTCTCCTCCCTGGCAATCGGGTCGGAGGGCTCCGCAACGGTCGGGAGATCTTTCCGGCAATGCTCGCCGCCATCCGGCAGGCGCAGCGGACCATCACGTTCGAAACTTACATTTATTGGTCCGGCGAGATCGGTCGTGAATTCGTGGATGCGTTGACGGAGCGCTCGAAGGCCGGCGTCAAGGTGCATGTCCTGCTCGACTGGGTGGGCAGCATCAAGATGGACGGTGAGTTGATTCAGCAGCTCGAGGAGAGTGGTGTGCAGGTACGTCGCTACCACCCGCCTCGCTGGTACACGCTCAGTCGGATGAACAATCGCACGCACCGCAAGCTGCTGGTTGTCGACGGTGAGATCGGATTCACTGGCGGTGTGGGCATCGCGGACAACTGGCTCGGCGACGCGGAGGACGAGGATCACTGGCGCGATTCGCACTTCCGGTTGGATGGGCCTGCGGTTGCACAGATGCAATCGGCCTTTCTCGACAACTGGATGAAGACTGACGGTGAGGTATTGCACGGTGAGGACTACTTTCCAGTACTGCGGCCGGCCGGAGACGCGCTGGCACAGTTGTTCCGGAGCGCACCTAACGAGGGAAGCGAGAGCGTGCGCCTGATGTATCTCCTGTCGATCGCCAGTGCACGACACAGCCTCAGGATTGCCGCGTCGTATTTTATTCCCGATGATCTGTCCGTTGAAACGATCGTCGCGGCATGCCGGCGCGGCGTGCGCGTTGAGATCGTGGTGCCAGGTACGAAGATCGACACAGAAGTCACACGACGTGCGTCGCGCTCGCGTTGGGGCCCGCTGCTTAAGGCGGGCGTTGTGATCCATGAGTACCGCCCAACCATGTACCACTGCAAAGTGATGATCGTGGATGACGTCTGGGTCTCCGTCGGTTCAACGAACTTCGACAATCGCTCGTTTCGGCTGAACGACGAGGCGAACCTGAATGTGTTCGATCGCACTTTCGCGCAGCAGCAGATTGAGGTCTTCGACGCCGATCGCGCCCGAGCCGACGAGATCACGCTGGAACAATGGTCGCGAAGGCCGCTGACCGAGAAGACCATAGAGTGGCTGGCGGGTCTCCTCCGGTCGCAGCTCTAACTACGACGCCTCCACGGATCGGATTACAGAATGCGCCATATTCCAAGCAATCTCACATCGAGCAGCCATGTTGACCCGATACCTGATCGCCACGGTCGCCACGATCGCACTCTTCACCGCTACGCCCGCAGTCGCGCAGAGCGCCGATCCCCATCCGAGCGTCATCGATTCGATTTTCGCCGCCTACGACCACACCTCCACCCCGGGCTGTGCCGTCGGCGTGTATCGCAAAGAACAGATCGTCTTTGAGCGCGGTTACGGCATGGCCGACCTCAACCAGAGCGTCCCGATCTCTCCACTAACTGCTTTTTACATCGGCTCCACATCAAAACAGTTCGCCGCGATCAGCGTGGCCTTGTTGGATGAGGCGGGCAAGCTCACCCTGGACGATCCAATCAGAAAATGGCTCCCCGAACTCGGGGCGTCGACGGACCGAATTACGGTACGCCACCTCATCCATCACCAGAGTGGAATTCGCGACTATCTGGGACTCTGGTCAATCTCGGGCCGGTCATACGCCGACGAAATTCCACCCGCGATGGCATTGGATCTGATCGCACGCCAACGAGCGCTCGACTTCACGCCTGGCTCAAAATACTCCTACTCAAACTCCGGATACTTCCTTCTCTCCGAAATCGTTAAGCGGGCGAGCGGTCAAACGCTCCGCGCATTCGCTGATTCCGCGATGTTCATCCCGCTCGGCATGCGCAACACGCACTTTCATGACGACAACAGCATGATCGTGCCACGACGCGCCGAGGGGTATCAGGCCAACGGCCGCGGCGGATTCGACATCGTACGTACCAGCTATGCGCTTGTTGGAGACGGGGGCCTCTACACGACACTTGAAGACCTCCGCCGTTGGGACGCCAACTTTTATCACAACCAGTTGGGCCGTCGTGGTCAGGATTTAGTCACGCAGATTACAACGGCCGCACCACTCGGCGACGGGTCACCGGGTACGTACGCCTTCGGGTTGTTTCCAGCCACACATCAAGGACTCCCGATGATTTCTCATGGCGGAGCGTTCATTGGGTTCCGAGCTGAGCTGGTCCGATTCCCCACGCAGCGTTTATCCGTTGCCGTGCTTTGCAACGAAAACTCAGCTCCTGCGGAGCAGCTCGCTCTGCAGGTTGCCGATCGCTATCTGGCCGATCAGCTGGCGCCAACGACCACTGTCGGCGCCGAGGGTCCTGCCACTGTCACCGTGCCCACCGAGCGACTCCGTCGATTGGCTGGCAGGTACGAGGTGCTGCCCGGGATGGTGCTGGAAGTGTCGGTTGACCGCAACGATTTGCTGTTTAACGGCCTCGGCGTCTCCGCAAAGGCCGTCGCCCATTCTGATTCAACGTTCACAGTCGGCCCGTTAGGCAGAATCGACTTTGTGACAACGGCCACCGGCCCTGCAATAGTCGCGCGAGCCGTGGGGAATGATGCGGCGCCCCGACTGTCCGAGGTGCCTCCGCTCACCCCCGCCACCCTGGCATCATACGTCGGCCGGTTCACCAGCGACGAACTGGACACGTGGGCCGTCTTCGACACGGTGGGCGATACGCTCCGGATGCAGCTTCGATGGAGCGAGCCACTAACTCTGGTGCAGACGGCGCCCGATGTATTCACCAGACCGCAGATGGGGCGGATTCATTTTGATCGGGGTCCGGGAGGCGCAATCATCGGCTTCCGAATGTCGGCCGGACGCATACAAAACGTGATCTTTACTCGTTAGGTGAAGAGTGCAATACAGCGTCGACCTCAACTGAGTCAGTCTTTGGAACGGCTACGATGCGCTCATCTGGTTTGCGAATACCACGCCAAGCGTATTCTTACCGTTCCGCTGATCGCCGTCACCCGCGCGTAGGTAAACTTCTGAAGGACATCGCGCACCGCCGGCGAACGCAGGGTGGCACGTCAACCGATCGGATCCCATACGGCTGGTGGTGCTTCGTCCCATAGATGCCCCCCGGTTCCACACGCCCACATACCTTATGCAGGTGAACCTCAGGCTCACCACTGCCATGCCAACACAAATGATAAGACGCCTCGCACTCACCGTCCTCTGCACCACCGTCGCCGCTCCCCCCTCCGCCCCCCTGCAGGCACAGAATCCGCCCCTCCCCTGGGCCGCGCTGACGCGCCCCGCAACGCGGCAACCCACACCCACGACCAGCGCAATCACCGTCGAGGATCTTCAGTCGCGCGTTTATCTGTTCGCCGCCGACTCCATGCAGGGTCGGCTCATGGGAACGCCGGGAAACGCCAAGGGCGCCGAATACATCGCAGCTGAACTGCGCCGCATGGGATTGGAACCGGCGGGAGACAACGGAACGTTTTTTCAAACGCTGCCGTGGATGGATCGTGCGTTCGACGAAACGTCGACCATTTCCGCTGCGGGTCGCACCTTTAAGCCGTGGATTGACTTCGTGCCGCGCGATCAGGGCATGGGCGAACGAGCCATAGATGGCGTGCCCGTTGTATACGGCGGTGACTTCGCCGACCGCGCACGCCGACTCAAGCCCGAGGACGCCGCCGGAAAATTCGTCGTCATCACCTTCTCTGACAGCATTCCCGGCAACCCGCCACGCACGCCGAATCGCGGTGAGGTGAACCAGTGGTACTCCGCTGCTGCAGCAGTAGCAATCGTCTCGCGCGAAGAGTTCGATGACGAGACTGTCGCCGGCTACCAACAACCGTCCAACGTCCTGTTGGTGGGAGACCACACGCCCGCTCCTGCTTATCTGTACATCACCCGCCCCATGGCCGAGGCGCTGCTGGGACGTCCGCTCACTGGAGCGCAGCTGGGAGCAACAGGCACAACGGTGCGAGGTGCCTCGCGGTGGGCCAATGCGGCGGCCAAAGTGCCGGCGCGCAACGTTGTTGCCGTCCTCCGAGGGAGCGATCCCCGCCTCAAGAACAGCTACGTCGCCATCGGTGCACACAACGATCACGTAGGCAACAGCCAACCGGTCGCCAATGATTCCGTCTATATCCTGAATCATCTCTTTCGCCTCCAAGGTGCGGACGACGACACACCGCGCCTCACGGGAGAACAAGCGATGCAGATGAACGCAGCGATTGCCAACATCAGGCAACGCACCGGCGGCGCCAGCGCACGCATTGACTCGATCTACAATGGTGCCGACGACGACGCGAGTGGCTCAATGGGCGTCCTTGAGATCGCCGAACACTTCGCGACCCTCAGGGAACGTCCGAAGCGCTCCATCCTGTTCATCTGGCACGTGGGCGAAGAACTCGGACTCTTCGGCTCGCAGTACTTCACTGATCATCCCACAGTACCACGTGATTCGATTATCGCCCAGCTGAACGTCGACATGATCGGCCGCGGAACGGCGGACGACATCACCGGCGTTACGCTCGACGGCAGGCACATCCGTGGCGGACCGGACTACGTACAGCTTATCGGATCGCGACGCGTTTCAACGCAACTCGGCGATTGGGCGGAGCTCGAAAACCGCGAGGGCTCTCACCGGCTCGCCTTCGACTACAACCTCGACGCCAACGGCCACCCGCAGAACATCTACTGCCGCAGCGACCACTATATGTATGCGCGGTACGGCATCCCGGTCGTGTTCTTCACCACCGGTGGTCACGCGGATTACCACCAGGTCACCGATGAACCGCAGTATCTCGATTATCCGCACTTTGCCCGCGTAACACGATTTATCGCCGCACTCGGACTGCGCGTGGCGAATAGCGAAACCCGGCCCGCTGTCGATCAGCCACGCCTGGACCCGAAAGGTCAGTGCCAACAGTAGTTGGAGCACAGGGGCAAGCGCCGAAAGCCAGTCCGTTCTGTTAAGCAACGACTGGCTTCGGCGACACCCGCGACACTACTCGCTCCGCATCACAATTGCGGGATCAACACCGGTGGCACGACGTGCGGGGATCAGGCACGCTGTTAAGCCGGCCAGAGCCAGCACCGCCGCAACACCGCCGAACACTACCACATCCAGTGGTTTCACATCAAACAGCACCACGGTCATTACCCGCGAAATCACAGCCGCGAATGCAAGTCCCGCAGCCAGTCCAATCACCAGTTGCCACGCTCCCTGTCTCAGCACCAGTGCAATCACCTCCCTGGTGCTCGAGCCGAGTGCCATGCGCACACCCATTTCGCGCGAACGCCGGCTGACCGAGAACGACATGACGGCGTAGAGCCCGATGCTCGCCAGAAAGAGTGCCACAAAACCAAAGATCATGAACATGGTCCCGAAGATGCGCACGAACCACAGCGGACCTTCTATCGCCTGCGCGTATGTCATGGGCCAGTAGATCGGCAAATCCGGCTCAAGTGACGCCACGGCTTCACGCACCGGCTGCGTCATGTCCAGAGGAGGCAGGCCAGTCCGAACCGACACGTAGGCGAAGGCAGAATTCACCTGTGCCATCGGCCGAAACAGAGCGGCCGGTCTCGGATCGGACGGATCACCACCGAACACATCGGGCACCACGCCAACGATCGTTATCCATGGCGCGACGGACTCCAGTCCACCCAAACGTACGCGCCGGCCAATGGGATCGGCGCCGCTGAGAAATTGCCGTGCAAATCGTTCAGTCACGATGCCTACGTCAAGCGAACCGGCACGATCACCTTCGGTGAACGTTCTCCCCTGCCTCAGCGGGATCTCAAGCGTTTCGAAAAACTGCTGCGACACCGAGAGCGTCCGCACATCCGGAAGATCCTGTTCGCGTTCGTAGCTTACACCGTCCAAGGCAAAGTCGCTGCCGTTGAATCCCTGCTGTGCGCCCGGCAGCCCGGAACTGAGCGCCGCCGACTGAACGCCGGGCAACGCAGATACTCGTGTCTGCAACTCCCGGAAGAACTGTTGCTGAGCAGTGGAATCCCTGAACCCGGCTGGAAAGCCGATCCGCGCTGTGAAGACATTTTCTGACGTAAAGCCGGTATCCATATTACGGGTCTTGGCCACGCTCTTGATCATCAACCCGGCGGCGACAAGCAATCCGCAGGAGAGTGCGATCTCGAAGATCACCAGGCCCTTGCTCAGGCGCCCCAGCTTAAGACTCGATGATCCCCGTGATTCATCCTTGAGCACTTCGGAAATATCCGATCGCGACGCCTGAATACCGGGAATCAGCCCAGCCAGCATCGTCGACAACGCAGTCACCCCGATGGCGAAAAGCAACACGGGTGGATGCAACGCGATGTTGATGAAGAACGGTGGCTGGGTATCAACGATCGCACGGTTGAACGCATCAATAGCAAAATGCGCCAGCGCGACTCCCAGAATGGTGCCGATCGCGGCGAGCACCATGGCCTCGCTCAGGAAAATACGCGCGATCCCGGCGCGGCTCCCACCCAACGCCTTGCGCACCCCGACTTCCTTGGAGCGATGCGCCGCACGATCCAACAAGAGATTGGCAACGTTGGTGCAGGCAATCAGCAGCACGAAAAACACCGCTCCCAACATGGTAAGCAGCAGCTGGCGTGGCTCGCGCCCGATCGCCTGCTCAACAAACGGAAGGGCATACATAGAAAACCCCTTGTTGGCGGCCGGATAATCCGCGGCGAGTCGGGCGGCGATCGTGCCCAACTCTGCGTTGGCTTCCTGCACGCTCACTTCCGGTGCCAGCTTCCCGAACGTCGTCACGAAAGGACCTTCACCCCGATCGCCGACCGACGGATCAGTCTGCATGGGCAACCACAGCTGATCATCGCTGGGAAAACGGAATCCGTCGGGCATGATCCCAACAACTTCGTGCGACTCACCGTTGACGCGCAGCGTTGTGCCCAGCACCGACGGATCACCACCCAGGTAGCTTTGCCACATGGCGTATCCCAGCAGCGCGGCCTTGGGGCCGCCCGGGACGAGTTCTTCCTCGCGAAATGTTCGGCCCATCAGCGGACCGGTCCCTGTCATGTCCAGGAGACCACGGGAAATCCACGAGCCGCTGAACCGTTCGGCCTTCTCCCGGCCGCTGACGTTCATCGTCCCCGACGTGTACGCAGCCAAATGCGAGAAGCTCTTCTGCTGGTCCCGCACATCCACGAAGTCCCGAATGCGGAGACCTTGCCTCTGAATGTCACGCTCGGCATTGGCGCGTTGCACCACCACTATACGATCGCCACCTTCGTACGGCAGCCCGCGCATCATGGCCCCGTACACAATGCTGAACATCATTGTGGTGAGGCCAATACCGAGCGTGAGCGCGAGAACGGCGACGATAGCCATCGCCGGCGTGCGGCGCAGTGTACGCGCACTAAGCTGGAGATCACGAATCCATGCAGACATAGGGGACACTGGCTGAAGGAACTACCGACGGGACGGTGAAGGGCCTACGGCAGTTCCGGCTCCCGCGTTTCACCTGAAGGAACTGCCGAAAGGGAGTTGCTGGGCCTACGGCGGTTCCGGCTTCCGCGTTTCAGGGTGACTGCCGCGCCGACCCGGCGGCAGGTAGCAAATGCGCCAGGAGTCTCTCCTGGCTCCGGAATAGACCTGCATCCAGATGGCTGACCTCCGCACCCGCGGACCGCTGTGAGCTGGCGTCCTTGCGCACGCCGCAAGGGTAACGTTACTTCGACAGTGAGCTGCATCATTGATCGTTGATTCAGCCACATCTTTCATGCCGCGAACCGCTCTCAGATGACTCGCTCCGGCAGACTCGCAGTTGGCGCCGTTCTGACCCTGGCCGTCTCCGGTTTAACCGGTTCGCGCTGGCAGGGCCCTCAAGGCGACGCCAGTCAGGCTCTCAGTATTACATATGTCGCGAACGAAGGCGTCTTGCTCTCCGCCGCCGGCAGGCACGTGCTCATAGACGGATTGTTCCGTTATTACAGAGACGGGTTTCCGCTCCCCCACGACTCGACACGTGAGGCGCTTGAGCGGGCGACGACACCGTTCGACGGCGTGGACGTTGTGCTGGTGACACATCGTCACGGCGACCATTTCCACCCGGCGGCCGTTGCGTCCCACTTGCTCGCTAATCCGCGCGCAACTCTGCTTACCTCGCGTCAGGTTATCGACAGTCTGCGCGGCAGCTTGCCACCGAATCACGATCTTGAACGGCGAATGCTGGCCCGCACCCACGTCCCGTTCCGCGTGTCACGCGAAGAAGTCGCCGGGATCAGCATTACGATGCTCGGACTGCCTCACGGCGGGCCGCAGCGCGCAATCGTCGAACACCTCGGCTTTGTCGTCGAACTCGGCGGTCGCCGCATTCTCCACGTCGGTGACACTGACATCTCCGAGGACACCTTCAGGCCCTTTCGCCTGGATACCGCTCGCATCGACGTTGCGATGGTGCCCGTGTGGATGGCCACCAGCGCCGAGGGCCGTCGTGTGATCGACCGGTGGATCAAGCCGAGACAGGTGATCGTGTTCCACATGCCGGCCGGCGATCTTGAGGGTGCGGCCGTGCGTCAGGCGCTGCCGACCGCGATTGTGTTCACCCAATCCCTCGATCGACGCAGTTTCTGAGTCCGCGGTTGAAGTGGACTTGCGGAGTTCCGGCCGACACGGCATTTCACGTCAGGTCGCACGAGAACCACGTGCGATCATACCCGTCGTCAGCTGCACCTCCCTCCCCTCTTAACACGCCCCCATGCGACGCGCACTGATTCTTGCAACAGCGCTGGTCACCGCAGGCCAAACGGCGCACGCTCAAACCGCCGTGACCATCGTGCGCGCAGCACACCTCATTGATGGCCGCGGAGGAGCCGTGTTGTCTCCGGCAACCGTTCGCATTGAGGGCGAGCGCATCACGGCTGTGGGAAGCAACCTCCCGGTCCCCGCAGGCGCACGCGTGATCGACCTGGGCAGCGCCACGCTGCTGCCGGGGTTGATTGATCTGCACACACACCTCACGAACCGCATGGGTGTGCACTGGGAAGACGGTTTAGTGAAAACAACACCGGGCCACGATGCCCTGTGGGGTGCACGCAACGCGCGCGTTACGCTGGAGGCCGGCTTTACCACCGTGCGCGACCTCGGCCCCACGTGGCCGTATGTGGATGTTGATCTGCGCAATGCCATTAACGAAGGCGCTGTGCCAGGACCGCGCATGCTTGTCGCCGGCAACTACGTGTCCTCCACGGGTGGCGCGGGTGACGCGCGACAGTTTTCCGTGTACGTGGACGTGCCCGTCGTCCGCAATCTTGCAGACGGCCCCGACGAGGTCACCAGGGCCGTGCGCACCAACCTGAAGAATGGGGCTGACCACATCAAGATTCTTGCGACAGGTGCAGTGCTTTCAAAAGGAATCGCGCCGGGAGCGCAGCAGTACTCGGACGCGGAGATCCAGGCGGCAGTGACAGAAGCCACTCGCTGGGGACGCTTTGTGGCGTCGCATGCGCACGGGGCCGCCGGCATCAAGGCGTCAATTCGCGCTGGCGTACGCACCATTGACCATGGCTCCGATCTCGACGACGAGGCGATCGCGCTGCTTAAGGCCTCGGAACGCCGCACCTTTTACGTACCCACCCTGTACACCAGCTTAGCAATCGCCGAGGATGGTGAAAAGAACAACGTGCCCGCTTCGGAGCGGGAACGCTCGAGGCAGATCGCAACTCTGAAGGAGGCCGGGTTCCGGCGCGCTCTCGCGGCCGGCATCCCCATCGGTTTCGCGACCGACGCCGCGGTGATCCCACACGGCCGCAACGCTCGCGAGTTCGAGATTCGTGTCGGTTTTGGCGAAACGCCGATGGCCGCCATTGTTTCGGCGACCGTTCTCAACGCCGAGATCATCGGATGGGGAGACCGCGTCGGTTCCATTGCCGTGGGAAAATTCGCGGACCTGATCGCCGTGGCCGGGGATCCCCTCGGCGACATCACCGAGCTGCAGAGGGTTCGGTTCGTGATGAAAGGGGGAGAGGTTATAAAGCAGGAATTGCGACCGCGTTAGGCGCCACGACCTCCGGGCCGGCATACCACACCGGAGCCGGAGAACGCACCGAGCAGTGGCCTCGCCACACGGCGCTGGACGCCGCCCTGACCACAGTCGTAGGTTAAGGGATCGGGAGTGACGCGCTGACATCAGCGCGGCGCTCTCAGTCATCCGCCAGCCACCCTCCAGGAGGTCCCATGCCAAAAGTTGCCGGTATGCTTACAGACGCAGAGCGCAAAGCACTCCCCCCCAAGGCACGCGAGTACCTGAAGGATGCAGAGCGACGCGCGCGCACTGCAGCGTCCCTGTTCGACGTTGGCATCGCTCGCGGATTATTGCTTGCTCTCGTCAAGGAAGGGGTGATCACCTCCTCGACGTACAACAGCATGTTCAAGCGGATCTACGCGAAGGTTAAGCCGCAACTCCGAGAGAACGTCAAGTCCCTGCCGAAGGCCCGGCTCACGGCAAAGGTGAATGTCCCGGCAGCGCCCCGAACCCGCCGCAGACAACGTCGCGTAGCGAGCGCAAAGAAGTAGCACTCCAGCACCCCTGTGCTGGCCTGGATCTCGGCACTTGCTGCAGCGATGCGGTCGAACACCCAGTTGAGCTCGCCAGCTAAGTGATTGTAGAGCACGCCGTTTGCGGCACAGACTTTGCCGCTTCATATTCCGGCTCGGAGCCCTCCCCAAGGAGACGTTATGCTCGTGTGCAATCTGGTATTCCAGCCGATCATCCGCCTGATCCACACGATCGTTGCGGTCGTTGAGTACGTACTGCGCGCGATCTGCCGAGTGATCACGGAACTTGTCAATGTGATCAAGCAGGTGCTCAAGTACGTCTGCAAAAACGTCGTGCGAACAGTGTGCGGCGCAGTGTGCGGCGTGGTCTGCGGCATCTGCGACTTCTTCTGCGGCATTTTTGGCTGCGACTGCGGCTGCAAGAATGTGTGCAACAACGTGTGCAAGGTGGTCACGGACCTGGTGTGCGGATGGACGTATGTCCTCGAGGCCGTCCTGGATTTTGTCACACGTCTGGTCTGCACATACATCCTGCAGGCCATCATCAAGCTGCTTCACATCATTGAAGCATTCGTTACGATGGTGCTGACGTGGGTCTGCACTCTTGTCGACCTCTTCATCCGCTGGTTGCTCTGTTGGACGTACCTGGCCGAGTTGCCTGACAGAATTTTCGGCAGCACTCGCCAGCGCCGGTTCAAGGTTGCGCCGAAGATCGTGCGCAATCGCGACGGATACTCCGACTGGTTTGTGTTCATCAACAGCCCCGACGCAGCCGGTGCGATCGATCAGACTATCCTGCGCTACATCCTGAGTGACGAAGGGCGCCCGCTGCTGCCGATTGCAAACCGAGGCGGGTCCATCACGTACGCCGAAGTGCAGACCGAAGGTGACGTTATAACCGGTAAGCTGCGTCAGGGAGACGACGGCGCCATCGTCGCTGGACGGCCCTTCCTCTACTATCCGGACAAAGTGATGGAAATCGCGAGCCATCTCTTCGGCGACATCTTCGCATCGAGTGGTACTGACAACGGGACCGGCACCGACTTCAGCGAGAACCTGTTCACCTACAGTCCCAATGTGCAGGCGTGGCTGGCAGGTGATAACAAACTGCCGACGAACAACTACAACCTCTGGAACAACAAATACACCAACCCTTCAGCGGGTGACTATTTCGGTGACCAGTCCATCGCCGATATGGGGGTACGCGTTGATACCGACGCCACCTGCAATCGACCCACCAACACGTTCCTGCATCTGGTGAACGGCGGGACGCAGTTTACGCCAACCAGCACCAGCGTGGCCGAAACGTTAACCTGTGATGCCGGACAGGTTCTGGCGTTCGACGACGTGAACTTCCTGATGGTGAACAAGGACAGCGATGCCAACGCCGTCACAACGTACTTCGTCTCGAAATTCAAGGCGAACGACTCGCATGTCGGCTGCAACGACCTGCTCGGCTTCACCACCACCACGTTCTCCAGCGACGCGGGCTCACCGCTTTTCGTATCACAGCGCGTGCTCACCTTCTCTGCCGATACCAATCGCATGATGTCGCGCGTTGTGGAAAGCGTCTCGGGTACCACGTCGTCGATCGTGCGGGTCGCCGAAACGTATGTCCATGAAATCGGACATCAGAGCGGCTTGCTCCACGATGATGATCTCCCGGACTGCCACGACAGCACCACGCTCAACATTGCCAAGGTTATCGCGCCTGGGGCTTCCGTTCGCCGCGCGTTCACCCGATTGCAGTGGTGCCTCGTACGCACTACCTGGTATGTGACTTCCAGCAGTTTAACGCCATGGGTGCAGGCCGCTGAACTTCCGGATTCGGGGACACAACCGCAGCCCGTACCGGGAGGACCCATTCCATGATGCAAACAAACGACATCGCACCCTTCCGTGCAACCATCGGTGATCGCGTTAAACAACGAGACGTGGAACTGCAGCTATTGCACAATCGGTGGCGACGGACGATGACGGGAATGATGGAGGGTGTGGGGAGACGGTTTGCGCTCCCCTCCCTGCTCCCTGATTACCTGAAGATGTTCGCAGGATCAGCACTCGGCTTCTGGATCATTGCATGGTTCATAGCGCTGGCCGGCGTTCCGTCAACATGGACGTACCTCGCTTTCGGCCTGATGTATGCCGGGCAGGCCACATGGTATGGGCACAAACTGGCCGAGGACCCGACCTTTACTATCCCGAAGTGTGGCTGCGCGGCGGGAGCGAAGGACGATGCCGAAACGGTGTTGAACAGCAAGAGCAGTCGCCTGCTGGGCGTTCCGAACGCCGTGTGGGCGCTGCTGCTTTATGCAGGCATTGCCGCTTTCCTGATCGGCAACCAGCCGCTGGAAGCGCGCATAGCTGCGGCCGTCGCCGTGATCGCGAGCGCAGCGCTGGCAGTCGTTATGACTGTGCGGCTCCGGGCGCTCTGCACAACGTGCGTGAACATGGCCGCGATCAACGTTCTCCTGCTCTGGCAGCTTATGCGTTAGGCGGCTATTCCCCAGGCCGGAGCAGTGGATTGTGACACACACGACAGACAGACCGGACTCGGCATGTAAACGCCGTTGCGCGCGACTTAGCGCGGCGCCCGATACAGATCGCTGTCAGAATCCTTCCGACCCTCGAGCCTCCTGCAGATGAGCTCAGACGCAATCATGCTGTAGGTAATGCCATTGCCACCAAAGCCCGCAACGACGTAGCAGTGGGGAAGTCCGGGCAAGGCATCAATGATCGGCAAACCTGTTGAGGACTCTCCGAAGGCACCGGCCCAGCGATGCGACAGCTGAATGTTGTCGACGCCAAGCATTTCTTCCACGTTGTGAAGAATGCGCCGCGACTTCGACGCGAGAAGCGAACGGCGCGCGTGCAGCGTGTCGGATTGTTCATCCTCGCCCCCGGCAATGATCCGGCCGTCGGCGGTGGTACGCATATAGAGATAGGGATCTGAGGCCTCCCACACCACTGTGCGCGACAGCCAGTCAGGGAGGGCTTGTGTCGGGCGGGTGGCGATTGCCCAGGTGGATTTCACTTTGTGGCCAGACAGCGAGAGAACCTTCGGTAGTTCGTAGCCTGTGCAAAAGATGACATCGCGCGCGTGTACGGTGACACCATGTGAAGTATAAAGCTGCACACCCTGTGCACTGCCCGCAACATCAACCACATCAGCTGGGGAGAAAACGCGCACGCCGAGCGCCACGGCACGACGGAGACAACCCGCGGTAAGCTGCGCGGGGTTGCACACCGCCGATCCCGGGCTCATGATCGCACCGGTGCGCGTTATGCCGAACGTGCGCGACAGCGTGTCGCGATCAACGAACCGGCCGGGCACGCCGGCACGGGAGCGAGACTCCACTTCGCTGGCGAGCGCTCGAGCTCCATAGACATCTCCAGCCAGATACAGACTGTGCCGGCGAGCATAACCACAGCGAATGCCCGAGTCTTCGACAAGTCGCGATAGCGCACGAACCGCGCGCACTGAACGACGCCACGCCCGGCGTGCTTTGTCTCGGCCTATGCGAACGCTGAGCTCGTGCAGCGATACATCGATCTCGAACTGCAGCAGTGCAGTACTGGCTAGAGTGCTTCCGTGCACCGGCTCACGACGGTCGAGGACCACCGCTTGTATGCCGCGCTGTGCGAGCGCGTGGGCCATCAGCGCGCCGCTGATCCCGCCACCGACTACTGCGACCTCGGTCGACACGTCACCAACGAGGCGACGCGTCGGTACGCCACGACTGGGCGACTCCTCCCAAAGCGAGGAGCCGGTGCGAAGATCTCGCCGCTGCGTGGTCACGTTGCTGGACTTCGTCACGCGGTGATTCAGGTCGGAGGAATACGCTCTCGTGCAGCCACGGCTCGGGCCAGCGCTTTCGTGCCGAAGAGCGGATGAGCGGCGATCGGTGAGGTTACCGGGCTTGCAGGCGAATCACCATTTCCCAGGAGGGGAACACACGGCTCCTCCTCCGGCCCCCTCCTGCAGCGACGTTCCTGCAAAGTCTTCGGGAGCATCATCGCAATCTGTGGTGCCCCTGTCATCCGGCCCACCGTTGTCGCTATCGTGCTCACGTGCGCAAATCTTCTGGAATGACTGCCGCGGCAGCTATCAACCCGCCCCCGTACCGTTACACGGAGCGTGCGCCGCCGGTACAGCTGTCGCCGTGGATCCTGTCCTTCTGGTCGTTTCAGGCCGACGCAACGCCCGAGCCTTCTGCGCCGTATGTGGTCTGGCCGGATGGCTGTACGTCGATTGCCCTGCTGCGACGACCGGCCCTCGATACTTTGCTCATCTGCGTCGGCCCTCGCATCACATCGATGCATCCGCCGGTGATGGCTGGGCAGCGTCTCTGGGGATTCCGGCTGTGGCCGGACGCAGTGCACGCGGTCACGGGGCTGCAAGCACACGCACTGCGGCAGCACAACGGTCCGGCGCCGGCCGACATTGAGGCGCAATTTAATTCACTTGACGCTGCGCTGCCTATTTCCGATGATCCGGATATTGTCTTCCCAATCTTTTCGCAGTTCGTTGAACAACGACTCACTGGGGTCACCACTCCGGAACCACGCATTCGTGCAGCTGTTCGCGCGATCGTCGTGGCGCAGGGCGAGGTTGCGATGGAGAAGGTCGCGCGTGAGGCCGGTATCGGCCTGCGCCAGCTCCAGCGGCTCTTCCCGGCAGCGACCGGTCTCACGCTCAGGGAGTTCGCGCGCGTGCGACGCCTGCGCGAGGCACTCGCGCACCGCCTCGCGTCTGAGTCCTGGGGATGGTCGCGCATCGCTGCGGAGGTCGGCTTCGTCGACCACGCACATCTGACACGCGAGTTCGTCGCACTCACCGGAATAGCACCCTCAGGCGCTGCAGTTCAACTCGGCGATACCGCGCACCGCGACGTGAATCCGTGAAAGTCGCCCGGATACAAGCAAACTCCGGTAAGAGGGGCGATTATCAGATACCCCCTAACCGGAGATTTCACTTGGCCCTTCGAATGTTTTTTGTCGGTGCAGCTCTCGTGCTGCCAACGCTCTCACTGGCGCAGGACCCCGCTCAGGCCGCCGCCATCAGGACCGCGAAGGCGGCGCTTAGCCCGATCGCACGTATTGTCGGCCAGTGGGAAGGCAGCGCCACAATGTCTACTGGACCGGCCGCGTCGATGACGGTCCGCCAGTCGGAAAACATTGAGTGGGCGGCGGACAGCACGCTGATCATCATCCGTGGCACAGGACGGTCCACCGAAGCTGCCGACAAAGGGAAGATCGTGTTCGAAGCTGCGGCCATGATGTGGTATGATGCAGACTCTTCGAAGGTCCGCATGCGCACCTTTCAGGGCGGTCGCTCGCTCGAAGCGCGCGTCACAGTACGTCAGGATACCGTGGTCTGGGGTTTTCCTGCCACCGCTGGCGAGGTGCGGTACACCATCGCCTTCGACAACGAGCGCTGGCACGAAATAGGCGAGTTCATTCGCCCCGGAGCACCACCGATACGCACGATAGAAATGTTATTGAAGCGCGTGAAACGTTAATCAGGCCTCGTCAGCGCCATGCAACCGTTTTCTGTGCCGCGGCAGGATTGCTGACCACCCCTCCAGGGCATCGATCCTGTCGCGCAGTTCACGCCCGATAAACTGAACGTCAGCGTCCTGTTCGTTTCGTCGTGCACGATGGGTGCTTTGTCCCCACACACGCGCGGTCGCCGGGTGAACGCGCACCTTTGCGGGATGCACATCCGACTCGTCGTCGCGCTGGCCACCCTTGCTGCACCTGCACTGTCGGCACACGCGTACGCGACCGAACCCCCCGCGACCTACAACGGCCGGTCCAATCAGACGACGCTCTCACCGCCAAAGGTGAGCGGTGCCGTGAAGGTGGATGGTCGACTGGACGAGGCCGCGTGGCTTGAGGCATCACTCCTCACCGGTTTTTCGCAGTATTCACCTGTTGACGGCATTGCCGCCGCCGATTCGACGGAAGTACTCGTGATGTATACCGACCACGCGGTGTACTTTGGCATTCGTGCATTCGAAACCCACGGCCCTGTGCATGCCTCGCATGCGGACCGGGACAAGATCGGCGCCGACGACAACGTTCAGCTGCTGCTCGACACATTTCGCGATCGCCGACGTGCGTACAGCATCGCCGTCAATCCGTTGGGAATACAAAGTGACGGAATCTTTTCTGACAACAGCGGCGCCGATCTGAATCCCGATTTTCAGTTTGAATCGAAGGGCAACGTGACTGCGTACGGATACGAGGTCGAGATCCGTGTGCCATTTAAAAGCATCCGCTTTCAGCAGGCGAAGTCCCAGAACTGGGGAATAAACGTCATACGTCGGGTCCAGCATTCCGGGCATGAGCAAACGTGGACCCGCGTTGCACGCGGCGCCCCTTCTTTTCTGGCGCAGAGTGGCACGCTCGAGAACCTCAGCGCCCTCAAACGTGGCCTCGTGCTCGACATTAATCCGGTCGTCACCCAACGCACCACAGGATCGCGAGCAACCACGCAGTGGGACTACGATGCAGAAAGGCCGCAGTTTGGTGGCAACGCCTCGTGGGGCCTGACCTCCAATCTGGCTCTCAACGCCACTATTAAGCCGGACTTCTCACAAGTCGAAGCCGACGTGGGTCAGGTGGTCTTCGATCCCCGGCAGGCACTCTTCTTCCCCGACAAGCGACCATTCTTTCTGGAGGGGAGTGAAAACTTCTCCGTCCCGAACTCACTGATCTATACGCGCACCATCGTTGCACCGGAGGCCGCACTCAAGCTGAGTGGTAAGATGGGGGGACTGAACGTTGGCGTCCTGTCAGCAATCGACGGCGCACCCCCCGGCAGCGATCGGCCCATTTACAACATCGCACGATTTCGCCGAGATCTGGGCGGACAATCCCATCTCGGTATGGTGTACACGGACCGAGTCGAGGGCGAATCGTTTAATCGCGTGGTCGGAATGGACGCGAGAACGCTGTTCGGAAAGCGCTACATTCTCAACGGTCAATTCGCGACCAGCTTCACGGGCGGCGGCGGCAAGGCATTGTCCTCGCGTCCCCTCTTCGATGTGTCGCTGTTGCAGACGGGGCGTTCATCCGGCTTCACTTTCCTGCTGAAAGCGATTCACCCGGAGTTCGTGGCGTCCAGCGGCTTCCTCTCGCGCGTTGATGTCGCCCACATGAACTTCACGCCGCGCAAGACGTGGTTCCCGTCCTCTGGAATTTTCGAGTCTGTCAGCTTTACACCCATCATCGATGGCACCTGGACCTGGGACCGGTTCACACGCGGCACTGAACCGAATGATATCAAATTCAACTCCAGCACCTCGGCGCTGCTCAAGGGCGGCTGGCGCACCGGCATCTATACCTGGACCGAGTCATTCAAGTATCCCGATTACCTGTACGGCAATCTGTTTCTTGAGCGCAGAACAAACGGCGGAGCGGTAACCGACACCGTGGCATTCAGCGGCACTGATCGACTTACCAATCTCGGTGCGATGTTCACATTCGGCACGCCACAGTGGCGCGCATTTTCGGGGAGCGCTGAGATCGTGGGCGGGCAGGACGACAACTTCGATGAGTGGTCATCAGCGCTCATCCTGTACTCCACTCTCAATGCCGATTGGCGGCCAACCGATCGCTTCCGTGTTAACGCACGATATGTTGAGCAGCGCACGCACAGAAAGAGCGACCGCACCCTTGTACGGTTACGCTCCATCCCGCGTATCAAGGTTGAGTACCAGGTGACTCGTCCACTGTTTGTCCGATTCGTCGGACAGCACGACGCCACGAAGATCGATGCACTGCGCGATGACTCGCGCACCGATGCCCCAATTCTCATCCGCGGCTCCGACGGTGTGCTTCGTCAATCCACAGCGCAGGAACGAAGCCGCTTCCGCGCGGACTGGCTCCTCTCGTTTCAACCCAATCCGGGGACGGTCCTCTTTGCTGGGTACGGCGCGAGCCTCGGGACTGCCCAGTTCTTTTCCCCACGTGAGCTCGAACGCACGAGCGATGGCTTCTTCGTCAAGGTAAGCTATCTGCTCCGACGCTGATTGATTCAGCTGGTGAGAGCGTCCGCCCCAAATGTGCTATCCGGTCGGCTTGGCGACCGGCTTGTAGAACACAGGATTGAGCGGAAGCTTCGCCAGATCCACCACGGCTCCGTCCTTCATCACCAGCGTCAACTTTCTGATGTTACGGATGTCGGCCAGTGGGTCGGCGCCAATTAAAAGCAGGTCCGCGAGTTTTCCCGCTTCAATTGTGCCGAGTTTGTCCTGCATGCGCATCGCAAGCGCGCCATTCTTCGTGGCGGCAACGATTGCCTGCGACGGTGACATCCCCAGTTCAACCATCCCTTCGAGTGCCATCACCGAGCCGATTCCGGGCTGCTGATGCTCCGAGCGGGGGGCGCGCATGAACTCCGGCGCGGTCGCCCGGTAATTGTCCGTCGCAACCGTCACAATGCACCCCGCCTTAATCAAGGCCTCGGCGTTCGTGCGCCGGTCCATCATCCGCAGATCCGCCGAGTCGCGCGCCTGTTCAGCTGAGGTCTTGCGTCGCTCCGGACGATTGCGGAGCAATTCCGCGACCGTGCTGTCCATCCACGTCCGTACGGTGTCACCCGTCGACGCGACCAACGCACCACCTGCCGCCCGCACACTGTCGGCGCGTGCCACAGAGTCCTTGCGCGATTTAATGCGCTTCTCGAAATCAGCCCATGGTTTGCCCGTGATCGTATTCTCGAGCATGGCGCAGATCACCCCTTTCTGCACCATGAGCGCCATGAGATCGGGCCCTATCAACGCGTCTGTCGCCTCCGGATGCTGCACCAGATCGACACCGGCTTCAATCGCCAGCCGCAGCCCTTCAGGTGACGTCGCGTGCGTCTCGGCCACCAAGCCACGTTTATGCACCTCTTCAACCAGCGCCTTCTGCGCCGCTTCCGAAAAACCGAGCATCGCCGGGAAAAACGCGTGACTGGTGCCGCCGTATTTGACGAAATCAACACCCTGATCCAGATAGCGGTTGATTGCAACGCGCAACTCACTCGGCGTCATGTTCATGAGCTCTTCGCCGCCGTTGGCGGCCACCGCATCATTCATCTGCTCCTGAAAGAGCGACAACCCATCCTGCCGCGTCCCGGTGAACGAATACGACCAGGGACCTCCCCAACCAACAATGTTTCCGGCGAACATCAGTCGAGCACCCGGAACGGCGCCACTGTTGATCTTCTCGCGTGCCTCCTTGAGCGGCTTCAGCATCCCATAACTGTCGCGTACAGACGTGAATCCGTACTTGAGCTGCAGTTGTGCGCCCTCGATCGCAAGATCGGTGAACCGATCCTCGTAACGAGCCATGCTCTCAAGGCCGCCGTACAGGGATATGTGCACGTTCGTGTCGATGAAACCGGGAACGAGCCATTTACCCGTTCCATCGATCACGCGTGCGCCGACAGGAATCGTGACTGCGCCGCGGCTACCGACCGCGGAGATCTGCGTCCCGCTGATTAATACAACTGAGTTCGGTACGGCAGGACCGCCATTCCCGTCGATGAGTGTGGCGCCAACGATCGCAACCGTGGCCGGATTCCGCGCGCCTTGAGCGCTCGCGTGCTGCGGCGCAAACGCCGTGAGAGCGAACGCGGTGAGAGCGAACGCGACCCCTGCCGCTCGACGAGCAATTCGACTTCGCTGGTCCATCGTAGCCTCCTCTGAGAATGTCCCTGCTCCAGATACCATGCCCACGAACACGTGGCAAAGTACGACCATTCGCGAGCGTTCGCTCTGCACTTGTCCGTGGCCCGGATCCAACCTTTCAGGGGACCAACGATGTCCCCGAAACTCAACAGTGCTGCTTTTCTCGGGAAGCAACAACTGTTCAGCAATCCCAGCGTCGCTTATCCCCGTTCCACGATGCGATCGATCAGATAGCTCGACTGCTCAAGCGCCACTGCCGTGAATGACCCGAAGAATGCGCGAACCTCTTCGAACAGCGCATCGAACGCTGGTTGATCACCACGCGCAATTACGTCAGCGAGTTCGGCCGCCGAGGCCTTGAGTGTCGCCGTGACCTCTCCTGATCTCGGGTTGAGCATTTCAATGGGCCCGTACAACGCCGGGCTTTGTGCGAAGTGACGTGCTGTCGTATACAACTCCAGCAAGTAAACGGGCGACGTATATCGCAACGTTTCCTCCAGCGGTACGTCGAGCCGGGCGAGCGTCAGACCCATAACCTGCGTTTGAAAATGTGTGAGCACCTGCACCACAGACATCACGCGGTCATGATGATCGGGCGTCGTCTCGGTCGTCACCATTCCGTGGGATGTCATCGCATGTGCCACCCAATCCGCCCAGGTATCACCTCGCCCTCGGCAGATCACAGCGCGCTGACCCTGCAACGTATGCACGTTGGGTCCGAACATCGGATGAGTACCGACAACAGATGCCGTCGTTGAACGCAACATGGCATCCATCGGCGCACGTTTCACGCTGGTCACATCCATGAGAAGTGCGTCGGGCCTCACGTGCGGCCCTATCAGTTCAATAACAGCGGTCGTCGCATCGATCGGTACACTGACCACCACCACGTCGGCGCGTTCAGTGGCAGCAACAGACGTGAGCGCAGTATCGACGTCGGCGATCAACACCGTGTGGCCGAGTTCACCGAACAAATCGGCCAGCACACGTCCCATTTTTCCCTGACCACCGATAATCGCGACCGTCAGCGGCACTTCGTGAGCGGCCACTTCAACCTTCAGAACCGCCTGATAGTCCCGGCTGGTCCTCAGCAGCAACCTGAACAGAGACTCCATCTCATCGGGCGGCAGTCCCAATGCGGTGGCCGCCCGCACCCGGTCTTTCAACACGTCACTTTCGCGACGCGGGTCGCGAATATGCAGGCCTAACGCACGTTTGAGGTTGCCGATCTCCTTCACCAGCGCCATCCGGCGGGAGAGAACGGTAAGGAGTTCGTGGTCGGTCTCGTCGATTTGATGACGCAGAGCGTCGAGCGGGTGTTCTGGCAGCGACATTGAAGGGGGGCGTGCGCGGGCTGATTGTAATCGCGCGATGGAGGCGCATGGACGCGCCATGCAGTCGTGCGACTATCGGAGGAATCGGGGAGTCTGTTAATCTTGACCCGGAGTGACCGCGCAAACAACGTGGAAAACGACCCGGAACGCAATATTGTGGATCCACTCTTTCGAGTCTCAGGTACAGTTAAGCACGATCCGGCGACCCGCGCCTGGCTGGACGACCTGCCAGACGATCTGCGGACCATCGCACGCCACTGGTTCGACGTCATACATGACTGTGGAGACGACGTACTGGAGGTACTCCATGACGGTCACGCGACCGCGTGTATCACCGACGCCGCCTTTGCGTACGTCAACGTGTTCAAAGCCCACGTGAACGTCGGCTTTTTTCGTGGCGCCGCTCTTGAGGATCCCGCAGGGTTGCTGCAAGGCACAGGAAAGACCATGCGCCACGTGAAGCTCCGACCAGGCGAACCTGTGCAGGAACTCGCCCTGAGAACCCTCATCCAATCAGCGTACCGCGACATGAAGGGGTGCCTTTCGGGACAGTAGTTTCGCGTCGGCAACCCGGAGCGTTAATTGTCGGGAAGCGGTCACTGGACCGCGCACTGCTCAGGCGCCACGCCGGTTCGCGTGGACCCGGGAACGGTCCGCTTGAGCTTGCACGGTACCATCCCCGACGGAGCTTTCATGGAAATGCTGATTCGGCGATCACTTGGGCTGAGCTTTCTGGCGGTACTGCTATCCTGTGCGCAGGGAGACCGCGGCGACGATAGCTCCCGGCTGGTTATTGCCATCCCGCGCGACGTCGGTCCCATCAATCCGTATATCGGAGCGACGGACGCCATGGTGGGTCTCGTCTACGATAAGTTGATTGAACCATCACCCCATGAACGTGAACAGCACATGGGGCTGGCAGAATCTGTGACGCAATTGGACTCGATGACGTGGACCGTTATCGTGCGCGACGGAGTACGATGGCACGATGGAGCCGCGTTTACCGCGGATGATGTGGCATTTACCTATGCGTATTATCGTGACGGCCCTCCTACGCGACATGCACACCATGTCAGCGCCGTGCCGCGCATTGATTCCATCACCGTCGTAGCCCCCCGTACCTTGCGGTTTGTCTGCGGTTATCCGTGCCCCACGCTGGCCCGCATCACCTTCGCAGACCTGCCGATCCTGCCGAAGCACATCTGGGAAGGTGTGACGGAACCGCGTAAACTCA
>JBGTBX010000064.1:0-33613 GCA_041749115.1 Gemmatimonadaceae bacterium
CCGACGTCGATGTGCACGACGTCACCCGCCTGGTAGATGTAGTCTTCCGGTGCCGGATGGACATACGGAATCATGGCACGGGTTGTGGCGTCGAAGCGTTGAACAGCCGTGTGGATTTCAAACCACGGCAGGGCACCGACACCGAGCCGGGCGATCTGGTCGTTAAACCACCATGCTACATCGGCGGCCGTTGTCTTTCCCGGGGTGATAACTTCGTTGGAAAGCGCCCGTTGTGTCAGCAAGTCGGTCGCTTCGACGAGGGTGCGATAGTGCTCGAGCTCATCGGGAAGTCGTGTATCGAGATATTCCTCGATAAGAGGCGCGGCGGGGATGATACGTGTGGCGTACTGCGGGCCGATGGCTGAGACGATAAAATCGTAGGAGTCTTTTGAGAGGCCTGCGTCCTGGCCGCGGAACCCACCGATCGGCAGAGCGATCGTGCGGGGCTGCACCTGCTCAACAAGTTCCCGCAGTGCCAGTGCGAGATCAGACGTGCCGCGATCGGATCGGGGGCCAGGAAGTGGCTGAAAGAAGCGCGCGTAGGTGGCCGTCGGGCGCCAGTAATTGGAGTACCGTTGCAGGCCACGGTCACCACCGTCGACAAAAACGTGCACATCGCGGCGACTCACGTACACCAGCGGCGGCGCCACATGTTCAGTGAGCGGGTCGTTGTGAAACTCCTCGTTCGTCACGATCCACATGCCGACACCGTGCCTGCGCATCATGTCGAGCAGGAGGTCATGGCGCCTGGCGAGCCACTGCACGCGCAGGTCGAACTGCTGACGCACGCCGAGCATCCGCGGGAGCGGCGGGATGCGCCGACCGTCAGAGAAGAACAACGTGTCTGCCACGCGACGCACCGCGGCTACAGACAGGTTGTCGCGCGCTGATGGTGTTTGCGCAGCCATTGCAGTCGCACAAAAAACCAGAATCGCGGCAACCAGGGAATGCGTATTGGAGCGCATATCGAGCGGGAGCTTGAGAGACGCGGGGTGAGGGCAGGAGATTTTGGTGAGTCTGTAGTTGAGGGCGGCTGGCGGCAAGGCGCGGGACAGTGCAGCCCCCAGCGAGACCGTGCAGAGGAACTCCGAGGCCGGTGGATAACTTAGTACGCCGGTAGCTGAACAGTCGGGAATCCTTCAGCCAATAAATACATCATGTCCATTCGACCTGTAAAACGCATCGCTGAGGCGAAGCCCACGCTCGAAGGCGCGGGTGTGCACCTGCATAGAGCCTTTGGATTCACGAATCCGAAGGAGGTGGATCCCTTTCTCCTGTTCGACGACTTCCGGAACGAGCGGCCTGAAGACTACCTCGCCGGTTTTCCGTGGCACCCGCATCGCGGCATCGAAACGATCACGTACGTTCTGGCCGGCGATGTGTCGCACGCGGATTCACTTGGCAACAGCGGGTCGTTGGGTGCGGGAGATGTCCAGTGGATGACGGCGGGGCGGGGCATTCTGCATCAGGAAATGCCACAGGGGGATGCCGCTGGTCGGATGCACGGCTTCCAGCTTTGGGCCAACCTGCCGTCATCGCTGAAGATGACCGAACCCAGATATCAGGATGTAGCGTCGCGGTTCATTCCGGAGATTATTGACGACGACGGTACCAGAGTCCGTGTGATAATCGGGGAGTTCTGGGGAAAGACGGGTCCTGTTGACGGCATAGCAGCACAGCCGCAGTATCTCGACATCTACGTGCCACCTGGCGTGACCAAGTCACTTCCGGTTGATACTTACGCAAATACGTTCGCCTACATCTTTGAAGGCAGCGGAGACTTTCGTAGCGCGTCAGATCCGCTCGGTGTTCTGACCGAGCGTCACGTCGAGGACGATAATCCGGTGAGAGATCTGTCGGGGAATCGCACGCTGGTCGTTTTCGACTCCGGCGACGAGGTGCGCGTGCGCGCCGGCGAGCAGGGCATTCGCTTTCTGCTGGTCTCGGGGCGTCCCATAGAAGAACCCGTAGCCTGGTACGGACCGATTGTGATGAATACCGATGACGAAATCAGGCAGGCGCTGAGTGAGCTGAAATCGGGGACGTTTATTAAATAACCCGGGTGTTAACATAGGCGCACTTCGCTCGACCCTCGGCCGTGTCGGGGGTCGAGTCGTTTTCGTCTCGCGCATTTATCCGCAAAGATTCGAAAGGGGAAACGCCAGGCTTCTCGTTAGGGCATCGTCCTGGTGCCAAAGTCAGCAACAGCGGCGCCGAGGCGCTCAGGCCTTGCCAGGTCGTTCACCACTGCCTCCGGTCGACTCGCAAGTCGAGAGGTAGCTGGCATCCCAAAGGTCTTGGCAAATGCGGTCCCCGCCCCAACTATTAGAGTTCCGGTCTTTCCCACGTGCATCCCGCGCGCACCACCAGTCAGGTCAGTCCGCTTCCAAGGAGCGCAGACATATGAAGTACACGCTCAACGTCAACGGTAAATCGGCGACTGTCGACGTCGCGCCAGACACTCCATTGCTATGGGTGCTGCGTGACGCGATGGACCTCAAAGGTACGAAATTCGGATGCGGAGTCGGGCAGTGCGGAGCTTGCACCGTGCACGTGAATGGCGCAGCGATTCGATCGTGCCAACGACGTGTGTCCGCCGTCGGAACCGCCGCAGTCACGACCATCGAAGGTCTTTCAACAGATGGGAGTCACGTGGTCCAGCAGGCCTGGACGGAGCTGGATGTTCCGCAGTGCGGATACTGTCAAGCCGGCCAGATGATGACCGCCGCGGCGCTGCTGGCCAAAACGCCCAAGCCGACGGATGACGATATCGATACCGCGATGAACGGCAATCTCTGTCGTTGCGCTACATACCTGCGCATTCGCGCCGCCGTGCATAAAGCTGCGGGGACGCTCGCCACTGAACCTGCGCCGACCAATCGGTCGGGCGCGAACCGATAAGGGGGCGCCATGACGACCACTACTGTTGACCGCCGCGCTTTTCTGCGCGTATCGGCCATAACGGGCGGCGGATTACTCCTCAGCTCCTATTTGCGACCCGCCGAGGCATTGGCCGCTCCGCTTGGCGCCGCTGGATCGGCTGCCGCGGATTTTATGCCGAACGCGTTCATCAAGGTCCCGGTCTCGGGTCCGATCGTCATCATGTCCAAGAACCCCGAAGTGGGGCAGGGCATCAAGACAATGCTTCCCATGGTGATCGCCGAGGAACTTGATGTGGATTGGAAGGACATTCGCATTGAACAGGCCGACTCTGACGAAAAATTATATGGGGCGCAGTTCGCGGGCGGTTCGCAATCAACGCCGATGAACTACGAGCCGCACCGACAGATCGGAGCGGCCGGCCGCTTGATGTTCGTCAAGGCGGCGGCGCAGACATGGAGCGTGCCGGAGAGTGAACTGACAACAGCCTCGGGACGTGTGCATCATCGCGGCTCCAACCGCAGCGCTGCGTACGGTGAGCTCGCGGCTGTCGCAGCGACGATCACGCCCCCGGATCTCGCGACGGTGAAGGTGAAGGATCCGCGCGACTTCAAGATTATAGGCAAGTCGCTGCCGCAGGTCGATACACCACACATCGTTATGGGCAAACCGCTCTTTGGCATCGATACGGTGGTGCCGGGGATGCGTTATGCGGTCTTCGAGAAGTGTCCGGTGTTCGCGGGGAAAGTGGTGAGTGCGAACCTCGACGAGATCAAAAGGGAGCCCGGTGTCCGCCACGCCTTCGTGGTGGAAGGCGGTACTGCATTAAATGGCCTGCTGGGGGGCGTTGCGATTGTTGCCGAGAGTTGGTGGCAGGCGCAGTCGGCGCGCAAGAAGTTGAAGGTCGTGTGGAATGAGGGCGCTACCGCGACGCAGAGTAGTGCGGGTTTTGCGGCCAAGTCGCAGGAGTTCCGCGCAGCTGGTCCACAACGGTCCTTGCGCAACGACGGAGACGTCGCTGCTGCATTCAGTGGTGCTGCCAAAGTTGTTGAGGCATCGTACTCGTACCCGTTCATCTCACACGCGACGCTGGAACCACAGAACTGCACGGCGCACGTGGTGAACGGCAAAGTCGAGATCTGGGCGCCCAGCCAGACGCCGCAGTCCGGGCGCACGCTCGTGGCGAGCACCCTCAAGGTTGCGCCGGAGGACATTACAATTCATCTGACGCGGATCGGTGGCGGGTTCGGTCGACGGCTAAACAATGATTACATGGTCGAGGCGGCGTGGATTGCGAAAGAGGCCGGCGAACCTGTTAAGCTGTTATGGACGCGCGAAGATGACATGCAGCACGATTTCTATCGTCCGGCGGGATTCCATCACCTCAAGGGAGCGGTGGATGCTGGTGGTAAGCTGACGGCATGGCAGAACCACTTCGTGACGTTTGGCGAGGGCGAACGCTTTGCCTCGAGCTCGTCAATGAACCCAGCGGAGTTCCCGGCGCGCTTTGTTCCCAACTTCTCACTTGGCGTCTCCACGATGCCACTGGGCGTTCCAACGGGAGCGCTGCGGGCACCAACGAGTAACGCCATCGCGTTCGTGTTTCACTCGTTCCTGGACGAGTTGGCGCATGCGGCGGGCAAGGATCCGGTGCAGTTCCGCCTGGATCTGCTCGCCGACAAGGGCTTGGTACAGGATGCGGACGGCCGCAATGGCTACGACGCCGCGCGAATGAGCGGCGTGCTGCGGGCCGTAGCTGAACGCTCGGGCTGGGGCAAACGTGCGCTTCCCAAAGGGACCGGTATGGGTGTTGCGTTCCACTTCAGTCACCGTGGCTATTTCGCCGAGGTGGTGGAAGCGACGGTTGGTACCGGGAACGCCGTGAAGGTGAATAAAGTCTGGGTGGTGGGCGACGTCGGTCGGCAGATCGTCAATCCGAACGGCGCCGAGCAGCAGGTGCAGGGCGCGGTGCTCGATGGATTGGGAGAAGCGATGGCACAGGAGATCACGATCGAGAAAGGTCGTACCGTGCAGTCGTCGTTCCGGGAGCACCCGCTGCTCCGCACCTCACAGGCGCCTCCGGTCGACATACATTTTGTCATCAGCGACAATCCGGTCACCGGCCTCGGGGAACCGGCGCTGCCGCCCGTCGTGCCGGCTCTGTGTGGTGCGATCTTTGCTGCCACGGGGACACGCATTCGATCGATTCCTCTTTCAAAGCACGGATTCAAGTGGGCGTAACCAGCGCACGTTAGGTACACGAGGCGGCCCTGTGCGGATGCACGGGGCCGCCTTCGGTTCATGTCCAGATCGGCGCGCAACAAATGAGGCCTGACGACAGCACCGAATGCGGTGAGCGCAGACCGGGGCGGACGGTCACGCGGTTCAGCCGCCGGGCGATTCCGCAGTGCAGGCCGCCAGCGACTCGGGCGTTGAAAATTGGCTGCCCATCGATACCTTACTCATGACCGGTGCCGACGCCTATCGACAGCGATGTGCGCGCAAGTGCGGCTCTACGCGCCACCGGATTCACGTGCCTCGCCGGCGATAGGCCGCGGGTTAGCGCTCTTCTTCGCTTACCGCCTGCCCCGAGCTCCCATGTCACTACTTCATCTCTTTCTTGTGTTGACCGCGGCCACCGGCACGGTCAGAGACGCATCCACGCAGCAACCCGTAGCGGGTGCATTGGTGCAGGTTGTGGGGACCCAGCGTGCCACACTCACTGATTCGATCGGCCGTTTTGAGATTGATGCTGTGCTCGGTGATCGTGTTCGCTTTTCGCGCGCGGGATTTGCACTGCGTGAGCTGCAGCTGAATTCATTGGACGGCATTCTCATTCATTTGACTCCCTCTGTTCGCTCATTGGAGGGTGTTACAGTCACCGCAATGCGCGGAGCGGGTGCGGCGAGCGGCGCACCGATCGCTCAACGGGTGGTGACACAGCAGGAAATTGAGTCGCAGTACTCCGGTCAGGAACTCCCGAACATCCTGATGGTCACGACGCCGTCGATGACGACGTACTCGGACGGTGGGGCATACAGCAACTACACGTATCTGCGGATTCGCGGGATCGATCAGAGCCGGGTCAATGTCACGCTCGATGGCGTGCCGCTGAATGACGCTGAGGATCAAGGGGTCTTCTTCTCGAACTTTCCTGACTTCGGCAATTCACTGCAATCGATTCAGATTCAGCGGGGCGTGGGAACGAGTACGCAGGGGATTGCTTCGTACGCCGGTTCAATCAATCTGGAATCGATTGCGCTCAGTAGCGCACTTCGCGGAGGCGAGGTACAGGTGACCGGTGGGTCGTTCGGCACGCGACGCGCGAGTGCGGAGTGGCAGTCCGGGCTCATGCCGAATCGCTTTTCGTTCTACAGTCGAGTCTCGGCGAGTGAAACCGATGGATTTCGACGGAATGCCGGGAACACATCCCACGGAGGATTCTTCTCCGCCGGGTATTTCGCCGAGCGCACTTCGGTGAAGGCCACGCTCCTGTCTGGAATTTCGAGGAACGGACTCGCGTATCTGGCATCGGACATCGCAACGCTCAGCAGTGATCCGCGCGACAATCCACTGCCACCGGTGGACCGCGATCGATTCCGGCAATCGGTCGGGAGTGCAGCGCTGACACATTTGGTCGGAAATCGGTCGTCGCTGACGGCCACTGCCTACGTGGTCGAGGCCGGCGGCAATTACGATGTGACGTTCGACGGTGCGACCTCGAATTACAAGTTGGCATCTGCCATGTACGGACTGCTGGGCGGATTCAACACACAAGCGGGAGCGGTGGCGCTCAATTTTGGCGCACACGGCAACACCTATGCGCGCGACCACGCGTCTGCCGTGCGCCCGGACGTCGGACGGGAGTTGTATCGCAACAGTGGAGAGAAGGATGAAGTGAGCGCTTTTGCCAAGGCGACGGTCGGCCAGGGTCCGCTGCAGCTGTTTGCTGATCTGCAGGTGCGCCGTGCCTTCTTTCGCTATAACCCGGCCCAGTCATCGGGAATCAGCGGTTCATCCATTGGCTGGACCTTTGTGAATCCGAAGCTTGGTGCCACTTGGGCGCTGCAGCCGACAACGCGCGTGTTTGCATCGTGGGGAACGAACGGTCGCGAACCGACACGCAACGACATGTTCGCCGGCTTTGACGATGTTGATTCCACCAACGTCGACTTTATTGGATCGTTCTCGCGCGTCCGACCGGAGCGTGTCCACGATTTCGAGGCGGGTATCGAACACACGGCAGATCGCGTGACCGTCAGCGCAAATCTGTTCGAGATGCGATTCCGCAACGAAATCACTCCTATTGGAGCGCTCAGCTACATTGGGCTGCCGCTGCGGAAGAATGTGGATCGCAGCCTGCGGCGCGGGTTTGAGCTGGACGCGACATATCGTGCGCCGCACAATGTGCTGGTCACTGCCAACGCGTCGGTGATGCGTGGACGGATCGATGAGTATACCGACGACGCGACGCAGGAGACTTTCCGCGATGTAACCCCGCTGCTTACACCGGGGTTTACCAGCAACCAATCGGTGTCGGTACCTGTGCAGCGGTGGGGAAGCATTACGCTCAGCGGCCGATATGTGGGACGGTCCTTTCTCGCGAACACGGGCGACGAGCGGTTTGTGACCCCTCCCGGGTATCTGACAGATCTTGCGACAACATTCCAGACGGGACCCGCCACTGTTCTCGTTCAGCTGCGCAACGCATTCGATCGACGCTTCTACAACGCCGGGTTCACGGACGGGTCCACTTCATATTACTACATTCATCCGCCGCGCAATCTGACGGTGACAACCCGCTGGGCGTTCGGTCGGGGAGGACGTTAGAACCTGTAACTGAGTGCGACGCGCAGTCCGCCGCGCGTCGACAAGGGTGCCAGCGACGCGCTGCGTGGTAGCGGAATGTTGGTCCACCGCTCCTGAGCAAAGCGTGTGCCAATGAATGCACCGATCGCACCGCCAGTCAGCAAGCCGAGTCCGCCGGTCAGCACGCGGTCGTACGATTTGGATGTATCACCGGGTTTAACAGTCGACGCGAAGAGGAGACCGCCGGTGAGTCCGATGGCGCCGCCGATCACCGCGCCGCGGATGACCTTGGGCTTGTTGGAACGCTGCTCCCCGTTGCTGCGCTCCAAACGACTGATCTGTGAGACGTTGATCGTCCAGATGCCGCGACCGGCTCCGTCTTCGATGAAGACGGCCGTATCGCCGCGCTGCTGAAGAAAGCTGGCCACCAGGGGAGCAACCAGATTGCTGGCTGTCACGCGGACGCGCGTGCCGGGTAGGACGTCGATCGTCCCGGTACGGGGTGGAGCCTGTTGAGCCGCGAGGGTGCCTGCGCACAGTACGAGCGCTGCAGCGCCCAATGCCATAAATCGTCGCAAATTCGTACTCCCGGGGACTGCCGTGGGTTTGAGTGCCGCCATGATAGACGAATACTAGAATGAAGTTGTATCGAACCAAGTCTTTCCTTGGCATTCTGTTGGCCGTTCAGCACCGCACCGCCTACCCGTGACACCTGAACCCGTCGCAATTTTATACGTTCAAGGGTGGGCTGGAGCGAAGGGCTGCCGCCGAGATACCTTGAGGTTAGTGCAGGAGTCTCTCACCACGTCATCGTCATGTCGCCTACAACCGCTTTGCCGCTCCCAACAGCTCCAGAGGCCGCCGCTCTGCGCCTCTCTACACCAGTTGGCACGCTCCAGGGCTCAGCCATTCTTCGCATCGCAGCCGAGATCCGGGAACGGATCGCCGCCGGCGAGGCGGTGTGCAACCTGACGGTGGGCGACTTTGATCCGCGGCAGTTCCGCATTCCGAAGGAGTTGGAGGATGGTATCGTCGACGCGGTGCGACAGGGTCAGACCAACTACCCTCCCGCGACGGGTGTCCCCGAGTTCAAAGCGTCTGTTCTGGAATACACCAAACGTTCACTCGGGCTCTCCTACGCTGATAACAACGTGCTGGTGACCTCAGGATCGCGGCCGGCTGTTTACGGCACGTACGCGACGCTGTGTGATCCGGGGGATCGCGTGATCTATGGAGTGCCGTCGTGGAACAACGACTACTACTGCCACATGGTTGGTGCGTTAGGTGTGCCGGTAAGCGGTGCTCGGGCCAATGGATTTCATCCATCAGCAGAAGATCTCGCTCCGCACCTTCCGGGAGCTCGCATGCTTGCGCTGAACTCGACGCACAATCCGTGTGGCACCTGCTACACCGCCGAAGCGCTGGGTGAGATCTGCGATTTAGTGTTGGCAGAGAACAAACGACGCGGACCGCACGAGCGACCGCTTTATGTGCTGTATGATCAGGTGTACTGGCAGCTGATTTTTGGCGATCGGTCACATGTGGATCCAGTGGGTTTACGACCGGAGATGGCACCGTTCACCATCTATATCGACGGCATGTCGAAGGCCTTCGCCGCAACCGGTGTACGTGTCGGCTGGGCGCTGGGACCGAGCGACATTATGCGCGCCATGAACAACTTTCTGGCGCATGTGGGCACCTGGGCGCCGCGCGCAGAGCAGTACGCCAGCGCGAGGCTTCTGATGAATCAGGGCGCCATCGATGCGTATCGCGAAACGATCATCGCCGGTGCTCAGGGAAGATTGCAGGCCCTGTACAACGGCATTCAGTCGTTCCGGGCCGAGGGGCATGCCGTGGATGCCGTTGAGCCGCAGGGAGCGATTTACCTCAGCGGCCATTTTGCGCTGTTGGGTAAGCGGACAGCGGACGGCGAAATGCTCACGACGAATGATGACATCAGGCGATGGTTGTTAAGCACAGCAGGGCTTGGCGTCGTTCCGTTCGACGCGTTTGGAGCGGAGGGTGATACGGGGTGGTGCCGTCTATCGGTGGGCGCGGTGAGCATGGCGGATATCGAGAACGCGCTGCCACGGCTCCACGCCGGCCTCAGGAAGCTCTCATGATTGTCTCTACCCCAACCCAACCCACCATGCGTTCGATACATCGTACGGCACTGTTCATTGCTTTCCTGCTGGTGACGCCGGGCGTGGCGAGCGCTCAGTCGCGCGAGGCACAGATTGCCGCGGCTGTGCTCCCATTACCCGAGGAAATGCGGGCGGGGGCGCGCGTGATGGGCTACGGTGCCGATGGCAAGCTGAGCGTAATTCGTGATGGCCGTGGGATGACGTGTCTCGCCGATGATCCGAAGCTGGAAACGTTTCATGTTGCCTGTTACCACGAAGGCATGGAGCCGTTCATGGCCCGCGGACGATCGCTGCGTGTGGAGGGGGTAGTTGGAGCGCAGGTTGACAGTGTGCGATTTCGTGAGGTCGCGTCGGGTAAGATAAAGATGCCGACGCTGCCATCTGCCCTCTATTCGCTCACTGGCGGCTCATTTGATGCGCAAAGTGGCACAGTGAAAGGGAGCCGCCACCTTTATGTCGTCTACGTGCCGTTTGCGACGGGCGCTACTGTTGGACTCCCTGAAAAGCCTAACGGAAACCAGCCGTGGCTCATGTTTCCCGGTACGCCCAAGGCACACATCATGTTTACCGCCAGCATGCAATAGGTCGAGCCACCGAACCAAACGCTCGTCAGGCATGCCTGACGAGCGTCACCGAATGCTTGAGAAGTGCAAAAAAGCGCCCTCGTCAGGCATCATTTTGCCAAGTTGTGCCAGCTAACGAAAAAAACTGTCGCCATTTTGTTAATCCTGTGCTAATATTGGCGCATCGGGAAGCGCGGTGCTGCCGCGCGACCGTTGTACTGTGGGGCCGTGGAGATGAGGCGCGTTGTCAGCTGTATGCGACGCGGCCGGCTCAAGACGGGGCTGTTATGGGACCTCCACGAACATTCAGTGCGATCGCAGCAAGACAGGTTCAGGTGCAGCCTGGCCTAACCAGTTCGCGGTCGCAGTGAACTGCTCAACAGTACGTCTGCGGGTTCACACCTCTCCCACTCTCCCCGTTACCCATGCTGAAAAAGAAGACGAAGTCCAAGTCCGCTAAGCGTCCGGCCAAGAAGACCAAGAAGGCCAAAAAGACGAGCCTGCAGGGCTTCCAGAAAGGCCGTGGACATCCAGATGCCGTGCTGACCGAGCAGCAGGTCCGCGACCTGCGTGCGGGTAAGTACGAACACATGACGCAGAACTCGCTCGCCAGAAAGTGGGGCGTCTCGTCCGCCGCGATTTCATTCGCCCGTACCGGCGCCTCGTGGGCCCATCTCCCGGGTGCGCAGAAGCCCCGTCCGCGTGGCGTTCGCGCCGGTGGCAAGAAGGGATCCCCGTCCAATGCACGTACGAAGACGGCGAAGCGCGCAGGAAAGAAGTAGTTCACAGCAGGATTTCAGGCTCAGGCCGCCGACTCTCAACACGAGAGTCGGCGGTTTTGCGTTGGACCTGGCCGGTCCGCCAAAAAACGTGTTGCAGGCCGCAGCTCGCGAAACCCCGCGCTGTTGACGCCGGAGACACTCTTATATATCCTTCTATCCGGCTATAAGAATGGATAACCTGTCTCCCACCCTCAATCACCTCTCCGCGCTCGCGGATCCAACCCGTAATCGTCTGCTGCTGGCACTGGAGCGAGACGAGGTCACGGTTGGGGAACTCGGCGTTATCCTGCAGCTCCCCCAGTCGACCATCTCGCGCCACCTCAAGGTGCTGGGCGATGACGGTTGGGTGGTGTCCCGGGCCGATGGAACGAGCCGGTTTTACAAGCTTTCTCCTGAACTCGGAGATCAGGCGGCGCGGATCTGGGAGGTCGTGCGAGGGGATGTACGCCGCTCGGAGGTCGCCGACCACGATCAGGCTCGTCAATTAGCGGTGCTCTCAGATCGGCGGAGAAAATCACGGGAATATTTCTCGTCCGTTTCGGAGAACTGGGGAGCCATCCGCAAGGAACTCTTCGGATCCCGGATCGACCTCGAACTGGCACTGGCCATGTTGCCGCGGCACGCGGTCGTTGCTGACCTCGGGTGCGGCGACGGTTCGTTTTCAGCACTGCTGGCACCGCACGTCCGACTGGTGATCGCGGTGGATGCGTCCGTTGAGATGCTCGATGCCGCGAGGGTTACTACCGCAGACTTCGCAAACGTTGATGCCCGACAGGGGGATCTCGAGTCGCTTCCGCTCGCCGATGATACGGTGGATTTTGCTGTTCTCGCGCTGTCGCTGCATTACACGGCAGAGCCCTCATTGGTGTTGCATGAGTCATTGCGCATTCTGCGGCCCGGGGGCGCGCTGATCGTCATCGATATGCTGCCACACGAGCGAGCCGATCTGCGACAGACCATGGGGCACGTGTGGCCGGGCTTCTCCAAGCGCGAATTGTCCGGCTGGCTTACCGCCATCGGATTCGAGAGCATGCGATACACACCACTGCCGCTCGACCCGAACGCCAAGGGTCCGCCGCTGTTTCTGCTTCACGCACTTGTTCCTTCGCCACCATCTACCACTTAACCACCGAGCATATTATGGCTTCGACTCTCAGTCCGGTACACTCCGAAGGCTCCGCCCTCGACCGACCGGCGTTCAAAGTACGTGACCTCTCATTGGCCGAATGGGGCCGAAAGGAAATCCGCCTCGCCGAAGTGGAAATGCCGGGACTCATGGCCCTGCGCGCCGAGTTTGGTAAGCAGCAGCCGCTGCGTGGCGCAAGAATCATGGGCTCATTGCACATGACCATTCAGACTGCGGTACTTATCGAAACGCTGGTTGAACTGGGCGCCGACGTTCGTTGGGTCTCGTGCAACATTTTCTCCACGCAGGATCACGCGGCTTCTGCTACCGTGGTGGGACCGAACGGCACGGTTGATAATCCGCAGGGGGTTCCAGTGTTCGCCTGGAAAGGCGAAACGCTGGAAGAGTATTGGTGGTGCACGGACCAGGCACTGATGTGGCCCGATGGTAAAGGTCCGAACATGCTTCTTGATGACGGTGGCGACGCCACACTGCTGATTCACAAGGGCGTCGAATACGAAAAGAGCGGGAAAGTCCCGGCGTTCAACAAGGCGACCGATTCAGAGGAATGGGCGGTCATCCTGGAGCTGCTCCGCACCGAGATTAGCGCACGTCCGGATCGTTGGACGAAAGTGGCTGCCGACATCAACGGTGTGACAGAAGAAACCACCACGGGCGTTCACCGCCTGTACGAGATGATGAAGGCGGGGACGCTGCTGTTCCCGGCCATCAACGTCAACGACTCGGTAACCAAGAGCAAGTTTGATAATCTGTACGGCTGCCGCCACTCGCTGACCGATGGAATCCTCCGGGCCAGCGACGTGATGCTGGCTGGCAAGGTCGCCGTCATTCTCGGCTACGGCGATGTCGGCAAGGGATGCGCTCAGGCGCTGCGCGGTCAGGGCGCTCGCGTTGTGATCACCGAGATCGATCCCATCTGTGCGCTGCAGGCTGCCATGGAGGGTTACCAGGTCACGGTGCTCGAAGACGTGCTCGCCACCGCCGACATTTTTATTACCGCGACCGGAAACAAAGACATCATCACGGTCGAGCATATGAAGCAGATGAAGGACAAAGCGATCGTCGGAAACATCGGCCACTTCGACAACGAAATCGACATGGCCGGATTGAAATCGTCCGGCATCGTTCGCAACAATATCAAGCCGCAATTTGACGAGTACATTTTCCCCGACGGACATAGTGTCCTCATTCTGGCCGAAGGCCGCCTGCTGAACCTTGGCTGCGCGACCGGTCATCCGAGTTTTGTGATGTCGTCGTCCTTCAGCAACCAGGTGATTGCGCAGATCGAGTTGTTTGGCAATACGTCGAATTACAAGAAGGAAGTTTACGTCCTTCCCAAACACCTCGACGAAAAGGTTGCCCGCCTTCATCTGAGCAAGCTCGGCGTCAAACTGACCAAGCTCTCAGAAGCACAGGCGTCGTACATCGGAGTGCCGGTTGACGGACCGTACAAGCCGGATCACTATCGATACTAGTACCCGGGTAAAATCTGCACCCTCGAATGGGCGGCCCTCAGGGGTCGCCCATTCTCGTACCCGAAAGCATCTCTCTCACCTGTCGCCAAACGAGCACGGAAGTTGCTATCGATGGATAAGAAGTCGTCAATGTGTGATCGTCGTCACAGAACTCTGGTTCGGCGGCGACGCCGCCGTTGCGGCAACCGCGAAAAAACACCGCCAATGCTGAAATTCCGAACGCCGGCGTTCTCGATCGCAGGTCAGGCCAGGCCCCGGGGGTCGAAACGGACCTCGGCGTTCAGCCGTGCCACACGCGTCCTGAGTTCGGTGACGGGTGCACTCGTGCTGATTGCAGCCGCGGCGGTTCCGCAGGTTGACCTGGTACTCAACGTGACCGACGCACCCGACCCGATTCCGCGTACGGGGCTCCTGACGTACTCAGTAAACATTGCGAACAACGGTGTGACTACGGCCACCGGGGTCAGTTATTTAATGGATGTGCCCGTCAGCTCTAACTACGCGGGCTACACAACTGGAACCGGCGCTGTGTGCTCGGGGATGACGGTAGGTCAGGCAGGTCCGGCAAAAGTGACCTGCACGCACCCGGAGCTGGCCTCTACGGCAACGGCTTCATTCACAATAGCGCTGCGACCGCAGGTACAAGGCACGACCGTCGTGGCCTCCTCCGTGACATCCATCGACCCGGACGTCGATGAAGACAACAATTCGGTCTCGAACACAACGACGGTGCAGGCTGGCGCAGATTTCGGGATTGTTCTGAGCGGGCCGGCCACACTGCCGTCAGGATCAAACTTCAATTACAGCTTGGCGATCAACAATATCGGACCCGATCCCGCATCGAGTCTTCGAATCACGTTTCCATTGCCGACGGGTTTCACACAGTCTGGTGCCGTGCCAGCGGGCTGCTCTGTGGCAAGCAACACACTGACCTGCAACATTGCCGGACCGATAGCCTCCGGAAGCAGCCTCGTCGTGGGCAACGTACCCGGTAAGATCACTGCATGGTCGTCAAGCAATGTGACCGGCACTGCGAGCATCGCGCTCCAGCCCGGCGCTGCTGCCGGCACGCCGCAGGATCCAAACCCGGCGAACAACACCTCCGTCTTCACCATTGCGGTGACCGCTGGATCGGACGTTCGACTGAGCAAGTCCCGCAGTGCGGCAGGTCCTTACTTCGTCGGGAGCAGGTTCAATTTTGTGCTGACCGCCGCGTACGACGGTGACATCCCCACTGGTCTGACAATTCGCGATACGATTCCCGCCAACTATATAGTCGGCGCAGTAGCGGCGTCGCAGAACGGTTGGACCTGTGCGGCGAGTGGCCAAATCGTGACGTGCACCAGGCCGAGTGGCGGCGCGGCTGGCAACAATCAAGCGTTGGGATCAGTCACGATTCCGGTGACTATTGCTTCGGTGGGCAGCAACGTCACGAACATTGGATGGATCAGTACGAGCTCCCCTCCTGATCCGCTCCTCAGCAACAACGTGGCAACTGATGGCGGCGCCAATCTGTTCGATGAGGCGGCCGATCTGACTATCGCCAAGACAGGTCCGAATTCGGCGCTCGCCGTGGTCGGAGTTCCGTTCAACTGGACGCTGACGGCCTCGAACATCGGACCGTCGGCCTTTTACGGCCAGGTCGTAGTAACCGACTCGTTGCCCGCCAATGTGACGGTCAACAGTTACACGCTGAATGGATGGAGTTGCTCACCTGCCGCACCGGTTGTTGGCGCGGCCGTCATTACATGCAATCGGGCGTATTCTCCGGGAAGCCCGCTCGCCCCATCAACCAGCGCACCCCCAATCGTCCTGAACGTGACGGCGTCGGCCGTGGGCGCAATAACCAATCGGGCCAGGGTATCGAGTGTTGGGGCCAACGTCTCCGACCCGACCGGTGCGAACAACAACACCAGTCATACGGTGACCGTGGCGACGACGGTACCTACAAGTGCCGACATGGAAGTGGTCAGCAAAGTGCCGTCAGCTTCATCGATCGGCTTGCGACGACCGTACAGTTGGACGATTCGCGTGCGCAACAATACGGGCGCCGGCCTCGCCGAGGCACACACGGTCATCGTCACCGACAATCTGCCCAGCGGTATGGAGCTCACCGGTGCGCCGAGCGTATTGGTTGTCAGTGGGACGACCACTGCGACCACGTGCACTGGCACGGCCGGACAAACCGCATTCACGTGCAACCTCGGTACGGTAAGCAGCGGCGCGGTTGTGGATATTTCCGTTCCCGTGCGCAATCTCACTTCGCCGGCTGGTGGCACGTCGACGAACACGGCATCTGTTACCACAGTCTCTATCGACGTGGAGCCTGGGAACAACTCAATCAGCGGTTCCGTCACGGTCACGAGCTCAAGTATCGCTGGCTTAGTGTTTCGCGATTTCAACAACAACGGCACTCAGGAAGGCGGCGACACGGGAATCGGGTCAATCACCATGGCGCTCACCGGTCAGGCCTTCGATCTGAGCGCGGTAAGCCGCACTGTGAACACGAACGCGAGTACCGGCGTGTACTCGTTCTCAGGCCTGCCAGAGGGCACCTACTCTGTGCAGCGTGGAACTGTGTCGGAGCCGTATTTGACCGTTGGTATCCAGACGGCGGGTTCATCTGGAGGAAATGCGACGACTGCGCCGGACATCTCCGCGATTGGTCTCGCCGAGAACGTTGCCGCGACGGATTACAACTATGCCTACGTCCCGCAAGCTCGAATTGGTTTATTCAAACGTTTGCCGGCCCCACAGACGAACAACCTCAACGGCAGCTTCACCGCAACTCTCCGCATCGGTGTTGTAAATCCGTCGCTCGAAGCGCTGAACGCGGTGACGGTCAGCGATCCGCTGACGGGGGCCGCACCCCTGTTCGGGACATTTGTGGCAGGCGGCGCCGCCGCGATACTGACGGCCGGGACATACACCATCGAAGCGGCTCCTTCGGTTGTGGGAGCATGCGTGGCGACATCAAACGCAGCATTTGATGGCAACACCACGACAGTGCTTGGAACCATCGGGTCGCTGGCACCTCTTGCCACGTGCGAGTTCGAATTCCAGCTGCGCTATGGCCCTGTAGTGCCGCTTCCAGCGGGGGGGTACGAAAATCAGGCCAGCGGAGCCGGGGCCGGTGCACTATCGGGACAGACGCTGAGTGATTTATCGCACGACGGTCCCAATGCGGACCCCGATGGCGACGGTAATCCCGGCAATAACAATCAGCCGACGCCGTTGAGTCCCATACTTCTGGCCGATGTCACCACAGTGGTGACGCTGCCGGCGATGGCAGTGGCCGGGAGCCCGGTTGCCGGGACCGCATTGTATCGAAATATCGGTCCGTACGCCGCTGCAAACGTGGTGTACACGATGACGCTGACCGCGAATGTGACGGGCGTGACGCTCGGTAATCTCCCGACCGGTGCTTCATTCAGCTACGATGCGCCAAGTGGTGTCGTGACGTTCACCGGTATGCCCACAACGCTGGCTGCAGGACAGATAGCATCGGGCAACGGGACGAATGCGATCACAGTAAACTACATGCAAAACACGATCGCGAATTCGACCTTGTCGACCACGATTGCCACTTCAACGAACGAGGGGGCGAACGCGGGGCCGAACAGTGCGACGGCGAACGTGACCGGGGCGCTTCTTGCCGACGTGACAACTGCATTAAACGGGTTCCCGGCTTTGGCGCCACCAGGGACCATGATCAGCGGCACCGTACTCTTCCGAAATGGAGGGCCGTCGGTTGCGAGCGGAGTCACCTATACCTTAACGCTGTCACCCGGATTGACGGGCGTGGTGTTCGGTAATCTGCCGGCAGGTGTGACCGCGTTGTACAATCCCGGGAACGGAGTTGTCACCCTCACCGGCATGCCAACCACGGTCGCATCGGGCGTGATTGTTTCGGGCGACGGCGTGGCAGGCATACAAATCTCCTATGTGCAGCCGGTCGGTCCGCACACGGACGTAACTTCGACGATCGGAACAACCACGAGCCAGGGTGCCAATGTGCTCCCTGACAATGCGACGGTTCGGATCATCGGTCAGCGGTCCGTCGATATCGGCGTGGTGAAGAGTGCCAGCTTTACCGAAGCAGCGCCCGGTGACACGGTGACCTATCGAGTGCGCACGACGAACCACGGTCCGGTCGACTTGCCTCAGGGCACCACGTTGCTCGAGCAACCAGGCCCCGGCCTTCAGCTTATCGGATCACGCTGCGCCAACATCGCGGGCAATCTGTGCCTCAGTGGTCCTCCAGCGACCGATCTGCTGGCGGGTGCTGTTCTCCCGGCGCTGCCGGTTGGCGGTTTCAACGAGCTGCTGATCGACGCCATAGTTACCGCGGCAGCAGGGAACACCATCACGAATACGGCTCGCGTCGCACCGCCCAGTCTGTTCCGCGACACGTTGCTGGCGAACAATGTCGCGAGCGTTGGCCCGCTGCCGGTGCGCAACTCGCCGGACCTCAAGCTGACGAAAACTGCCATTGGAACATTTATCAGTGGTGGAAACGCGGCGTATCTCCTGACTGTACGGAACGTGGGCAAAGCAGCGACGACGGGAGTGACGCATATCGTCGATGTGCTGCCAGCAGGTCTCACCTTCGTTTCCGGAACCGGCGCCGGCTGGACGTGTTCAGTTGCGGGGCAGACCGTCACGTGCAGCACCGCGGCGATCCTCGCGCCGAACAGTTCATCGGAAGTCACGCTCAACGTTGCCATTGCCCCGGGCCTGGTGGGACCAATTGCAAACACAGCGATCGTGAGCACGCCGGGTGATCCCGTGCCTCCCAATGATTCTGATGCGATCACAACACCCGTCCAGAGTGCCCCCGATCTCGTCGTGACCAAGGTTGCGGATGCAGACACGCTGCGAACGGGAAGCACGCACACCTATACCATCGCGGTCAGGAATGTTGGGAACGGGCCGACAACCGCGCCCATCATCGTGAGTGATCTGGTTCCAGCTGGACTGGTTCCAACACTTGCCGGCGGTGGCGATTTCGTGTGTTCCATCAACGGACAACAGGTTGATTGTACGAGAACGACCTCGCTCGCGGCTGGTGCCACAGCCACAGTATCCATTACCGTGGCCGTCAGCTCATCGCAGCCGCTCGTGCCGGTAACCAACACAGCTTGCGCGCAAACGTCTGGCGAACTGAACACGACCAACAACTGTGGCGAGGTGATCTCATCGGTTGGTGGCGCACCAGTTGTGCGGCTCCGCAAGACGGCGCTGGGCGCATTTAGCGTTGGGGCGGCCGGGACCTTCCGGCTCGTCGTACGTAACGAAGGGTCCACCTCTCTGGGCGGTCCCATCACCGTTGTTGATACGCTGCCCGCGGGATTGATTTATCTCAGCGCGCAGGGCACTGGTTGGGTTTGCTCAGCTGCTGGGAATGTGGTGCGCTGCGTCAACCCCGGTCCGATCGCTGCGGGCGATAGTTCGGCCGTTACCCTCACCGCGTCGATTACGGCAGCTGCATTGCCGCAAGCCACGAATTGTGCCGTCGTGAGTGTCCCGAATGCCCAGGTACTGAACGGTGGCAGGGACTGCGTTACCATCGTGCCAACGCAGGGTCCTGATCTTGAGATCATTAAGACGGTGTCTGCTGACACACTGATCGTCGGGCAGAACGCCACGTGGTTCCTCACCATCACCAACAAGGGGAGTGGTCCCACGACCGGCGTGACCGTAGCAACCGACACACTTCCGGCGGGCCTTATCCCCATCGCAGCGACTGGCGTGGGGGTAACCTGCACGGTAACCGGGCAGATCGTTCGATGCGAACGCAACACGCCGATCGCCGCAGGTGAAACGATCCAGATTTCCATCACCACACAGGTCACGGCTGCCGCCGGGTCATCCGTGAGCAATGGCGCATGCGTCTCGACCGCCGGTGATATCAACGCTGCCAACGATTGCAACAGGATAACAACGCCGGTGCAGGGGCGGCGTGAAGCAACATTTGCTAAGCAAGCTGTCGGAGATTTTCTGGTGGGACAGCGCGGTACGTTCCGGTTGGTGTTGCGCAACACGGGCACGGTTCCACTGCGGAGTCCTATCAGCCTCGTGGATACGCTGCCGGCGGGATTGACCTTCGTGTCAGCGACGGGCATGTCGGATGCCTGCGGCGCCAATGGTAATGTGGTCACGTGCAGCTTTTCGCAGGACCTCGCGCCGGGTGACAGCGCGGTCGTTGCGATTTCCGCACTCATCGGGCCCGCAGCGGCACCCGAGTTTACGAACTGCGCCACCGTGCAGATTGCGGGCGGTGCCATTGTGGCGAACAACGGTCGGTCGTGTGTCACCGTGCGTCCGGAGGCAGATTACCGCCTCGTGCTGGAAATCAGCACGCCGAGGTACGAGCGCGAACTACGCGACACCCCTGACTTCACGGTGCTGGTGCGCAACGTAGGACGCAGCCCACTGCCTACCGTGCTGGTCACAAATGCCCTGCCGAAGGGCTTTACCTATGTTCCGACATCGAGCTGGCGGGGTGGTCGCCCGGATCGCGACGCGCGCCAGCGCATTGCCGATCCAAGTGGCGGCGCGGGACCCTCGATAAGCTGGCCGATTGGTGACATGCAACCCGGGCAGGTGATTCGCGTCGACTATCGCGCGCTTATCGGGCTCGGTGCCAGCTTCGATGTGGACAACGTCACTGCCTCTTCGGCGGTGTCGGAAGTGCCTGGTCTGCGTGTCGAATCCAATGTTGCAACGGTGCCCATCAAACTGACACGTGGGCTCTTCGACCAGCGAGGAGTTATCAGCGGAAAGGTCTACGTGCAATGCGACTGTGATAATCTGGCGGGGCAAGGCGACGGTGAAGTCGGCGTCCCCGGAGTGCGCATGCTGCTCGAAGATGGCACAGGTGCCATTACGGACAGCGAGGGCAAGTACAACTTTATCAATGTCCGCGCCGGGCTGCATGTCGTGAAGGTGGATCGCAGTTCCTTGCCATCGGGTGAACGATTGGTGGCCTTGAACACGCGCAACGCCTTCGACCCCTATTCACGCTTCGTGGATCTCAAGGCAGGCGAACTCCATCGAGCCGATTTCGCTGAGGGGTCACGAGATGCCAGGGTGCTCGAGGAAGTACTCCTGCGTCGGCGTGGCGGAGAGGTGCGCGCAGCGGCCGATAGCTCAGGATTGGGTCAGCTGCTGGCAACACCCATGGCCGCCGCACCAACAGTTGTTGGAGCGCAGACGGCATTTATCAGCACCGCGTCAGTCGGAGGATCGACCTACTCTCGCCTTATCGCCGCAAACGGATTGCACGACGGAAACTCGTCGCTGCCAACGCCGCCGCTTCGCGCGCTCGCTGCACTGTCTCAGCAGCCGGGTACGGCATCGGGGCGGATTGTGGTGGATCTGCCGGCCACGGCTGTTCCCGCAGATGGCCGGCGCGCGCTGCCTGTGACGGTTCGCGTGCTGGATTCATTGGATCAGCCCATTCGTGGCAACGTCGCGGTCACGCTCGAAGCCAGTGCAGGTGAATGGCGCGTGCCGGATGCCGATGGGACCGCGCGGGCGACACAGGTGGTTATCAGCAACGGCGCGGCAGAGTTCCTGCTCCTGGTACCGAATGATCCTGCGCGTGCCCAGGTGCGAGCGACGTCTGCCACCGCAACCACCACACGCGACATCACGTTCGTGCCTGCACCTCGGCCATTCCTGGCCAGTGGATTAATCCAAGGTCGCTTGGATTTGCGAAGCCTCACCCAAGGATCCATCGGGCTAAGCAGCCTGAACGACGGGTTCGAGGAATCACTCAACGATATTAAGGCCACCGGTGATAGTGGTCGCGTTCGCGCCGGAGCGCGTGGTGCGATCCTGCTCAAGGGCGACGTCAAAGGTGCGGGACTTCTGACGCTCGCATTTGATTCCGAACGTGATCCCGCCCGCACGCAGTTCCGTGACATCACCCCGGATAACGGCTACGCCGTCTTCGGGGACGCGTCGATTCGCGAATTCGATGCGCAGAGTCAGCAGCGGCTTTACGCACGCCTGGATCGCGGATCATCGTTCCTGCGGTACGGTGATTTTGCAACACCACGCTCAGATGAGCGTCGCCTGCTGCTGGCCTATGACCGCAGCATGACGGGGCTGACATATCACGCAGAAGGTACTCGAGGTCAGGTAACAACCTTCGCCAGTCGCAATGGTATCCGGCAGATCATCGATGAGATCCGAGGTCGTGGCCTCTCCGGTCCGTACCTCCTGTCGCGCCAGAATACCGTGGTGAACAGCGAGCGCGTTGAACTGATCACACGCGATCGCAATCAACCCGCGGTGATTCTCAAGGCGCAGCCGATGGCTCGGTTCGAGGACTACACGGTTGAACCGTTCACTGGCCGCCTGCTCTTCCGTGCACCGGTCGCGAGTCTGGATGCCAATCTCAACCCAGTGTCGATTCGTGTCTCTTACGAAGTGGAGCAGGCGGGTGAGCAGTTCTGGACCTACGGTGGTGATGGTCGCGCAAAGCTTGGTCGCCGTGTGGAAGTTGGGGGATTCGCCGTGCGTGACGAGAATCCAATCGACGAACAGACGTTGCTCGGCGCAAGCCTCGGCATTCAGCTGGGCGTCAACACCACGCTGTCGGGCGAGGTCGGTCGCACCGTGACAGGCATTGACGATCTCACGGGATCGGCATGGCGCATTGAACTGCGCCATCAGTCAGCGCGCATCGAAGGACGCGTCTTTGCAATTCAGGGGGACAGCGGCTTCGTCAATCGCTCGTCAACGTTTGTTGGTGGTCGCAGCGAGTTCGGTGCGAAGTGGAGCGCAACGTTGAACGACCGCACACGGCTTATCGCCGACGCCATTCATACCTCGGACGATCGCACCGACGGACGTCGGGACGGCGTATCTGTTGGCGTCGAGCGTCGGCTCACCGATCGCATCGTCGCGGAACTCGGGTATCGTTGGGCGGATGAGAACGGCGCATCCGTAACACCAACTATCAGCGGACAGTTCAACGCATTCAACACGGGTCCAACGGATCCGAACCAGGGGCTTACCCCTCTGTCGTTCAATGCCGCACGCGCACGTATTACGGCGCGAACGCCCGGTGCCGATCGTTCAACGCTGTTCGCGGAGTATGAGTACGGACTCGATGCCTCCAGTGCGCGTCGTGGCTCGGTTGGTGGCGAATACCTCATGTTCGACCGAACCCGCGCGTACCTCCGCCACGAATGGATCAGCTCGGGAGAAGGCCCATATGCGCTGGGGCAGAACGACGACCAGCAAAACACGGTCTTCGGAATCGATGCGGATTACCTGCGCAACGGACAGGTGTTCTCCGAGTACCGATCGCGCGATGCTTTCAATGGTCGTGATGCCGAGGCCTCGATGGGTTTGCGCAATCGTTGGGCGATCGCACCAGGAATTCTGGCGAACACATCGTTCGAACGCATTACGCCGCTTATCAACGGTGACGAAGCTGCAACGTTTGCCGCGACGGGCGCGCTCGAATGGACCAAGTCGTCAGTCTGGAAGGGTACGGCGCGCATCGAGTATCGCGACAGTCCGACGGGTGAGAATGTACTCGGGTCTCTGGGATACGCTCGCAAGCTCGATCGCGATTGGACGCTCCTGGGGCGCTCGATCTGGGACCAGATTAACACCAACGCCGCGCGCGGTCGATCACAGTTGGGACTCGCCTGGCGGCAGACAGATCAGAATCACGTCAACGCGCTCTTCCGATTAGAGAACCGTCTGGATCGTACGGATGCGCAAGGTATCCCGTCGTCCAAGTCGATTGCCAACATCGCTGCGCTGTTGCTAAATGTTCAGCCTGTGCCGACGGTGACATTCTCAACGCGTTATGCCGGCAAGTTGGCGAGTGATACGCGCGACGGAATTACCGATCGTACGTCGGCGCATCTCCTGATGGGCCGAACTATCGTTGACCTGACCAAACGCACTGACGTGGGTCTCATCGGAAGTGTGTTGGGTGACGGGAAGTTCGTCGAGCGTCGATATGGGATGGGCGTTGAGCTTGGCGCCGTGGTCATGCGCAATCTGCGTCTGGCTGGTGGTTGGAACGTCTTCGGGTTCACAGATCGTGATTTTGATTCACTTGGCTATACTCAGCGCGGCCCGTATGTCGAGTTTGGCTTCAAGTTTGACGAAGATCTGTTCCGCAAGGGAGGGAAGTAACGCATGTCCCGTTTCCAAATCCTGTCCTCGTGGATGATGCTTCATGCATCGGTCGCCCTTTTTGTCGCGTGTTCGTCGGCGGGCGGGCCCGCTCCATCATTTGCCATGCGGAATGCGCGAGTTACAGACGCCATCATAGCACGCGACCTCGCTTACTTTGATTCACTCGCCACTGCCTGGCGCAGCGGAGAGGGCGGGGAGCGCGCCGCTGCCTATGCCATGCTGGCCAAGAACGCATACGAGCGCAACGAGGCCGGTGCGCTCACCCAGCAACTGCTGAACGCAGCGCAACGACCAGCGGCGATGGCATCGCTGAACCGCAGTCGGCGTCCCGATCTCTGGCGACAGCTCGATAGCGTGTCGACAAGGACGCTCTCGGCGGAACAACAAATCACGGCCCTGCAACTGGAAGTTGCGCTGCTTCGATCTCAATACGAGGTGCTCGGCGCACCATCGTGCGAGGTGTGGGAGAAGGAAGCTGAACAGTTGGCGGCGCAACTCCGGTTCATTCCTCCGCAGCGACCGACACCGCCGCTCATTCCCGCACCGGCCCCCGATCCTGTACGCGCGACACCGAAGGCTCCGGACGCGTTGCGTGCGGTTCCGAGCCGAGTGCATTTCGCGCTCGACCGATCGACGCTCGCTGCTGCGTCGAGGCAGGTTCTGGACGCGCTGGTGGACTCCCTGGCGCGCTACCCGGAGGTGTCGATCGTCCTCGAGGGCCACACCGACAGCAGGGCGAGCGACACATACAATGAAGCGCTGTCGCGTCGCCGCGCCGAGGCCGTGCGCGACTACCTGTTGTCAAAAGGAATTGCTGCGTCGCGACTGCGAATCGCCGCGTTAGGCGAATCGCAGTTGGAAACCAGTGAGCGTGATGTGCGGGAGCTGGCACGTAATCGTCGGGTGTATTTCAGATTGTTTGCGCCCGATGGCCGCGAGATTCCGGTGTTGCAGCAGCTGGACGATTTGCAGCTGGAGCGACGGTAACGGCTCCTTGCTGGGCGCCTCGTGGCGTCACAAGTTGAGGCGCCTGTATGCCTCAACCGTGGCGACCCATCCATGACCCAGCCCGATCGTCTTCACCAGTTGGAACTGACGGCGCAGCATCTGGAGGCCCAGCTCGTTGCGTTGCGTCGCGACCTGGCGGAGTTGCGATCCCTTGCGACGGCGTCGACCACGGAATCACCGGCGCCCGGAGCTGAGCCCGCGGTCGGCGGAAGTCGCGTCGATGCACTGAACGAGGTGTTCCGGCAGAGTGGTCAGGGTGAGCCACGAGCGGCGAGTGCGCCAGCGGGGCCTGCCCGCGCGGAACCAGCCAAGGACTGGGAAACGCTCTTTAAGACGTTAGGCACGACTCCCCCGCAGCTGAGCACTCGCCGTCGATTCACATTCGACAAGTCGTCGATTGAGAATATGATCGGTCGATACGGAACGCTCGCGCTGGCCGCAATCACGATCCTGATGGGCGTCGGAGCCTTCCTCGGGTGGGCGATTCAGAACGGCATGATCGGTCCCGAACTTCGCGTTGCGCTCGGGGTGGCGGCATCGATTGTGATGGCAGTATTCGGGTGGCGGCTCCGGAACGGAGACAGCCCGCGTTTCGGAAATGCACTACTTGCGCTCGCTCTGGCAATCTTTCACGCCGTGTGCTGGGGGGCCGGGCCGCAGCTGCGGCTTATCAGTACGACCGCTGCGCTGGTTGGAGCGGCGCTCGCGTCGGGTGCGTTGGCAGCACTCGCGTGGCGTGAGGATGATCAGGTGCTGTTTAATGTCGGATTTGGCGGCGCGCTGCTGGCACCGTTTGTCACGTCCACTGGACAGGGAGATGCACTCCTCCTCCTCGGCTACGGAATCATCGTGTTGGGATCCGGCATTGCCTCGCTTGCTTACAAGTCATGGCAGAGCGCGCCGATGGTTGCCTCTCTTGGGATCGCCATCTACACGGCGGCCGGGGTGGATCAGCTCCAATCTGCGCGTCGGTGGCCAGTCGCTGCAGCCGGTGCATTATTCGCTTTGGGTCTGGCTGGATGGTCGATCGTCTGGATGCGCGGACGCGCCAAGATTGGTTTGGCTTTTGTGAGTCTTATTTGCGCGCTGGCGGCTCTGCTCGCGCTTTCGGGACGTGTGCCGGTGAAGCCGGTGCAAGTGCCGCTGGCTCTTGTGTTGATACTGCTGACGTATCTGGTTGGTGAACCAACAATCCGCGGATTCCGCACCGCCCTTCTGGGGGCTCTGATTCTTCCGCTGGGAGCACTCGGCGTGGCCGTGTCGGGGTTCACAGGACAATCGTCGTGGTCGACGGCTGGAGTGGCGGCGCTATTCGCGGTGATTGCCACCGTGGCCGCGCGGTTTAATCGTGACGGTGAACGTACGACCCACGCCTTCACGGCAACGTTCATGGCCGCGGTCACGGTGGCGATCGCGGTTTCAATTGGCGTGTCGGCGGACTACGAGGCGATGACGTTCTGTGTCGGTATTTCGGTCTTTGCGATTGTGACGGCACTTTTGTCGCGGCGACTGTCTCTCAGCAGCATCGGCTTCGCTGGTGGACTGTGGCTCGGCGTCGCGACCATTCGCGCATTTACCGTTCTTGGATATCGCACCTGGTACGAATACCGTCCTTTTCTCACTCCAGAATCTGCGGCAACGGCTTCAGTCGCTGTTGCGTGGATCGTGCTGTCCTGGCACCTGTCCAGATCGCTGGATGCGGGCAGTAAGGTGGCGAAGGATCTGCCTCGATCTTTGTTGCGACTTCTCGGCGTGACGGTCGCATTCTTTTGGATTCAGCAAGAGCTCAGCGGGGCTGTTTCTCCTGACGTCAGCACGTTTCTTTTGATCGGGTTTTATGCGCTGTCGGGTGTGATTGCTATCTACGGTGGTCGTCGCCAGGCCTTGCCCCTCCTCCGACAGGTTGGATTGGCGCTTGCCGTGTTTGCGGCGCTGAAGACAATCGGAGAAGCGTCGCAATTGATTATCGGATGGCGTGTGGCGACCTACTTCCTGAGCGGGCTCTTCCTGCTTGGTGTAGCTTATTGGTACAGGTTGCAACTACCCACTAAGCGCGCGACAGATCCGGTGGCGCCCGCAGGTTCGCCTGCGGCGGAGTTGGACGCCTGACGCTATGACATCGTGTACCCATTCACCTAAGGTCTCATGACACGCCTTGCCTACCTTGAGCTGCCTACCAAAGACATTGCCCGGGCGAAAAAGTTCTACTCCGCGGCGCTCGGTTTGCAGTTTACTGATTTTGGTCCCGCGTACGCCGGCACTCTCACAGGAGACACCGACGTCGGGCTGGATGCCGACGCCAAGCAGACGTCGTCAACGACTCATGCACTCCCGGGATTTCAGACAGACGATCTTGAGCAGGTGTATGAGACTGTTGTTGGCGCTGGCGGAAAAATCTCACACGAAATCTTCTCCTTTCCCGGCGGACGTCGATTTCATTTTACTGATCCGGACGGCCACGAAATTTCGGTCTTTGAGGCGTCGGAAGAGTAACAGAACTCGGCGGGCGGTTACTGGGAGGAGTGCTGCGCGGCACGCCAGCCGCGCACGGCCGCTTGCGCGTTCAGTAGGCGACGCGGTCCCAATCCGTCAACAGTGAGCACGTTGGCACCCACGTGCTGCAGTACATCAACAAACGACTGATGAATGGTCTCCCGTGCCTTGGCGCGGTCACGTATGCCGTCGCTCTGCCACGGGATGTCGATCGCGCAGAGCAGGTACAGCGCTCCGATCCGTTCCAGCGCTTCGTCCTCGACCCACTTCGGGCATGTGCCATAGTAGTGTCCGGCATACACGACGGTACTGACGAGGTCCGTGTCGAGCACGAGCACAGGCGCTGCGGGATGCCGTTCAATGACACGGGCGACAGACTGAATGTGGCCAGCTGCGATCGGCTCGACATCCTCTGCCGTAAGCTCGCGAGACAGGCTTTCGGCGTAGATCCGTGCAGACTCCGGCACGACAGGCGCCGCGAGCCAGGCGCCGAGCTGTTGTGTCAGCGTTGTTTTGCCCGTGCATTCCGAGCCAATCACCACGAGACGCAGGGGATCCTTCATGCTGATTGCACCGGGGCTGCGGTCATTGCGAGTGAACGCTTCCAATCGCGCCATCCTTTGAAAGCAAGTCCAAGGAACAGAGCGTAGAGGACGGCAGTGAGGTAGAGGCCGCGCGAGACGAACATCGGAACGTAGAGCAGGTCAACCGCTATCCACAGTGCCCACGACTCCAGCACCTTGCGAGTCATCAGGTACTGGGCGACGAGGGAAGTAGTAGTCAACAGAGAGTCGAGATACGGGAGGACAGCATCGGTCGACCGGTCAAGAAAAACACCTAACGACAACCAGGCGAGCATGTTCAACCCGAATAAGGCGGCCAGTTGTCTCGCTGGAGCTCGGGACACCAACAACGTGGTGCGATCACTCCCTCCGAATTTCCACTGATACCAACCGTACAACGACAGCACGAAATACACGCACTGCAACCCCATGTCGGCGTAAAGCCGTTGGTCCCGAAAGATGATTGCGTAGAGCGCCACGTTGACGAGCGCTGTAGGCCACGCCGCCACTCGTTCGCGTGTGCTGAGATATACCGACACGACTCCGAAGAGCGCCGCAACGGTTTCCAATGGGGTCACAGATAATCCAGGCTGGCAACGTCGCAATCTATCGGCACGTCCACTTCCGCGGCGTGATTCGATGGATGTGGGGCAGTGGCAGGACTCTCCACCTCTGGGGGGTGTGCGAGGCGGGGGTCATTCGTTCCCGTGTGCCCGGACCTGCGGTCACGGCCTCCGGATCAACCAGGTCGCACCCGCATGATGCGGTCGTCCTGCGCGGTCGGACTACCGCGTCCGTCGCGGTTGCTTGTGCCCAGATAAACGGTTCCATCGGGGGCGGCCAACACGTCTCGCAACCTGCCGAACTGTCCCTGAAAGAGCACTTCCTGACCTGTGATGCTGCGTCCGTCGCCGGACAGCTGCATGCGATGCAGCGCAGTACCCTTCAGAGTAGTAAACAGCAGACTGCCATTCCAAGCCTGAATTAAACTGCCGTTGTAATAGTCGAGCCCCGCCGGTGCAATCGTCGGTGTCCAGTTCGCCAGCGGCTCAACGACATTGTTAGCGGTACAGAACGGGATCTCACCGCTCCCGATGTCGTTGTCACACTTGCCACGAACCGTCGGCCAGCCATAGTTCCGCCCTGCCTCAATGCGATTGACTTCGTCGTTGTCACCGGGGCCATGCTCGGTAGCGTACAGCATCCCGTTCGGCGCGAAGACAAGACCCTGCGGATTGCGATGACCAAAAGAATACACAGCACCATTGAACGGATTACCCGGAGCGGGCGCGCCATCGAGCGTGTATCGCAGGATCTTGCCGGCGAGTGAATTGAGTTGTTGCGGCAGTGACGTATTCGATGCGTCGCCCGTGGATAGATAAAGCAGCCGGTCGGGGCCAACGATCACCCGTGCGCCATTGTGGACAGAACTGCCCGGGATTTCGTCCACAAGCACCTGCGGAGGGCCTAACACCGAACCTGACCACGTCATCCGGATCAGTCGATTGCGGGTTGCGTTCCCCGCGGCAGAGTAGGTGTGCACCGCGAACACGATGGGGTTCGTGGTAAAGTCGGGATGAAATGTGAGTCCCATCAAACCGCCTTCACCGATTTCGTTGACGGCGACGGTCCCCGCACGACTGATACCGCCGGTGGATGGATTCACGCGCGAGATGCCTCCTCCGCGTTCGGTGACCCAAATGAAATTGTCGGGGCCCCACGCGAGTTCCCAGATCGTATCGAACCCGGATGCAAGCGTTGTGACTACCAGATTCTGCGGCCCGGGCTGCACGGGAATTCCAGGATCGATCGGATCCCGTTTGTTGCAGGCCGCTGCGGCTAACATCGCCGCCAAGCTGACGATCAGGAGAAGTCGCATGCCCAGGGGAAAGACGAGTCGAGACATGGTTGGCGCCGTGCCGGAAGGTTCGCGGTGACGCGGCGCACCATGTCTTGAGACAACAGTGCCACCGCTTACCCCATCTGATGGCGCCAGCTGACACAATCCGGAATCACCGGACCTGGTCGTGGAAATACACAGACGCCGGATCAACCCTTCAGCTGAATCAGGAAGATCACCGCTGCTACGCAGCTTAGCGAATCATCTCCGGCTCCATGACGCGTTCCGTGGCCTTTCCGCCCATGGCCGTCACGTGGTACACCTTGGCACCGACGCGCGTCGCCACGACACGCTTGACCTCGTTGTCCTCGAAATAAATTCCGGCGTCGTTGTCGCAGGCATATCCAGCCTGCATTTCACCCGAGGCGATGAGCTTCTCATAGAGCGGGCGACGACCGGGTTCCGCGTCGTAGTGTGGAGAGTGGCTGCCGCGAAGGAAGCCAAGGCACTTCACGATAGAAAGTTCCTTCGGGCGAGAGTCGGTCGTGCCTTCATCGAACCAGCATAGCGAACCGGCACTGGCGCCGCCAAGGACAATGCCTCTGTCCCAAGCCTGACGCAGCACAAGGTCAATGCCCTGCGCTTTCCAGATCGCCTGCTGATTCAACGTGTTGCCGCCTGAACAGACGATACCGTCTACCGAGAGCAGCACGTCTTCCCAGCTACGATTCTGGCGGGTGCTGGCAATAAAGCTTTCCTGAACCTGTGCTTCCACGTTCAGCGGGGCACAGTTGCGAAACCAGGTAATGATGCCGGACGCTGAATCGGCGGAGGCGGTTGGAAGGTACAGGAGCTTGGGGCGTGTTTTCCCTGTCAGCTGCGCCATGTAACGAATAAAGGCGGTGCCGTATCCTCCACCAGCGATGAGGATCTTGCGTCCATCGGCGCGCGATTCGTCGCCGATCCCGCCACCAGCCTTGCGGGTGAACGGAATGCCGGCCGCCCCGGCCGCCACTGAGCCTAACGTGGTCTTGACGACAAAATCTCTGCGTTTCATTGGCACCTCATCCGGGGTTATGGAGTCGACCGTCGTGGATACGCGGGCCCGCTGGTTCAATACAAGGACTCCAGTATTCAGCCGGGAGCGAACCGCCCCGGACATTATCACCGATTCCTGTCGGCCGCACCCTCGGGCAGTCGCCGGCGCTGTAAGGGATGTGCAACCCACCACCGCGCCCGAGCAATGGCTACTCCTGCTTTCTTCCAGTAAAGGTGGCCGAGCCGAGTCCGCTGAAATCAGCGGTTCCTGATAAGGACCCATCGGCCTGCACCGTGCCTGTAAAGAGGTAGGCCGTACCTCCGACGTCGTTCGAATGGACCGTAAAAACCACGAGTCCGGACTTGTACGTGCCGTCGAGTTGCCGGAGACCACCGCGGGCAGACTCGTACGTACCACTTAGCGAGTCACCCCTCTGTTTCAGAATGACGATGGGTGTCCCGGTTCCGTTCGCAGTGACGACGGAAAATTCCCATTTGCCGGTCAGGTCCGTCTGTCCCTGAGCAACCAGCGACGAGGCGGTCAGGAGGAGTCCGGTGGCAAGGGCCAAAAGGTTCATGGTCGGTCGTCCGAAGAGCGTTGTCATTGAGTGGTTCGGCAGGAGATATGTGAGGCTGAGCAGGGGCAAAAAATCAAGCCAGAGCAGGGCGCGGTAGTGGTACAGTTTGAAATAACCGCTCCAACGATGGGGCGTTAGATTCAAACATGCCGAAAAAGAAGACCACGCCAGATCGACCTCGTGACGTGAGCCAGCTTGCGAAGCGCATCGTGGCGATAGCGACGGAACAGGAGGACGATACGGCTCGTGACGCGCCCAGCGCTGCAGCGTCCAAACGGGGAGAGGCAAGAGCAGCTAGCCTGACCCCTGCGGCGCGCAAGAAGATCGCAAAGAAGGCAGCTCAAGCGCGCTGGGGTTCGCCCAAGGGAGAGTAACGTCATGGCCGGGAAACGGCAGTCGTACTTCGAGAAGCTGCGTCCAACCCTTGATCCGGGTATCGCGCGCGCGGTCGGCGTGTTGATGAATGCAGGGATCGAAACGTTCGAGTCGTGCGAGGGCGGCGCAGGGCATGCCTACGCTGAACCGACGGTGCGCTTCGCAGGCGAGCGCGCAGAAGGTTTTCGTGCGCTGACTGCCGCTCTTGAGCACGGGCTCAGGGTCACCGACCTTCGCCGCGTCTGGCCCGTGGTGGATGGCGAGCCAACAGGGCCGTGGTGGGAGCTAGTGTTTCACTCCGTCCACGACCCTGCTGGTCAGACCACCACAGAACTACGAAGCGCCTAGCTCAGCCGAGCGCAATGCGCACACAGGGGCCGACTGTCGGTCCCCGAGCGCTTATTCTGCGCTTCGATGTTATTGCCTTCGGTACAGGAAGTGTTGTTGTGATACACCTTCTTATCTGAAAGCTTGATCGAATGGAACGGGCTCGTCTTGGCCATTATTAGTACCTTATAGGTTGACGATGGGACACTTTTGTGCCAACATCGTCGTTGTTGGGCTCACTGCCGACGAGTTCGGCAGCGAGAGCGAGAGTGGGCGTTGTCGCGCCCACCCGCGCACTGCTGTTCCGGTTACCGTTTTTTCATGTACCACCTCTCTGTGGCTACTGCCACGGTTTGGGTTTAGAACGGCCACAGACCTTCCCCGACAAAGAGCGGGTCTGTGGCCGTTCGTTAATTCAGGCTTGCGGGTCTTTGTCGTGGCTCAAGGGCCTATTCGATATGGGGATGGACGATTTTCGAGCTCTCCACTCCTCCGAAATCTGCTTAAGGTCCTTCCCCGCCTTTCTCGCCTCTCGAACGAAAAGCTGGTAGTCCGAGAGCCCTTGGACGTTTGTAGTCGTGGACTTCGGACTCATGCCCTTTGGGTGCCGCTTTTTACCCTTAGCCTTTCTTGGCGACTCCGCCACTTTTGGGCGTGACGGGTACCACTCGGAAAGCCCCCATCCGTTTGGTGTGTTCGCAACAAACCCCGCCGCGTCAAGGCGCTTTATTGCCGTCGTGATGTTCGCATAGAAATCACTGGCATTTGACAGGATGCCGCCAGCTTTGAGTCCCTCCGCAATAGCCTTGGGGGATTGCGGCTTCCGCATGATGCTCAAGTACTTCTTGATGGCATCGGGAACGGACATCCGAAAGAACTCGTCAGGCCGGATGACTCCTACAGCGGACTCCCTGGACGTGTCGGCGCTACTCGCCAGTGGCGCTCCGGAAGGTCCCGACCATGGAGGGAGGCCGAGCGCAGCGCGTATGCCGGCGATCGCTTGAAGCGCCGCAGCTGCTTCCGTTTCGAGCTTCGCTAACAGCTGCGACGCAGAAATTTCTTGGAGAGGGACCGACATTTTACGAGTATCCTGAAAAGGGGGTTCGGGATATTTACGGTTACGGAATCCGCGGCAAGTCGTTAGTATCCCGTCACTTGGACTGATACAGTGTGAGGCCGGGACCGGAATTGAACCGGTATCTCAAGGTTTGCGAGCCCCGTGACTTACCATTCGCCCACCCGGCCCACACGACTGTTGGCAAGAGTGCCCCGCTAGGGGGCGTCAGCGTTTTATCACACCTCCAGCCGATCCTAGCGGCGGGTTGAGGTTTGAGCGGCGATTCGGGCTCCGTTCTGAGGGGAGCGCCCGGGTCGCCGTTTCGTGCTTCTGGGCAAGCTATGTAGGGCACCGGAAAAAT
>JBGTBX010000065.1:0-2390 GCA_041749115.1 Gemmatimonadaceae bacterium
CGACCAGGTGCCGGCGCAGAATGGTGGCCTTCTCCTCGGCGCTAAAGTTGCGCCGCTTCCTCCCCCGTTTGCTCATCCTGACTCCTCCTTGGCTCCATATAGCAGAGCCGGTTGGAGTCACATTCCAGCTGAGGCAGTCCAGCCCCACCGAAGGGTTGCTGAAACTCACCTACCCGACCGATACTGTACTGGTAACGGCGCTTCGGTTCACGTCGTCCGGCGGCGTCGAGATCGACTCCGACTTCACGGAAGAGTTCACCGTGGACGCGGCGGCCATCAGCTGTCGCGACGCGACGCTGTCACAATGCCGCGTCGAGTTGCCTTCAGACATCCTGCCGCCGACGCGGACTCCAACAGAAACCCCGACCTCGGTCCCGATGACCCCGACTCACACCGGGACGGCGACCAGTACTGCCACCGCGACATATACGGCCACGCCCACTTCGAGTGTCACCGCTACGGACACTCACACCGGCACAGCCACTTCTACGCATACGCCGACCGTGACCCCGACTTTCACCGTCACAAGTACTGCGGTCACGCCCGGCACGCCCACCTTAACGGGAACTACAACCGCCACTGCAACGGCAACCCCGACTGCCAGCCCGACGGCTACTACGGATCCGGAGTGCGGTACCACGGTCGGCGCCGGCAGTTTTGGCAGCGCAACGTGGACGCTAGATGGCTCGCCGTACTGCGTGAGCGGAGATATCCAGGTCGGCGCTCTCACGATCAATCCCGGTGTTCAGGTCTTGGTCAACGGCCCTTACCAAATCGAGATCTTATCCCGGATCAACGCCGTCGGATCAGTCGACGCGCCCATTAGATTCTCTGCAAGATTCCCGCACCCACCCACGAATCAGCGCTGGAAGGGGCTGAGATTTCAGGACATCCCCCCGGGCTCGCAGCTCATCGACTGCATCGTGGAGTACTCGAATAACAGCGGGCTTCGCATCATCGAGAGCAGCCCAATTATCAGACGCAGCCTGATCCAGCTGAACAGTACGACGGCGAGTGGGGGGGGGATTAGCGCACGGCTATCGTCGGGAGAACTGCTCATCGAGGATTCCACGATTAGCCAGAACAGTGCATCAGTTCATGGGGGGGGCATCGATGCAATCATGACCGGCGGCGGCAAGCTCCGTGCGGTTGGCACCGCAATTCGTTTCAACGTCTCCAATCCCAGCGGCGCCAATGGCAACTACGTCGGCGGTGGCGTGCGCGTCGAGAGCGACAGCGAGTTCGTCGGGTGCGACATTTCTGATAATACGACTGCGTCCCGCTGTTCTGGCTTCTTCTGCGGCACCATTGGGCGCGGAGGGGGTCTGTATTCTGGGAGCGGCACCCTCCATGTGTCTGCAAGTGTGATCCTGCGCAATCGTGTAACCACTTCCGAGAACGTAGGCGGTTCGGGCGAAAGCGTGACCAGTCGCGGTGGGGGTATTCATGTTGAAACAGGCGCCGTGCAGCTTGAGAACGTCATCCTGGCATGCAACGAGGTAAGGGGTGTAACTAGTTCCGATACACCGGCATTGCAGGGCGGTGGGATCTACGTGAACAACGGACCAGGATTCGTTGCAGAGAATTCCACATTTGCGAGGAATCAGGGACACGGTATAGGGGCCGGCTCGGGGCAAGGGAGCATCGAGAGTTCAATTCTCTATTTCAATTCTCCTGCACAGGTGTTCGGAAGCGCGGCCATCCATTACAGCAACGTTCAGGGCGGTTTCACTGGCACAGAGAACATAGGATTCAATCCTGCCTTCACGGGAGCTGGATGCGCCGCTGGCGACTTCGCGCTGTTGAGCAGCTCTCCTTGTATCGACGCCGGCAACCCCGACCCCGCGTTCAACGACGTCTGTTTCCCCCCATCGCTCGGCAGAGACCCTGGCGGCGCAGGCGCGGAGAGAAACGACATGGGCGCGTTCGGTGGGCCGAGGGCGTGCGCGTTCGTGGAGCCGTGACGCAGGTCGAATTTCCCGTAACAAGGGTCCCAGAGTTCTGAGGAAGAGGGGGGGCGGCGCCGGCGGGAACGTCCGATATCTGGCTGATGGCAATTCGCCCGTTAATGCGAGTACGCCACCGGGAAGCCCTTCCTTGCCTGCGCGCTCGCGCCGCTGGCGCATCGCCAGGGCCACCGCCTATATCGGCGCTTGTCGCCGCTCTTCGACGAGCCGAGCGCTCGCCCGACGCCTATGCGCGGACCCCTGGCGCGCTTGGCGCGCGCCGACGGATCCGATCCGTGGGCTCTGCGGACTCGCCGGAGGCTCTCGAGCCATCTCGAGCCATCGGTGTTCGTCTGTCTTCAACCGTTGCTGCATTTCGCCTCAACGGCCCCTGAACCGGGGCTCGCGCTTCTCCATCACCGCGCGGATACCTTCCTTCGCGTC
>JBGTBX010000066.1:0-76869 GCA_041749115.1 Gemmatimonadaceae bacterium
GCCGCCCGCCTGGTGATTTCCAGCGCAGCGACATTCGCGAGAGCGATCGCGACGAGGAGGCCGGCCGCGCACAGCAATACATAAAGCAGAGCACGATGTTTTCCCAGCACAAAATCTGACAACGGAATCAGCCGCGCACCGACGCCGCTGTTTGCGCGGGGATATTGCTCGGACAGCCGTCCCATCAGTGCATTCAGCTCGCCCTCCGCCTGTGCAATGCTCACCCCCGGCGCTAGGCGTCCGATCACCTTGATGTACGTGCCGAACCGATCGACCTTCTGACTCTCGTCCCACACGTTAGGCAGCCACAGATCCGTGGGCTCCGGGAGCGTAAAGCCGGCTGGCATGACCCCGATGATTGTCTGTGATGCCCCGTCCATCGTTACGGTCCGGCCGACCACGCTGGGATCGCCGCCGAAGCGGCGCTGCCAGAACGCGTAGTCGAGGATCGCAACACCAGGCGGCCTGGAGTCGCCGGCTGCCTGCGCCGCCGACGCCGAAAAGTCTTCGGGCCTGAAGGTACGGCCCAGGAGGGGTTGTGTTCCCGCCATGTCGAAGAACCCCTCGGTGACTGTCCACGCCTCGGCCACCTCCGTCGCACCCTGCTCCTTCAGATTAACGGCATACGGATTCGCTGCCACAAGGGATGTGAAGGAACGGAGTTCGTTCACCCAGTCGAGGTAGTTGCCAACCGCGACGTCGTCCTGCAGCACGCCCTCTGCCGTTTTGGTTTGCCATACCGTGACCACTTCGTGCGCGTGCTGATACGGTAACGGTTTGAGCAGCACACCATCCACGGCGCTGAACACCGTGCCTGCGCCGCCTGTCGCCAAACCGATCGTCGTCACTACGATCAGGGCATAACGAGGGGCGCGGCCGATCCGTCTGGCCGCGATCCGGAGGTCGCGACCTGCGTCGTAGAGTTCGGTCAGCAGGTGGCGAGACCGCAGTTCTTCGCGCGTCTTCTCCACACCACCGAACGCGGCCCGCGCCTGTCGCCGTGCCTCGTGCGCCGGCATGCCCAACGATTGCCGATGCGCGGATTCCCGTTCGAGATGGTCGTTCATTTCATCCAGAAGGTCCTGCTCAATCCGCGTGCGGCGGAACAGTCCCACGAGTCGTCGCCACATCATGCCGCTCCCTCCGCGCCATATCCCAGTGCGACCACACCAGCCACGCCGTCGACGAACCGAAGCCACGACGACAGTTCGTCGCCTAACGCCTTTTTGCCCGCTCGGGTCAGCTGGTAATACTTGGCGCGCCGGTTGTTCTCGCTGGTCCGCCACTCCGCGCTCACCAGCCCCTGATCCTCCAGGCGGTGCAGCGCGGGATACAACGATCCCTGATTCACGATCAGCAAGTCGCTGGAACCCTGCTGAATCCGTTGCGAGACACCCCATCCGTGCATCGCCCCGGCGCGAAGCGCCGCAAGGACGAGCAGATCAAGCGTGCCCTGAATAACGTCGCGTGACTGAGGCATGGCAGTCCTGTTGGTGTCGGGTGACGACATGAAGCTACTGTCGGGTGACGACAAGAAGCTACTGTCGTATGACAACAGGAGCGGCCGAAAGGTTTATTTCGGGGTCGGAGGCCAGTTTTTCCGCCCGACAGGCACTCGGAACGAGAGCGCCGCGGCGGCAGGGGCGGGACCTACAACCTTTCGTCAGCCAGCGGTGACATGGCAGCCAGGGCCGCCTCAACCCCCGGCCGATCCACGTTTAAGGCGCCATCGAGCCACCACTGGTCAAACGGCAACTCCCAGCGCCCGCGGTTATAGCAGAGATCGACGCGCTCGGCCAAGTACAGGAGCTCTCCTCTCCTGTCCAACACCTCAGGGACGGGCGATCGATGGTGCGTCGCGATGGCATGCGCCGTGTCGGGGCCGAGACCCCATTGCAGCGCCGCGATGCCGCCTAATGGCTCGTGCAGGATTTTGAGGACCTGACCCATGATATGGTGCGGCATGTTTACGTCCCGTCGCAGCGTCTTTTGCAGTTCCCCAAGGCGATCAAAGACGACCAACTTTCCCACATCGTGCAGCAGGCCCAAAGCAAAAAGCAACCCATCGACCATCACGTTCAGCACGACGTTGTGCACACCAGTAGTCCCAACCCGTTGTACGGCACCATGTAATGACATGACCGCACCGCCGGGAGCGGGGTGAAAGGGTCGCGCAATCGCCTGCTGGAGGGCTGCAGGTCTGAGTATCGGCGCGATCGAGGACTTTCTGTCGGGCTCGGCGTTTTCTCGGCGAAGATCACGCGCAATCTGTGATCCAGGACCCCAACGCGTCCCACTCGCGCTGCTACTGTGGGCGTCTACCGAGCGGAGCGGAGACGCCTGTTGCAAGGCCCATGCGCAGACCGTCGTACGGTTGATCGTGTTTGTCTTTGCTCCCCCTGGAGGCATTTGTGAAACGAATTACGCTCCCCCTCTTCGTGCTCGGCCTGGCCGCCGCGTGCGTGGACGCAACGTCTCCGGCCAGTGTTCATCGACTCGCGCCTCTCATCGAGCCGAGTGGCGACCTGCTCACACGCAACCTTCCGGGTGAGTACATCGTGGTGTTGAATGACAGCGTCCGCAACGTGTCGGACGCTGTAGACGAAGTGAATGTGGTTGTGACGCATCAATGGCAAAGCGCCATCAAGGGGTACGCAATTCGCGCCGGTGCGCAGGGGCTGCTCGAGGTACGACGGAGCGCCCGTGTGAAGTACGTGGAGCCCAACGGTGTTGTAAATCTGTCGGCGACGCAAACCCCCACTCCGTCCTGGGGGATCGACCGCATTGATCAATCCGCGCTTCCGTTAAACAATAACTATTCGTATCCTAACCAGGCCAGCGGCGTGCACGCCTATATTCTGGATACCGGCATCCGGCAAACGCACACAGAATTTGCCGGGCGCATGAGCACGCAGCGTTTTGATGCCATCACCCCCGGCGGCACCGCCGCGGACTGCCACGGTCACGGCACCCATGTGGCGGGAACGGTCGGTGGCACAACATACGGCGTTGCCAAAGGGGTGACGCTGCATGCGGTGCGGGTGTTGAACTGCCAGGGCTCAGGCACCTGGGCGCAGATCATCTCGGGCCTCGACTGGGTCGCGCAGAATCGCGTGATGCCCGCGGTGGCCAACATGAGCCTCGGCGGTGGCGCATCTGCGTCGATTGACAACGCGGTGGCTACACTGGTGTCGCAGGGTGTGTTCGTGGCGGTCGCGGCCGGTAACGACAACGCCGATGCCTGCAACTATTCACCTGCGCGGGCCCCGACCGCCGCAACTATCGGATCAACCACCAGTTCCGATGGCCGATCATCTTTTTCGAACTACGGGACATGTGTTGACCTGTTCGCTCCCGGTTCAGGTATTGTGTCGGCGTATTACACGAGTGACAACGCGACGGCCACGTCGAGCGGTACATCAATGGCATCACCTCACGTTGCCGGGGCCGGTGCGATCTATCTCGGAGCGAACCCGTCTGCCAGCCCTGCACAGGTGGTGTCCGCACTGGTTGGTGGCGCCGTCTCGGGGGCGATAGGCAACGTGGGCGCGGGGAGTCCGAACCGCCTGCTGAACGTTGCGTTCATCGGCACACCACCACCACCACCACCACCGACCAACCAGGCGCCCGTTGCCAACTTCACCATCACGTGCCTCCCGGCACAGTGCTTCATGGATGCAACGTCGTCTACCGATGACGGCGGCTTTGCGAATCTCACCCTCGCGTGGACAAATAACGAGGGGCGATACGGACGTACGGGACCGAAGATCGACTACCGCTGGACTCCGGGGTTCGCCCCGTCGTTTGAGCTGACGCTCACGGTGACGGACGCGCAGGGACTATCCCACTCTGTCACCAAGACGATCGCGTTCTCTGGAGCCGCGCCCCCACCACCGCCACCGCCGCCGCCGCCGCCGACCAATCAGCCGCCTGTGGCCAACTTCACCATCTCGTGCATCCCGGCGCAGTGTTTCATGGATGCGACCTCATCCACTGATGATGGCGGTTTCTCGAATCTCACCATCGCGTGGAGCAACAACGAAGGGCGATATGGACGGATAGGACCAAAAATCGACTACCGCTGGACCCCAGGCTTCGCCCCGTCATTTGAGTTGACGCTCACGGTCACGGATGCGCAAGGACTGTCCAACTCCATCACGAAGACCATCTTGTTCCCGTAGCAGCGGGGCGGGAGTGAACATCGAGGGCCGGGAAGCAGTCTGCTTCCCGGCCCTTTCCGTTGCCAACGATGGGCACGTGAAGATCGTACGTTCCAGTGTACCCACGTTGCCGTCCGATCACTTCGCACCGATAAAAATGCCCCGATTCCCGTTCGCTGATCGACTCGTCCGCCACGCGCAGCTCGCTGCCGTTGGCCTGACCCTGACCATCGTTGCACCGTCAAGCGCTCATGCGCAGGCCTCTGCGCCACTCACCGGCACGCCCGAGCTCGCGGCCATCAAGGAGCTCAAGTGGCGCTCCATTGGCCCCGCGAACCAGGCGGGGCGCATCCCCGTCGTGGTTGGCATCCCGGGGAACCGCTCGATCTACTACGTCGGATCTGCGGCCGGCGGATTAATGAAAACGGTGAACGGCGGGACTACGTTTACTCATCTGTTCGATGATCAGTCGAACGCGTCGATCGGAGATCTCGCGATCGCGCCATCAAACCACAACATTCTGTATCTGGGTACCGGTGAGGGAAATCCGCGCAACTCGGCGTCGGTTGGTGACGGCGTCTACAAGTCCGTGGATGCCGGCCGCACCTGGAAAAAGATCGGGTTGGAGAAAACGGATAAGATCGCCCGGATCCGCATCGATCCATACAATCCCGACATCGCCTATGTATGCGCGCTGGGGCAAACCTGGAGCGCGAACGAGGATCGGGGGGTGTTCAAGACCACGGATGGTGGCAAGACGTGGTCCAAAATACTGTACAAGGATTCATTAACCGGCTGTTCCGATCTCGACATAGATCCCACCAACTCGAACGTGGTGTGGGTCGGAATGCATCGGAGCCAGCGCTACCCGTGGTACTTCACGTCCGGCGGCGGTGAGTCCGGCATTTACAAGTCGGTTGACGGCGGCGAGACCTGGGCCAAACTCTCCGGCAAGGGGAACACGCACGGCCTGCCGGAAGGCGATATGGATCGCGTGGGTGTGTCGGTCCATCACGATAATCCTGACATCGTTTACGCCATTTCAGAAACGCTGACCGAAGGTGAACTGTGGCGCACAGATGACGGTGGCGCGACCTGGCGAACCGTCAGCAGTGACCGCAACATCAATTTCCGTCCCTTTTACTATTCAGACGTCCGCGTCGACCCCAAAAATCCCAATGTGGTTTACACGCTCTCGGGCAGTCTGTACAAGTCCGAGGACGGTGGAAGGTCGTTCGAATCGATTCGCGCCGACATTCATGGGGACCATCAGGGTATGTGGATCGACCCCACGGATCCGAACTACATTCTCGAAGGCTCTGACGGCGGCTGGCAGGTGTCGTATGACGCAGCGAAGAACTGGGAAGTGGTGAACACCATGTCGTTCGCCCAGTTTTATCATCTGACCCTCGACAACGAAAAGCCCTACAACATTTGTGGCGGGCTGCAGGACAATGGTCATTGGTGCGGCCCCAGCCGGACCTTCTCCAGTCAGGGGAACCGAAAAAGCGATTGGGTCACGATCAGTGGCGGCGACGGATTTTTTGCTGTCCCGGATCTGGAGAAGCCATGGCTCGTGTATTCTGCGTCTCAGGGCGGCGGGATTGTCCTGACCGATATGCGCACGGGCGAACAGCGTTCCATTCATCCATACCCCTACCGGACAGGATCGGCTGGTGATTCACTGGCACACCACAAGTACCGATACAACTGGAACGCGCCCATCGTACTGGATCCCAAAGATTCCAAAACGGTGTACTTCGGCGGCAACGTTGTCTTCAAGACCACGAACTACGGTCAGAGCTGGGAAGTCATTTCACCGGACCTGACAACGAACGATAAGAGTAAACAGCAGTTGTCCGGTGGACCGATCGTCCCGGACAACACCGCGGCGGAGTTTCACTCCACGCTGCTCACGATCGCGCCCTCACCGAAGAACTCACAGGTCATATGGGCGGGGTCCGATGATGGCAACGTTCAGCTGACTCGTGATGGCGGAAAAACCTGGACGAACACCGTCCGGGGTATGCGCGGCATCGCTCCCAATGCGTGGATCTCCACCATCGAAGCGTCGCCGCATGATGAAGGGACCGCGTTCGTCGCCGCGTCGCACTGGCAGACCGGAGACTACGCGCCGTACGTCTATATGACGCGCGATTACGGACAGTCATGGACGGCCATCGCGAATAACCTTCCGGCACGCGGCTGGGTCCATGTCGTGCGACAGGATCCGAAGAATCGCAATTTGCTTTACGTCGGCACGGAATTCGGCGTCTTTGCAAGTTGGGATATGGGACGCCGCTGGCACAACATCCGCAATGGTTTATCTGCAGCGCCGGTGCGCGATCTGCTTATTCATACACGGGACAATGAACTGATCATTGCCACACACGGTCGCGGCCTTTACGTGCTGGACGACCTGACGCCGCTGCAGCAGCTGGGCGACGCGATGAACACAGAGGTAACACTGTTCGAACCCAAACCCGCCGTACGATGGGTGATGTGGAACTCCGACGGCAACCTGGGCCAGAAGCAATGGTCGGGCGACAATCCGCCTAACGGCGCCATGCTGAGCTACTATCTCAAGTCTCCACAGAAGGACGTCCGTATCCTGATCAAGGACGCCTCCGGCAAAACGATCCACACGATGCGCAATCAATCCGGCGTGGCCGGTGTTAATCAGGCGGTGTGGAACCTGACGTTTGACCTGCCGGGCGCAGGCGACGGCATGGACGCTGCCCCCGCTGGCGGGCGACGATTCGGCGGCGCCCCGAGCGTCGTCCCGGGGCAATACACGGTGTCGTTGAATGTCGGTGGTCGCGAATACTCCAAGCCCCTGACCGTTGAAATGGACCCCAGGGCAAGTGTCACGACCGCCGATCTTGTGGCGCAGCGTGACGCAACGATGTCCCTCGGCGAGCTTTCAAATGAAGTCGGTGGGATTGTCTCCCGCACCACCAACCTCATCACACAACTGACCGGCCTCGTCGCAAACATCAAGCGCAATGCTCCGGCAGAAAAGCAGGCGCTTAATGAGGCAGAAACAGCGCTCATCGAACTCAAGACATTCCGCGATACCAAGCTCACACGTCCCCTCGCGGGACTCGGCTACCGGCAGTATCCGCGTCTGCGCGAAGAAGTACAGTCGCTGATGGGTTCCGTGTCGCGCAGCATCAGCCGACCGACCGACGCTCAGGTGCTGCGCAGCGGCGAGCTCAGGACGGAGACGAGCGAAACGCAGCAGCAGTTGAACACCATCATTAACACGAGGATCGTAAAGCTGAATCAACTGCTGAAGGACCTGCCGCACATCGCACTGCCAGGCATCACCGTTATGTAGTACGGGGGGCGTTCCCCTGCCCCCGCCACGCTGATCTCAATCCGTACGATGCCGGGTGAAGGAGCCACTCTTTCATCCGGCATCGCTGCGACTGGCGTCAGCGCGCATCGGCGAACCCTTCACCCGCAGCCGCTGCATCAAGCATTAAGATGCTGCGTGGAGGAGGCGCTGCCTGCACCACGCGAGCAACCGGCAGTGAGCTGAGCGGATTCTCCATGAGCTCTTTGATCACGGGTCGCTTGGCGTGTCCGAACGCAGCGATCACTACCTGCCGGGCACTACAGATCGTGGTGAGGCTGAGCGTGACGCGATGGCGCGGCGGCTTCGGAGCGTTATCAACAGCCAGAACTGGCAAGTCCGTGTGTCGAGGAGTGGGTTCGGTTGTTGGAAAAAGGGAGGCGACGTGTCCGTCTGCTCCGACGCCCAGAAGCACCACGTCGAGTACCGGCGGGTCGCCCACAACTTTGATCAGTTGGCGAGCGTACGCCGCCGCCGACGCACCCAGAACCGCCGGGCTCGCGGCGACCATGTGCCACGACGCCTTGGCCATCGGCGTCCCCTCCGTGAGTCGCCGCGCCAGTCCCGCGTTGGATGCGGGGGCCGTGACCGCGACGGCTCGTTCGTCGACCCAGAAAAGATGAACCGCCTCCCAGCGGACGCGGGACTGGGCCAGCGGGGGGAGAAATGCACTCGCCACCGATCCCCCGGGTAGCGCCAGCGAGAAGATTCCTCGAGCAGCGATCGCCTCGTCGGACCAGGTTTCGACCCGTGCGGCGAACTCTGCCGCGAGCTGATCGATTGATGCGACGATACTTGATGGAGGAGGCACAGGGGTCATGCGATCCCAACCTAGCGGCCCCCCGTCTGGGGCGATACCGTGAACGGCAGAGTACCTAACGACAATGGGCGAAGGGATTCGCCAGTGAGGAGCCATGCAGATAGGAATGATCGGCCTCGGCCGAATGGGAGCCAATATGGCCCGCCGGCTGGTACAGGGGGGCCACAGCTGCGTGGTGTTTGATCGCTCACCTGACGCCGTGGCGGCGCTCCAAAGCGAAGGAATGGACGGTGCTTCGTCGGTCGAGGAGTTTGTAAGAAAGCTGAACACTCCGCGATCGATCTGGATCATGGTACCTGCCGCGGCTGTTGATGCGACGCTCGCGGCAGTCACGCCGCTGTTGCAGGCTGGTGACACCGTGATCGACGGCGGTAATTCGTACTACCACGACGATCTCACGCGCGCGGCACAGCTGAGTGCCATGGGATGTCATTATGTGGACGTCGGTGTGAGCGGCGGGGTCTGGGGTCTGGAGCGGGGATACTGCTTAATGATTGGCGGAGACGATGAAGCTGTGCACAGGCTGGAGCCGATTTTCAGGGCGCTTGCCCCCGGCCAATCCGGCATTCCGGTGACGCCGGGGCACACCAATGCCGGTACCGCGGCCGAGGGTTATCTGCACTGCGGTCCTTCTGGCGCGGGGCACTTCGTCAAGATGGTGCACAATGCGATCGAGTACGGCATGATGGCCGCGTATGCCGAAGGCTTCAACATCCTAAAGCACGCCAACTCGGGTCACGAAGACCGCGCCGTTGATGCCGAAACAACACCGTTGCGACATCCTGAGCACTATCAATATGACATGAATCTGGCTGCCATCGCCGAACTGTGGCGTCGTGGCAGCGTGATACCGTCGTGGCTGCTGGACTTGTGCGCGCAGTCCCTCGCAGGAGATCAGGATCTGACGGAATTCAGTGGCAGAGTGTCAGACTCAGGCGAAGGTCGGTGGACGCTCGCGGCGGCGAACGATCTCGCCGTTCCGGCCCACGTGATTGCGGCAAGTTTGTTCAGCCGCTTCTCGTCCCGAGGCGAGGATGACTTCCAGAACAAGTTACTGAGTGCCCTGCGCTTTCAGTTCGGTGGCCACAAGGAGAAGCACGTATGACGCTGCCCCCTGCGGACGCGCTGGTGTTCTTCGGGATCACAGGAGATCTGGCATACAAGAAAATTTTCCCTGCTTTGCACGCCATGGCGCGACGCGGGAATCTGTCGATGCCGGTGATCGGTGTCGCTTCGTCGCCCAATACAACAGCGACAATCATTGAACGGGCCCGCGAGAGCATCGCGGAGCATGGTGGAGGCGTTGATGAGAAAGCATTCGCGACACTCGCGGCCGCTTTGTGTTACGTGCAGGGTGATTATCGCGAGGCGCAGACGTTCGTAAAAATCCGCGAAGCGTTAGGCGGCGCTCAGGCACCTCTGCACTACCTTGCCATTCCGCCGTCGCTGTTTGGTGACGTTGTCGAAGGTCTCGCGTCGGTCAACGCCGCCGGAGGCGCGCGGGTGGTGCTGGAGAAGCCGTTTGGTCGCGATCTCGCGTCGGCAAAGGCGCTGAATGAAACGTTACATCGGCGTTTTCCCGAAGAAGCAATCTTCCGGATCGACCACTATCTGGGAAAAGAAGCCGTCCAGAACATTCTGTTTTTCCGCTTTGCCAACGCATTTCTCGAACCGATCTGGAACAGGCATCATGTACAGAGCGTGCAGATCACGATGGCCGAGAAATTCGGCGTATCCGGTCGTGGCCGGTTTTATGAAGAGGCGGGGGTCATACGCGACGTGATTCAGAATCACCTGCTGCAGATCGTCGGATTTCTGGCGATGGAGCCGCCGTCCAACACATACGCCGAATCGATCCGGGACGAGCAAGCCAAGATTTTGCGCAGTATTCCAGCCCTGACACCTGCCGACCTCGTCCTGGGGCAGTTTGATGGTTACCGGGATGAAAAGGGTGTGGATCCCAAGTCCCGTGTGCCAACGTTCGCGGCGCTGCAACTCCGCATTGAGTCCTGGCGGTGGTCCGGCGTCCCGTTTTACGTCCGCGCCGGCAAGCACCTCGCCACCACGGCCACGGAAGTTGTGGTGGAATTCAAGCAGCCGCCGCAGGTCGTGTTTCCGGATGCCGGAGCGTCGTTAGGCAACTACGTCCGGTTTCGCCTCGGTCCCGACGTCGGGATTGCATTGGGAGCCATAGCAAAACAACCAGGCGAGGAAATGCGCGGAGAGCGTACTGAGCTTGCGGTCGTCCGACAGGACTCGTCCGATGAGATGGGGCCGTATGAACGGCTCCTTGGAGAGGCCATGCAGGGCGACGCCACCCTGTTTGCCCGACAGGACGTTGTTGAGGCGGCGTGGGCAATTGTTGATCCACTGCTGGACACCGGGGCGAAACCACTCAGCTATGCACCCGGGACATGGGGGCCACGCGAAGCCAATCGTCTGACCGCGTCCGTCGGTGGATGGAGTGATCCGCGGTGAGCGGATCAATCCTCGTGATTGACGTTGGAGGAACCAACGTGAAAGTGCGCCTGTCCGGATCACGGACCGTGCATCGTGTCCCATCGGGCAAGCATATGACGGCCGCGCGGATGGTGCGGGAGGTTCTTGAACTCACCACCGACCTCACGTATCAACGGGTGACGATCGGATATCCCGGACCCGTGCGTAATGGCAAGCCGCTGAGCGAGCCTCAAAACGTCGGCGGCGGGTGGCGCCGGATGGATTTTGCTGCGGCGTTCGGAACTCCGGTGCAGCTGATCAACGATGCCGCGATGCAGGCGTTAGGCAGTTATACCGGCGGACGCATGCTCTTTCTGGGCCTCGGCACCGGGCTCGGCTCCGCGCTGATCGATAACGGGCGCATCCTCGCGATGGAACTGGCCCATCTACCCTATCGCGAGGGCAAAACCTACGAGGATTATCTGGGGGTGCGCGGGCTGGACCGACTCGGCCGCGCCAAGTGGCAACGCCACGTCCACAAGGTGACTGATTTGCTCAGAACAGCGCTTGTGTGTGACCACGTGGTGCTGGGCGGCGGAAACGCGAAGAAGCTGAGAGCGCTTCCAAAACATGCGCGGCTCGGCGACAACTCCAACGCGTTCAGAGGGGGCGAACGCCTTTGGCGGGACAGGAACACCGCGAAGGGGTCGCAATAGCTGGGGTGGGACTCGAACCCACGACCCCGGCATTATGAGTGCCGTGCTCTAACCACCTGAGCTACCCAGCCAAACGACGAACGGGAGAAGAACTTACCCAAGGATGGGTCGGAATCCTAGTGACGACGATCCTTCCGATCCGTCGCTCAAGCGATGGCCCGCTTCGGCCGATCCTCAAAGGAGCGATTTCCACGTCGTTTTGCCCTTTGCCCATGCGCCGCGTGGCTCAGGGCGTGGCGCCCACAGACGCAAAACGTCCCGCACCAGTACGGTGCGGGACGTTTTTTCAATAGCGGGGGCGGGATTTGAACCCGCGACCTTCGGGTTATGAGCCCGACGAGCTACCAGGCTGCTCCACCCCGCGGTAGACTGGGGAAACTAGCGCGGAGGCCCGAGGAATCAAGGGCGCTTTTCTGCGTCGATGAACCGAAACAGGATCTCTTTGTCGCCGCGCACCATACCGTGGCGTTCTCTCGCCACTCGTTCCTGCATGGCGGGATCACTCTCGACGAGCTTCTTGAGCGCCCTGAGCGAATCCACCTCGTGCGTCAGGGAATCGACGTGCGCCTGCAGCCCCTCAAGCCTCGACTTCTGCTTGAAGAGTGCTGTGGTGGAGTACTCACCCTGCTGCACGGCGAAATACAGCAAGGCACCGGCCCCCAGCAGGAGTCCGACACGTTGCAGCAGGGCACCAGGATTTTTCGGTCGCTCGAACTTCATGGCGTCTTATTAAACTGTGTAAAGGGCTGCCTACAATCCGTAGATGGCACCACCGGGATATTCGGCTATGTCGCCCAGTTCTTCTTCAATGCGAAGCAGTTGATTGTACTTTGCAATACGATCTGACCGGGAAGCGCTACCCGTCTTGATCTGCCCGGCTCCCGTGCCCACAGCGAGATCAGCGATAAACGTATCCTCGGTTTCGCCGCTGCGGTGCGAGATGACGGACAGGTAACCCGCCGCACGGGCCATCTCTATCGCCTCCAGCGTCTCCGTCAATGTTCCGATCTGATTCACCTTGATCAGAATCGAGTTGCCGATGCCCTGCTCAATGCCGCGCGCAAGTCGTTCAGTATTCGTGACGAACAAGTCGTCGCCGACCAGCTGACAGCGATCTCCCAGCCGGGAGGTCAGTTCTGCCCAACCTTCCCAGTCATCCTCCGCGAGGCCGTCTTCGATGGATACGATGGGATACGCATCGAGCCACTTGGTGTACAGGTCAACCATCCCTTTGGCCGCGCGCGTTCCGCCGACACTTTTCCTGAACGTGTACTTCCGCGTCTTCTTGTCGAAGAGCTCCGACGCTGCACAGTCCAGCGCAATCGCAATCTGCGTCCCGGGTGCATATCCGGCTGCCTCAATCGCCTCAATCACCAACTTCAACGCGTCTTCGTCACTCTTGAGGTCCGGCGCGAATCCTCCTTCATCACCCACACCGGTCGACATCTTCCGTTTAATGAGCACTTTCTTGAGCGAATGAAAGACTTCCGCCCCCATGCGTAACCCTTCACCAAACGACGTGGCTCCCACAGGAACAATCATGTATTCCTGAAAGTCCACGGTGTTGGTGGCATGCGCCCCACCATTGAGAATATTCATCAATGGAACCGGCATGGTGCGTGCGAGCGGACCGCCAAGATAACGGTACAGCGGCAGATTGGATTGAACTGCAGCAGTCCGTGCGACAGCCATCGACACGCCAAGGATGGCATTGGCACCGAGTTTCGCTTTGTTCGGCGTGCCATCCAGCTCAATCATTTTGCGATCGATCTCCACCTGATTGGCCGGGTCCATTCCGCGTAGGGCCGGTCCGATCTTTTCGATCACGTTCTTCACCGCTTTCCGCACCCCCTTCCCCATGTAACGCTTTGCGTCACCGTCGCGCAGTTCCAGCGCTTCATGTGCACCGGTCGATGCGCCCGACGGCACCGCGGCTCGCCCGGCGGCACCGCTGGCACTCGTCACCTCAACCTCTAGTGTCGGGTTGCCGCGGCTGTCGAGAATTTCGCGCGCATGAATATCAAGAATGGTTGACATTGAATCGGTCGTAGGATGGAGAGGTTCGAATCAAGTGGACGGACTGGGCGCCAGGCCGTCCGCGTGCGTTGTACGACCGTCACGCGGATGTCCCGGAGTCCGTATGTTGTACTCGTTTTCCAGCAGTTCCGCCATGCTGTCACGCGCCCGGCGAACGAGCATATCCCGATCCGCATAGGTCATTCCGACGGTGGCAATCGGCTCAAGAAAATGGACGTGGATGGTACCGGATCGAATGCGGAGTGAGCCGCGTGCCTGCACTTCACGCGCGCCGTATACGACCGCAGGAACTACGGGGACCCCAGCGGCAATTGCCAGCACGAATGGCCCCTTCTTGAAAGGACGAAGCGCATACTCATCGCCCCGCGTTCCTTCGGGACACATGACCAGATTGATCCCGTCTCGAATGAACGAAGAGGCCGCTTCGAGGCCCTCGACGGCGGCGTAGTGGTTCTCTCGCTCAATAAAGATTGTGCCAGCGGCTCGGGCCGCGCGACCGAAGATCGGAATTCTTTCGAGCTCGGCCTTCGCCACAAACTTGTAGCGCGGCAGAATCGCGCCAAGCGCGAAGACGTCGAACCAGGATACGTGGTTCGCCACGACCACGTGCGCTTCGTCAGGACGAACCAGCTGGGCGTTATGCACGACCAACTTCACCCCGGCCGCCGCAAGGACGGCTCGTGCCCAGAATCGCTGACCGAGGTCATAGATGCTCCCTCTCCGGTCGCGCACTCGCAGCAATCCCGCGACGATGACCGCCGCACCGATGGTTGGCGTCGCGAGCAGAAATGCCAGAAACACGAGGAGAGTGCGCATTACGACGAAAAGTGGTCGTGGCCAGTAGTCAGGTCAACGCGCACTCCGTCCTTCGTGAGCGCGACTTCTCCCCTTGCACCGCGATTCACCGCACCAATACGTGTCAGTGGGAGGCCGAAGCGCGACGCGAATTCCTCCGTATCGACGGTCGGTGGCGCGGTGAGGAGCAGCTCGTACTCCTCGCCGCTCGCGAATGCACCACGCCATCCATCGCACCCGCGGATCGGTACCTGATCGGCGTCCACCACGAGGCGTACTGAACTGGCGGCAGCGAGATGCGTCAATTCCGAACCGAGTCCATCGGAGATGTCAATCATTGAACTGGCGCCCTGTTCCGCCAACCACTGCGCTTCGCGCACTCGTGCTTTCGGGTGAATGAAGCGATCCACGCACCACGGGTGGCGCTCACCTCCGGTTCGGAGGGCGGCGAGCGCGCAGGCGGGCCCGCCAAGCGTTCCCGTCACAAAAATCGCATCGCCAGGGCGGGCGCGATTGCGGCCCAACGGGTGCGCCGTTGCCCCGATGACCGTGAGGCTGAGCGCAAGTTCTGAACCAGCCGACACATCCCCTCCCAGTACAATCGTATCACATTCAGCTACAGCGTCCCCGATGCCGTGCGCGATCTCCTCCACGCGTACCTGGTCCCGTGCTGGAAGCGTCAGTGCCAGTAACACTCCTTCGGGCCGCGCGGCCATGGCTGCAAGGTCGCTGAGCGCGGCTACGGTGGCCCGCCTCGCAATCTGTCGCAGCGTCATCCATTCGCGTCGGAAGTGAATGTGATCTACGGAGGTGTCACTGCTGATGACGAGTCGCTGCCCCGCAGGGATGTCGCAGACGGCGGCGTCGTCGCCAATGCCGCGGGCACGCGGGCCCCAAACCGCCAGCATCCGACGGACCACGTCGAACTCGGCGCCCGGACCAATGCGCACGTGCGAGCCCATGCCTCCGGGCGTGCTCGGGGGAGGACGTTCATTCATCTGGGAGGCCAGGAAGGCGTGCAATGACTCCGGGCGCGTCCGGTTCGTCTCTTTCCTGCCACACCAGCGGGAGCGCATCGACGACGTCGTCGACGCTGACTCCGCGTACGCCGCGGGGCGCGGGCACCAGTACTTCGGCCGCTCGTCCGTGGACGAACGCGCCAATCGCGGCGGCGTGAGCTGGCGCGGCCCCCTGCGCAAGCAGTGTCGCTATGATACCGCCGAGCACGTCGCCTGTCCCCCCCGTGGCGAGGGCCGCATTCCCGCGCGCAGAGACCCGCATCGGTGCATCGGGTGCGGCGACGAGCGTGGGCGCCCCTTTGAGCAGCACGCAGGTGCCTAACGACGCAGCCATCGCCGGAGCCACGCTGAAACGTTCAGCCATCACCGTGGCAGCGGACAAGCCGACGAGCGCCGCTGCTTCTCCAGCATGTGGGGTGATAACACCGGGTCGCAGCTTGAGGTGCGCGGCCAGTCGCTGCACATCTCCCGCGAAGTTGGTCAAACCATCTGCATCGATCACGACCGGAAGGTTGCTTTCCTGCAGCGCACGCCCTACCAATGCCCGTTGGGCACGCGCTCTGCCAAGCCCCGGACCAACCAATATCGCGTCGGCCCAGGAACTCCAGCTGAACGGATCGTCCGGCGCAACGGGCCAGGCCGAGGCGGTTGCCGCCGGGACGAGAGTTTGCACGACTGCGACCGACTGCGGATGCACACAGCAATGCACCAGTCCGATGCCACTGCGCAGCGCCGCGCGAGCGGCGAGCGCCACCGCCCCTGCCATTCCGACGTCGCCGCCCAGTATCACCAGCTTGCCCCGCATCCCCTTGTGGCCCTGCGCGGGGATGCGAGGGGTATGCGCGCGGATCCACGGCGAATCAATAAGCTGCGCGCGATCATCGCCGGCCATGTCGGCATCCACGAGGCCGATATCGACCACCTGAATCTCACCGCACCGACTGCGGTTGAGCAGGTGACCTCTTTTGATTGAGCCGAAAGCCACGGTCGTGTCTGCCCGCACCGTCTCCCACTGTGCCTCATCATCCGACGGTACGCCACTGGGCAGATCAAGCGCTACCACTCGATGTCCATTCAGCCGTGCGTTGCGCAACGTGTCGAGTGCCGTTCGCACCTCGTCGCGCGGAGTCCCCGAGCTACCGGTTCCAAGCACCGCATCGACGACAACGCCGGAACGACCCCCCGGGTCTGCTTGCGCGGACGCCCCTGCCGATTCAAGAAACTGTTGTCGAGCTCGGCGGGCATCCTCGGTCCGGGGCTCAAGAACGGACGTGTGTGAAACCGGGATGCCTTTTTGTGCCAGCGCCCGCGCAACGATGTAGCCATCGCCGCCGTTGTTGCCCGACCCGGTGAACACGGCCACGCCGTGCGCGGCCTCGCCGGGATGCCGACGGAGAATCACGTCTGCGGCACGCTCGCCAGCCGCCCGCATTAAGTCAAACGAGGGAACGCCCCGGCGAATCGCCGATTGATCGCCCGCGCTGGCCTGGCGGCCGGTGAGCACCCAGACCGCCATCAGGTTATCCCAACGCCGGTCTCCGTAGGCCTACTTCTGCGACTGACCGACGGTACGACCGAACGAAATCTCCCCGTTGTCGATGCGGATGTTGAATCCGCACTCTGGATTACTGCACACCCACGCTTTGTAGGTAATCGGCGCACCGTCGCGACCATAGTCACTGAGTGGAAGCAGCAAACCCTTGGTACACTTAAGGCATGTTGTGAATTGATTCATCTGTTCCAATATGCGCCTCCTGACGCGAAATGGGAAACGGCGATCACGGGACTTACTGCGATCCCGCGTCGCTCCACGGATATGACGCCTCAAGCGCGTGCTCAAAGCGATACACATCCAGGAAGTCCGTGCGCGAGTCACCGGGTTGACTCATCAACAGGCCCATGTCGACCATCGTGAAGACAATGTCGCCGAGGTGCTCCGTGCTCCGAATCCCCCAGTGTTCAAGTACCATGCGCGCGGTGACGCCAAATCGCTCCAGCGCCAAATCCCTCACTGCCCACGCCATCTCACGTCCATCAATGTGGCGGCGCGCCGGAAGTTGCGCTTGCGCGTACTCAAGTGCAGCAAGCACGAACAGGTAAGCCTGCTCATGGAACCGAGTCTCTCGAAAGCGGATCTGCTCCCAGATCCCGTCTCGAAATGCAAGCTCTGGCACCCAATAATCTCCCGTGAGCCGATACATCGATTGCGCACCGTGCGAATGACGTTCGGAACGCGTAAATAATGATTACCGACCGCGATCCGCACAACCGTCTGCGGCAATATGACGGAGTTGGCAACTCGTGACGCCGCATCGATTTCGCTTGACTCCACGCGTCCTTGGAATGAGACTCTTTGTCACACTCATACGCGGGGTTGCAATCTATGCGAATTCTCATCTGCGCCGCGAGCGCTTTCCTTCTGGCTCCGACCGCATTCGCACAAAGCAGGAGCGAAACTCCGTGGCCCCCCGTCGCCACTTTCTCAATTCTTGGCTACGACCCTGCGACCGGCGAAGTAGGCGGCGCCGTTCAGTCGCGAGTGTTCTCTGTCGGCAATGGCGTTTTGTGGGCCGAGGCGGACGTGGGGGTCGTCGCGACGCAGGCGATCGTCGACGTGAGCTACGGACCGCAGGCGCTGGCCTTGCTCAAAACGGGCCAGGCACCGTCCCTGGTCGTTCGCACGATCTGGGATCGCGACCCTGACCCGCGTCCCGGCGATTGGACCAAAGAGGGACGGCAGTTTTCCGTCATGAATGCCAAAGGTGAGGTCGCCACGTATACCGGCCCGAAAGCCAGCACCTGGGCGGGACACAAGATCGGCAAATTCTGCTCAGCGCAAGGCAATATCCTCGCTGGTGAGCAAGTCGTGAACGACATGGTGGCCGCATTCGAAAAGACGGAAGGCCATCTCTCCTTGCGCCTGGTCGCGGCACTCGAGGCCGGTCAGGCCGCTGGCGGCGATACGCGCGGTATGCAGTCGGCCGCGCTGCTGATTGTAAAGAAGGGTGCCGGGGTGTGGCTCAACAATGATGTGGTGCTGCGATTGCAGGTCGATGACAGCCCCGAACCAATCCGTGAGCTCCGACGCTTGACGGAGAAGGCGGCAGAACAACGGAACCGCATGCGCCGCTAGACAGCGGTCACATGAGCGCAGAGCTTTAGTCATCTCTTTACTGGCAGGCGACCTGATGAGGGCTGCTGCATCCATTTCCGCCGTGGTCCTGGCCTCCGCGCTGGCGGCGTCGGCAGCACCAGCCCAACGCGCCACCGTGGGGCTACGCGCACACACCGAGCGCATCGTGATGGACACGGTAGGGCAGGAAATCGAAATGGCTTTCGAAACGGGACGGGTGTACCACGCAACTGTTGTGGCCTTCGAGTCCATGAAGATCCCTGTCACCCTTTCAGATTCAGGGCGAGGACTTGTCGGTAACCTGCAGCTCATCAAGAGTGGATCGCTTGGCGGCGCACCGTTTACCCGCTGGATCAACTGCGGATCAACGATGACCGGGCCCCGGGCTGCGACGTATCGCATCACCATGCCGATTGTGGCCATGCTCGACGCCACGGGACCCGGCAAATCCAGAGTGCGTATCGCTCTGGTGGCGCAGGCGCAGGACATGCAGGGCGCGTCCACCGAACCGGTGCTGTGCAGCAGCAGTGGTGCCCTCGAAAAGCGTCTTCAGGACACGATACTGAAACACCTCATCGCCTCCTCACAGTAAACTGCACCCTTCTCCCATCTATGTCGCTCGCTCGCTCCGTTCTCCTCCGCGCATCCCGCAGCCCCTGGCTTGCCACACAAATGACCCGGCGCAGCTTTGCCCGCCGCGCGGTTCGCCGCTTTATGCCGGGAGAGAAGCTGGAAGATGCCCTTGGCGCAGCCAAGTCGCTCACTGAATACAATATCGGATCGCTGATCACGAGGCTCGGAGAAACACTCACCGGCGAAGGAGACATCGCAGGCGTGCGGGAACACTATCTGGGCGCCTTCCGGCAGATTCAGGCGAACGGCCTCGCCACGCAAATATCCATCAAGCCGACTCAGCTTGGCCTCGATACCTCCGTAGACTCGTGTCTGCAGGAATTGCGCATTCTGGCGCAGTGTGCAGCTGAGCACAACAACGTGCTGTGGATCGACATGGAAGACTCATCATATGTTGATCGGACGCTGGACCTCTTCGAGGGATTGCGGGCGACACATGCCAACATAGGTCTTGCCATCCAGGCCTACCTCTTTCGCACACCGCGTGACGTGGAACGTCTGCTCCCACTGCGACCGTTGATCAGGTTAGTCAAAGGCGCATATGCGGAACCGGCGTCGGTCGCGTTTCCTGCGAAAAAGGATACGGATGCGCAATATGTTGCGCTCGGCGAAATGCTGCTTGAAGCTGCCCGGGAGGGCAACGCCACTCCCGTGTTTGGCACCCATGACATGACCATTGTCAGCCATCTCGTCGCCCACGGGCGATCGCTCAGAGTGCCTCCCGCCAACTACGAAGTGCACATGTTGTATGGCATTCAATCGGCGCGCCAGCGACTGCTTGCTGCGCAGGACGTCACAGTAAAATGTTTAATCAGCTACGGAGAGAACTGGTTTCCGTGGTATATGCGCAGGCTGGCTGAGCGGCCGGCAAACGTCTGGTTTGTCGTGAAGAGCACGTTCGCGTCGTGATCCGCGCTTCGCAGTGACTACCGTCCCTCGTTGTCTGCGTCTGGCGTTCACCGGCCTCTCGTTGCTGGGGTGTTCGTCCTCGGGTTTTGGCGCTCTGGAGGAACGTGGCGCCGGTCTCGATGTCGCCCAACTCACTGCGGCAACCGAGGCCGCGGTGTACGACGCGGCGGTTCGTAACGCCTTTGATGTTGGGCCGCAGCTGAAATTGCGGTTGCACCCGCGCCTTCTGCCGCGCACCGGCGGCTTCGAGGGCGGCGACGCTGTCGACTCAACCGTCGCGGCGCACCTGTTGGGGAGCAGTTTAGTGCTCGGCGTGTGCGAACCGCGCGCCCTTTCCGGGCATCGCGCTCCGGTGTGCGACGCGCCCGAGAGCGGCTATGTCATTCGAGGTTCTCCGGTGTACCGCCGGGGTGGCGATACCATCCAGTTTTATATGCTTTCTGAACTGCACGCCGTCAGCGAGACCTCCGGACAGGAGCCGTTCCAGTTCGAGATGGCGTATCAGCTTATTCCGCGAGACGGTGATAGGTGGTCCGTAGTGGCCGAGGGCCGGGTCATACAAAAGCAGTAGCGGAACGACCTCGCGGGGCGTATTTCAGCCTGGCGGCTATCGCATTGCAGCGGCTGCGTACCCGCACTCCCGTGATCCGCGGTTCTATACGGCGTGCGGATCCGATAGCTTTTAGAGGCGGGCCCCGTTCCACTTTCTCTTTTGCGTGCCACCCGGGCTCGACCGCACGCTCTCCGGACACCACTTGTCATTTACTACTTTTGGACTTCACGCCAACCTCCTCAAAGCGCTTAAGGAGATTGGCTTCACGCGTCCCACGCCTATCCAGACCGACGCGATTCCGCCTGGTATGGAGGGTCGCGATCTGCTGGCCTGCGCCGCGACGGGCAGCGGCAAAACAGTCGCCTTTCTCCTGCCGATTCTTCACCAGCTCATGGGGCGCGACCGCGGCGTAACGCGGGCCTTGGTACTGACGCCTACGCGCGAGCTCGCGGCGCAGATCCACGAGGATCTGAATGAAGTTGCGGTGCACACTCCAATAACCAGCGCAGCGATATTCGGTGGCGTTGGCGCCGGACCTCAGGAACATGCGCTTCGTGCCGGCGTGGATGTTGTGATCGCGACGCCCGGTCGGTTGCTCGATCACCTGAGACATCCGTACGGCGATCTCTCCCACATTGAGTTCCTCGTTCTCGACGAAGCAGATCGCATGCTGGACATGGGATTCCTGCCGGACATCCGCCGCATTCTCAAGCAGGTTCCTGCCAAGAGACAAACGCTCTTCTTCAGCGCCACGATGCCAGCGCCGATCGGCAAGCTGGCACACGAAATGCTGAAGAATCCGGCATCTATTAATCTGCAACGGCGCGCGGCGCCGGCAATCGGGATCACTCAGGCCGTGTATCCCGTCTCACAGGACCTCAAATCGCGTCTGCTGCTCCATTTGCTGCAGCGCGGTGATATGCAGGACGTGCTGGTGTTCACACGGACCAAACATCGCGCCGATCGAGTCGCCAAGTTCCTCGTGACCAACGGTCTCGCCGCTGAACGAATCCACGGAAATCGTTCGCAGCCGCAACGCACTGAGGCGCTCGCCGGCTTTAAGAGCGGCAAGTACCGGATCCTCGTGGCGACGGACATCGCGGCCCGGGGCATCGACGTACAAGAGCTCGGCCATGTAGTGAATTTTGACGTGCCAAAAGCACCGGAGGACTACATTCACCGGGTCGGCCGAACCGGACGGGCAGAGGCCACCGGCGACGCGTTCACTTTCGTTTCCCACGACGAAGAGCAGGACCTGCGCGACATTGAGAAGAAGGTGGGGCGGCAGCTTCCGCGCGTGACCATTCCCGACTTTGATTACACGGCGCGCGCAGCCGAAAAGCTTGAGGTATCGCAGGCCGAGCGCACCGCTCGTTGGCGCGCACAGAAGACTAAAGAGCGCGAGAACGCACGCGCCAAAGCCACGAGAGCGCAGCAGGGTGGCGGGCAAAGCGGTCAGGGAGCGAGCAAGCCACGCAGTACGTCGACGGCTGGTTCCTCCGACCGCACATCATCGCGCGGATCCGGTCCTGCAGCAAAACGTGGCGCGTCGGGTGACGGCCGTACTGCTTCGCGCGGCCCCCGTCGTCCACGCCGCGGAGGTCTCAAGGACGACCGGCGATAGCGCCCCTGCGTCGCACTCGCCACGACGGGATTGCGAGCTGGAGCAGCGACATGCCTGAAACGGCGGTGCGGCAGCAATCCAGAACCACACCGCCGTCACAAGTATCACGCGTTGCCCCTACGGATTGCGATCGAGGCAAGCCGTAAAGCGCGGGTTGTTTCGTTCATTGGCAGAGACCGGGAAATTCACGTCACTGCCGTACTCGCCTCCTTTGTGGTACGCGCCCGAAGGAAACACTTCGTTAATCGCGCGATTGTATTGCCTCACACGACGTCGCAGGTCGCCCAGGCGATGTCCCGTGAGGTAGGTCCAATAGCCGCGCTCTGCAAAGAGCAAGTCCTCACGACCGCGAGCAGTTTGTGGATCGGAGAGCGTCTGCATCCCCGCATTGCTTCTCAAGTTGTTCACAATTCCCATGAACGATCCGGGATTGCCGATCTGCAGCGCCGCCTCGGCCTCAATAAGCCGTGCTTCGGTACCCGACGCCAACTCGACGTCTGATGTAAGCGAAGGGTACTTCTGCTGGAGAAAGTACGGCGTTTCGCCATCGAACCCGACGTCTTCAATGTCGATCACCGGCACACGCGGATCGTCGGCCGAGACGAACGGAAGTCCATTGGTCCCTTCGCGGTCCGCCACGCTGAATCCGAAAAAGTTCACGGTGTACATCCAGATCCCGTTGTTCTGCCGCGTGGTGTTGCTGGAACTCTCCACGACATAACGAAAGCCGGTAGGGATGCCCGCGACTGTCGCCGCGGCATCAGCAAATCGGCTCTGGTTCAGCTGCGTGCGGGCTTTGCCGACACGTCCGAGTCGCTGCTGTGTCACGTTACTTGTCCCGGCGAAGGCAATCGCGCTGTCAAACTTTGCGAGTGCTATCGCCAACATTTGATCGCGGGTCTGTGGCTCGCCATACAGCACGCCGGCATCGGTCAGTGTGCTGAACGGAACGCCGGAGCAGAAGTTTTCCGCGAACAGCAGGTATGTGTACGCTGCGAAGTTGAGCACGTCGGCGTGCCCCTCTCCACCCTGATCAAACTTATTGAACCGATCGGCCGCCAGATCCGCAAAGGCTCGCGCGCGTGCAAGATCGTCAAACACGCCCTGCATCGATCCGTTTCCGGCGTCGACTTTTCGCTGATCCACGGACTGGCGATCAGGAAAGGTCTCGGCGTGAATGTATTCATCTGCCAGCAGGCCGCCGAGGTTCAGAATACCCTCGTGCCCGCCGTTGTTGAGGTCGGCTGCTCCGCTGAACGCCAGCTGAAACTCGGCAGCCGATCCCGCCACAAGCGCAGGGAGTGCGGCCTTGCTGTTCAGCGCTGATGGTGAGAGCACATCGACGTCCTTCACGGTGAGGACGCGATCGGGATTGCACGCCAGGGCAAGTCCACACATCGGAGCGATCAGGGCTCGTCTCCTCCACCGCCGCGTGCTGCCATATATTGTGGTATTCATAAGTAGTGTATTGGAATATTTTGTAAATTGCATAGTTTACCAGCCGAGGCTGATGCGTGCGGTGAATTGTCGCACCTGCGGTTGCGTCAGGAACTCTGCGGTAGAAAAATTCGAGGTGCCATTGAAGTTTGCTTCCGGGTCGAATCCGGTGTAGTCAGTCCACGTGCCCAGATTGCGGCCGGCCAGGGTCACCGACGCATTTGTCAATCCGAATCGGCGCGCGAGCGTGTTGGGCGCCGTCACGATCACTGCGACCTCGCGCAGCTTCCAGAACGTCGCATCCTCCACATAACCCGCGTCGGTACTCAGCTCGCCGAAGTTGATGCGTGCACTGGCAGCAGAACGCGCCTGTTCTCTGAGTGATGCTGACTTGTCGTTCGCGGCCTGACAGGTGAAGAATACCGCGCAACGGAACTGGTCGGTGGCGTTGTACACCCGGTAGCCGCCACGGTGATCGAGGGTTGCCGTGATTCGCAGGTTCCGGAAGAGTGACAGGTTGCCGTTCAGGTTGAACTGCCGTGTCGGCAACGGCTGTCCCAGATAAACCGGATGGGCTCCTACCTGCACTTCATCCACACCGATGATTCCATCACCGTTGGCATCACTGAATCCAGTGATGGGGCGTTGCCAATAGCCGCCAAGGGGGAACCCTTCCGCATGCCGCTGAATGAACTCACCGCTGTTGGACCCCAGTCCCAGAAAGATGGTATCAACGTCCTGTCCCAGCTTGACGAGTTTGTTCCGGTTCGTTGAACCGGTGGCAGCGATTTCGAACTGCACATTGCGGCGCTCAAGAAGGCGAGCGCTGACGGTCGCCTCCACTCCACGGTTCGTGACTTCTCCGAGATTCTCGAAGCGCGAGGTGGCGCCGCTGGACGGTGGGAGGTTGCGCTGGATCAGCGCGTCCGTCGTCTTCTTGTTGTACGAGGTCACTTCGACGTTCACCCGGTCGCTGAACAGCCCGGCGTCGATTCCAAGCTCATACTCTGCAGATCGCTCCGGCCGGAGCGCCGCGTTCCCTACCGGTGCACCGATGGTGACCGCCCCGACATCCGCACCATTGCGTCGCACGGCAACCGCCGTGTAGAAGGTGGTGGCGTTGCGAAAGCCCGGGCGTTGTCCGGATTGGCCGTAGGCGGATCGAAGTCGCATTGAACTGATCCATCGGTTCTTCGGGAAGAAGTCCTCTTCGCCGACGACCCACGACAAGCTCGCGGCCGGGTAGTAGATCAAACTGAAGTCCTCGCCGAACGCGCTGTTGTCGTCACCACGGACAGCACCGGTGAGAAAGACGCGATCCCGCCACGCGACACGCTGCTGTGCAAACGCGCCTAACGTTACAACGTCGGCGTTCTGCTGCGTGGTTGCGAAGCCACTGGTGGCGCCGGCGAGCGACGACGTGCCTGCCGCGAGCCCTTCGCCAAAGGCCTGTGTACCCTGCGTGATCTCGTCAGTGAACTGGGTCCCGACCGTTGTGGTCGCCTCGATCGCGCGGAACGGACGAAACGTGCTGTTCGCGGTAAGTTGCGAGGTGTACGTGTACAAGCTGTAGGGATTCGCCGTGGCGTTGCCGAGGCTTCTACGATCCGGAGCTGCGATCACGCTCGGCGGTGTCACCGACAAGTCGGTTCGTCCCGCGTAATCTACGCCGGTGATTCCTGTGACATTGAGCCAGGGAGTCGGTTGCCAGCGCGCGTCGGCCCCTGCCGTCAGGCGATCAACACTCTGGTTCGTGGAGATCTGCTCGTATACAGCCTTCGGAAACGAGAGATAGCCACCGTTGGCTGACGTGATCGGGTTCCGCCCAAGGAGTCCGTTGGGCAGCACCGCCTGATCATTATTGTCGCCCTGAGGCAATCTGAGTCGCAGACTACTGAACGCACCGCGTACTGCCGCATTGAGCGTCGGCGAGATGATCGTGTTGAGATTGGAGCGAAAGTTGATGCGACGGGCCTGGTTGTTGACGTACACTCCCTGCTCACGGTTGTAGTCGCCGCCGAGGAAGTACTGTACGGCGTCGGTTCCTCCGGCGACCGAGACCCCACCCTGCTCCCGCCATCCATCAATGAACGGAGAATTGTCTTCCAGCGGGTTGTACGCCAGCAGCGAATCTGCCTTGGGCGAGCAGGCACCGACGGCCTGATTCAGCAGCGGGCATCTCGCCACACGCGAGATGCCGTTCGGAGCGAGCCCGATCTGCTGATAGTTCCCCGGATATGCGGTGATCTCCCGAATCGATCCGCCGTCTGCGTACAGTGTCCATTTTGCCGCGCCCGATCGCCCGCGCTTGGTGGTAATCTGGATCACGCCGTTTGCGGCGGCCGTACCATACAACGCTGCCGCTGCGGGCCCTTTAATGATCTCCACGTTCTCGATGTCCGCGGGATTCAGATCATCAAGCCTCGTAGGGTTCTGCCCGCCGACCGAGATCGACGAACCCGACGGATCGGTGGTGGTGCGAATACCGTCAATGATGATCAGCGGTTCATTGGAGAGCGACACGGAATTGGATCCGCGAATACGAATGCGCGATCCACCGCCCGTGGTCCCGCTGGTCTGTGTCACGACCACGCCGGGCGCACGTGCCGACAGCAGGTCCGTCACATCATTCACCAGACTCTTCGGAATCGAGTCCGTGTTGATCGCAGCGATGGAGTTGCCCGTCTCACGGCGTCGCTCCGACGCGCCGGCCGCGCTGACGACAACTTCATCAAGCCGCGTGACGGTCTGCACCATAGCGCGATCCCAGGTGACCTGTTCTCCCGCACCGAGGCGCACGCTGTCATTCGCGGCGACATACCCTAGGCGCAGGGCCCGCAACCTCACGACCCCGGCCGGCACGTCCAACAACGCATACCGACCATCGTCGTTGGTAAGCACTCCGCGCTGGGTGCCCAGAATGATCACCTGCACACCGACGATGGGATCACCACTCGCTTGATCCGTGATACGTCCTGACACTCTTCCCTGCCCTTGTGCCACCGCCGCTGAACTGACCGCAGCGAGCACGAGCGCGATACCTGAAGACAGACATCGTTTGCCTGACATGCACCCTCCGTTGTGCCTCACATGATCGTGACCTGCGGACGCAGATCACAACGCCCCGCCTCACATGAGATTCGTGGAGATGCGAGTTTACTTTATAGTGGTCCCACAGACACGCGTCGTTGATACGGAACGCGCGCGAACGCGTGACAACCGACCATATTACATGACGAGCCGGATGTGACGAACGGGACGCGACGAAGCGTGCGACGCCTAACGGGGCCTACGGGTCGGCCCCATGTCGTCCAGACCGAGACTGGACAACAGCGCCGGGAAATCAGGGTGCGAGCGGAGTGCAGCAAACATCGGGGTCATCAGGGGCTCACTGGAGAAAAAAGCATCGCGTGACGCAATTCCGCGCTGCAAAGCGGCCATCGCGCCATCTACGTCGCCCATCGCAGCAAGAATCTTGGCAATCGCCGGGTCGACACCCGCCTCGTCAGGAGCACGACGCAGCTCAGCCAGTTGCAACCGCGCGCCGGCCACGTCCCCTGACCGTGCGAGCGCGTATCCCAATGAACCTGCCACAGCCAGCACAGATGGTGCGAGTTTCCTGGCCTCTCGTAGTTCACTGATCGCGTCGGGATATCTGCCGATATACGCCAGAAGAGTGCCCAGCATAAAACGAGGGACTGCCTGCGATGGATTCGCGTCGACGACTGCCCGCCCGGTCCGCACCGCGAGCTCTTCCTCACCGCTTAATGCCTGAGTGACCGCCAGCAGCGCAGGAATAATTGGCGATTCGGTATCCACCTTGTAGGCGATCGCGTAGACGTCTCTGGCCCGTGCAAACTGGCCGGTCATCATCAGATTCTCTGCCAACCACTGGAGTGCCGTCGCATCAGATGAATCCAGCGATACGGCCCGCTCAAGCGACGCGCGCCCCTCGGCCCAGCGCCAATTGACATTGTGCAGATAACCCATCACCGCATGTGCCGGCGCCAGGGATGAATCGAGCTGCATCGCGCGCGCAGCCGCGCGTTCCGCCTGCGCGAGCGACCCGCGACCGCCTCCCGTATAAAGCGGCAGGACGGCGTTCGCTTGCGCCAACTCCGCGTATGCGCGGGCAAAGTTCGAATCCGCCTTCACCGCTGATTCGAACAGGCCGATCGCTTCACGCAACGAGGCTCCACCGCGACGTGCCAACAAGTAGTGGCCGCGCAAATACGCATCATAGGCCTGCGGATCAACGTTTGGCGTCGCAGCGACCTCTGCCGTACCCCGGGCGACACCTGCCTGCACCACGGCGGCGACGCTCGACGCGATGTCGCCCTGCAGCGCATAGAGATCGTTCGCCGGTCGATCGTACGTTTCGGTCCACACGGACACACCATCCACTCGGGCGAGTTCGGCACTGACGCGCACCCGATCTCCACGCCGCACCACCGTGCCGTCCAGAGTCAGCGTCACACCGGCACGGGCGGCCGCGTCGCGCGGCGACGCAGAGCCAGCGATGGAGCGTGCTGCCAAACGAGATGCCACGCGCACACCAGGAATGCGAGCAAGTGCATTCAGCAATTCATCAGCGATGCCCTGCGCGAGGTATGCATCGCTCGAATCGGGCGATGCCAACTGCAGTGGCAGCACCGCAATCACCGGAGCAGCCGTTGGTTCGGTGCTACGCGCACGTCCGTTCGCTATCCATCCCAGTCCGCCAAGCGTCAACAATACCGCCATGCCCGCCATCCACTTCCAGCGACGTGCGGCACGCGCGACACGAAGCGCGGGTATATGCACCAGCGATGGTACGGCGCCGCTGACAACGGCGGGATCTTCAAGGAGACGAAGGATCTCCTCGGCATTTTGCGGGCGCTTCGCGGGATCCTTTTCGAGGCACTGTGCAATAAGCTGAGCGAAGGCATGTGGAACGCCGGCGCGCTTGACCGCGACGGATTCCGGCACCTTCGTAAGATGAGCCGACATGACCTCGGAGACCGATCGTCCCTGAAACGGGGGCTGACCCGTCAACATCTCGTACGCCAGAATCCCCAACGCATAGATATCCACGCGTTGATCAGCGTCGGGGTCCGCCACCACCTGCTCAGGTGCCATGTACGACGGCGTACCTAACGACATTCCGACCCGCGTCAGCGTTTGTGCGGCCGTGCCCTCGCTGTCTGGCGCCGAAGCCACCAGAGCCTTGGCGACACCGAAATCCGCAACCACTGCCGCTCCACCGCTTAACAACACGTTGTCCGGCTTGATGTCGCGATGGATGATGCCGCGCGCGTGGGCGTATGCCAGCGCTCGACACACATCACGCAAGGTCGCCACAGCGTCAGGAACGCTTAGCGGTCCGCGCGTTACGCGTGCTCGCAGCGACTCACCTTCAACAAATGGCATCACAAAATACGGAAGTCCTTCGGCGCTCCCGCCGGCAATTACGGGCACGATGTTGGGGTGCTGGAGGCCAGCCGACAAAGTGATCTCTCGGCGGAATCTGTCGGCCGAGAGACCTTCGGCGACGGAGTCAGGCAGCACCTTGATCACCACGGCACGGTCCAACGCGACGTCGCGGGCGACAAATACACGCGACATCCCGCCGCCACCAAGCTCGCGCTCAATGCGGAAATCAGCGCCGAGCGCACTCTGCAGGCGCTCGGTGAGGGCATCCGTGTCCGGCCGGGGAGTATCCATCGTCTCACACAAGAGTAACCGTGGTAATCTGACACCGCAGCGCCTGCGAAAGATGGCCCGCGTGTGATGAACTGCAACACGCTACGGCAAAGCGACGGCTTTTGTTTTGGGGGTTTGTTGCCAGCCCGTGGGGATCAGCGAAGCTCCTTGCGCACGACCAACTTCAATCCTGACCACGTGTGGTCGACCGCGCAGACCTTGATATCGACGAACCCCAGCGGCAGCGCAACCTCACGGATGGTGTCTTCCGTAATATCCGTCGGCTCGCCTGAGGATTTTTTCGGCCACGATACCCATACCGGCACGTGCGGCTCAATAGCTTTACGCCACGTGACGAGCAGCTTCGCGAGGTCGTCGCGGCGCGTGACGAACGCCTGGATCAGATCTGCCGCGTTGGGTGACCTTTTAATGAAACGTACACCATCAGGAAGCGGAGCGAGGAGATCCAGATATCCCGATGGGGCCTTGTGCAGATACACGCTCATGCCAGCCGCAAGGCCAAGCTTCTTACTCAGCGGCGTACCCGAATACCCTGCGCGTTGGGCGGTCATGCGCCGTGCGGTCCTACAAAGCCTGGCTGTTGAGAAGCCAGCTCTGCCATCCGTTTGGCCATCGCACCGCAGCCTCCCTCGCCACTTGTACGTTGCGAGACAAACACGACGACGTGACAGGGAAGATGTTGTTCGAGAGACACTGGTAATCGCCGGAAATTGTTCCCGGCCCATGGTGAGAGCTCACTTCGCCTTCACGAACTGAAAGAACTCCGACAATTTCACAAACTCCAACGTGTATCCCTCCCCAACGGTGACCATGACCGCAGAATCGCCCCCGATTGGGAAGAGCCGCGAGTGACCGGTCAGTACCCGCGGTGGACTCTGAAGGCCGCGGTGAAAGACAAACACCGTTTCCGGTGTCGTGCGAACGTCGGAGTCCACGCTCGCCTGAATGACCTGTTCACCTTTGTAGATGAACGCGCGACCCAGCGCGGAAATTGCGCGATCGGACACGTCGGCTGGCAACAAGCTGCGCGCAACGAGATGCAACGTGGCCGCACTCACGACGTCAACGACCGGCAAACCTGCCCACGTCACAATGAACTCTCTTGCCCGTGGACTGCAGCTGATCCACCCTTCAGGGAGCTCGCCGCCTTCGACATCCCGAAGGCTTGGATCCACGGGGAGCCCGCTCCGAACCACACGACCGGACCCCAGATCTATCTCGTGCAGCAGCATACCGTCGCGTTCGCCCAGGACTATCGCACGCTCCTGCGTGATCGGGCAGAGATCAATGGGCGTGAAATCCAGAGGCACAACCACAGGTACCGGCGACCGGAAATAAGGTGCAGAGAGAGGCTCGTATACGTAGATGCGCTTCCAATGAGTATCCAGGGTATACGTGCGGTACCCAAGCGTGCGAATCGACTGCAGGGCACGAAACTCTCCAAAGGAGCCGCCCGGCTTCCCGACCCGCAAAACGAGTCGCAAGTTCTGATCGAGCCAATACCACGCTCCCTGCACCGGGTCGGTGACAACGATCCCACCATTGCGGGCTCTCGCGACGTCACCAACGGACAGCAACACCGTGTAGGGTGAGACGCGGTTGAGTCGCTCCACGGCGGGAGCTGTCGGGCTGATGAACGACTGACCGTAAGAGGCGCTGGAACCGATCGCCGCCATGAGTACCGCTCGGCTTAACGTTCTGGAGATTTTGCTCATTGCTCCCTCGGTTGAAAACCCGAAAATCATCCACCTTTCAGCGGTCTTCTGCACACTATACGTAGACCAAGCGGCAGCGTTTCATGAGCTTCGTCCCTCGGCCGCGCGCCCGCCCGCCACCACAGGCGCCACAATCGCGGCGCAGCAAATTAACTCAGTGCGATCCGTCCCCTGAACGTTTTGGCACCGGAACCCACCGTTCGAGCGGAGCGATCCGGCTCGCCTCACCACCTGGCACCCACAGCACAACGGCTTTCACAGGCCCCGCCGAGAGCACACGATGAATGACCGTGTCTCCCGGCTTAACAACTCCGACCATGCCTGGTTCCAGCCGATGCTCCTCTCCGTTGACCACGTGCCCCAGCACACCATTGACGACGTAAAAAATTTCCATGGCGCCATGTCGATGTCCCATCGTCGCGGCCGGACCAGGGACAAAGGTGATTTCGCCAACTTCGATCTCGCCGCTGCCAAGGTTGGCTGCCTCAAGTAGCAGCTTAATGGTTGTGCCGTTCGCCAAGGTCAGTTGCCGGGTTCCGGCGCTGCTCCTCGCATAACCCTCGGCCTGCGCCTGCGCGACGCCCGCCAGAGGCATCAGCAATGCCACTGCGGCCACTACGCGAACGATCAAAGCTGTACGGTGGATCCTCATCTGTTGGCTCGCATCGAAGTTGATGTCCACAGACTACATCAATTTCACGAGAAATGCACGTGGATAGCTGCTGCGGCGCCGGTGTGCCTCGTGCGGTTCGTCCCACATCGCACATCGCTCAGGCGACCCGAAGGAGAAACGGACACAGATTGCGCAGTGTGCCCCGTGGCCTTGGTGGCCACTCCCTCGCGGACACCTGACCTACGCACTCACAGCCCATGCTCCTTCGACGGGACCGGCCCTGAGGTATTCTCTCAATTCAGCGGGCGACAGCGGCTTACTGAACAAGTACCCCTGACCGATGTCACAGCCTAACGCGGCGAGGCGTTCATACTGCTGTTCCCGTTCAATTCTTCGGCCACGACATCAAGCTTGAGCGACCGAGCCAGCGTGATCATAGTGCTGACGGAGGAGGAATCGCGATCGCCGTCGTCGAGGAACGAGACAAGCGAGCGATCGATCTTGAGTTCATCCACGGGGAGATACTGCAAGTGGCTGAGGGAGGAGTATCCTGTACCGAAATCATCGATTGCAACGCCTGCACCAAGTTCCCGCAGCCCACGCAGGGTCACCACGGCCGCATCCGGTGCGCGCATGATCTGACTTTCGGTGATCTCGAGCACGAGGCGATTCGCGGCAAGCCCCGAGGACTCGAGGGCACGACAGACGTTTTCAACCAGACTTGCCTGATCCAGGTGGCCCGGGGCCAGATTAACGGACACGGTCGGATTTGCGCAGACCGCGCCAACGACCGGCCACGCAGCCGCCTGCCGGCAGGATTCCTTCAGGACCCACTCCCCGATCGGAACGATCAACCCCGTTTCTTCCGCGACGCTCAGAAATTCCCCTGGATCCAGCAGGCCGCGACGCGGGTGCTGCCATCAGCACGATGGCAAACTCGTCGCCACCCAGTCGTGCAATGGTTTCTCCCCGTCGGATCGTGCCTGCAATACGCTGACCGACCGCCTGAAGCAGCGCATCACCGGCCGAGTGTCCGAGAGAATCATTAACCGGCTTGAACCCATCCAGATCGAGCAGCAACACTTGCACCTCGCCGCCACTGCGGATGCGGCGATCGAGGGCGTGGCGCAGACGATCCCGAAAAAGCGCGCGATTGGCAAGTCGGGTCAGATCGTCACGAAAGGCCTGACGCACGAGCTCCTGCTCCATGCGCTTCCGTTCAGTCGCGTCCTGCAACATGGCCATAAGTCGCGGTTCGAATCCGCGCTGCACCCGCGCAATTGTAAGCTGCGCCCATACGGCTGTGCCGTCCTTGTGCCGAAAGAGTTGTTCCATGGTGACCGACTCCCGAGTCCCCGACCACAGTTCAGCACACGCATCGATGACCTTGACGTGATCGGTCGAGTGCATCTGCCGTTCGAGCGGCTTCCCTACAAGTTCATCGACAGGATATCCGAGAAGATCTGAACAGGCCGCGTTGGCTTCGGTCACGACACCTTCTGCTGTCAACACCTGAATTGCGATGCCTCGCGATCTGATTGATGCCCATCGCACCAGGAGTCGGGCGCGGTAGCGCGCACGCAGCACGGCTGCGCCACCTCGCAGAACCGAAGAAGGTTAAGCAATTCAACGGCAGCGCTCCCAGGTGGTGAAATAGCTCCACGCACCCCACCTGACCGGCGCAATCGATACAGTCCTGCGGGACCGTCCAACGTGCTGAGAATGCCTGCATCGGTGGCGTAGGGGTACGAATACGCAAACATCCCTGTGAACGCCTGCACGGTGCAGTATCGGCAGTGGGCCCCCGGTCCTGCAGACTTCAGGTAAGTAAAAAGCGCAGAAGCGGACAATTCCTGCGCCGTGGCATTCCCCGCAGCGTGCATTCGGTCATCGTGTCCTTGCCTTCAGCGAAGGATCCAGCGCACGAGGGGTGCTCCCGCCACGTCAATGGTGAGGCTCCTTGGCCTCCCGGCCAGGAACGGGTCCTGTTGTTCGACGGTCGCCGTGAAGGCCCTGACCTCCTCACTCCCGGACACACGCGCCAACCCGCTCACCGTGCCCCACTCCTTGGCCGTCTGCGCGACGCCCAGGTGCGTCGCCTCAAAAAGAACCCTCCCGGCTCCATCCGTCACTCGTATCGTTCCCGTCGCGCCTGCGGCCGGCGGCAACTGCGACACATCCAACGCAATGGTGACGCGCTCGACGGTGCCCGAACCCACTCGTTCACCGGTGCCATGCAACACAACGCGTCGATCCGCATCGCGCCTCATTGGTCGACTCGGCATCCACGTGCGGCGCCGCAGCGCCGTCCCTCCGGTCCGACCGGTCACGCGCCCGTCGGTGAGCGCGACCTGTCCATTCACCACAACATGCTGCACGCCGATTGAGAGCTCAGCAGGCGCGTCGAATGTTGCGTGATCAATGACCGTAAGGGCGTTGAAGACAGTAATATCAGCGTGCATGCCGACTGCGAGGTACCCTCGGTCGATGATGCCGACGATCGCTGCCGGGAGCGCGGTCATTTTTCTCACGGCTTCTTCCAGCGACAGTGCGCCCTGCTCTCTCACGTATCGTCCGAGCACACGGGGAAAGGTACCCGCATTCCGCGGGTGGCCAGTCGCACCAACGGTCGCACCACAGTCGCAGGAAATGGCACTCTCGGGATGCTGAAGAATACGAACGAGATCCCGTTCATCGCCGAATCCCAGGATCGCCGCAGGGAGGTCCTTTTCCAGAATGCGAACAATGGCGTCGCCGGCGGATGGCGTGTTGAACTCCTGCATATAGCTGCTGAGCGTTCGATTCGTGGAAAGCACGAGCACGCCATCGGCTCCGGTAAAACGCCCTGCCATTATTTGGTCCGTTTCCGAAATAATCCGCCGCCGCACACTGGCATCTGCAAAGCGCTTCCGCATCTCCCCCGGTCCGCCGTCCTGAGCCCAACCTGGAATCAGCAGTGCATGCAACGACGTCATCCCGGCAAGATACGGGTACACGTCGGCCGCCGTGTAATTTCCGCGCTCAGTGGCGGTCGACATTTCCCCGAGCACCACCGCCGCCGTGCCACGCTCCGTTCCTGTGACCTTCATGTGGGTGACAACGGGAACAAGTCCGGACCGCGCAGCTATACGCATGGTCTCCTGAACCGCAGCGCGCGCCGAGTATCCGGTGCTGGCGAGCACGCGGTCGTGGTTGGGAAAGTTCGTTCGCCAGCGTCGGGCCACCTCGAGTACCTGGACCGCTTCATCTTCAGTCGCGAAGTACGCGGGTTTGTAATCCAGCCCGGCCGACACAGCGTACGCCCCCGCCTCGAGACCGCTGGTAATCCGTTGCTGCATGTCGGTGATGTCTGCAGGCGTCGGTCGCCTGTCTGTTGCTCCCATGACCTGCTGCCAGACGGCGTTGAAGCCGATGGCCACACCCGCGTTCACGGCCAGCGCACGCGATTCCAGTGCACTCAGCTGCATGTCGATATTTGAAGGACCGCCGCCATCCGCGTTCAGGATCTCTGTCGTGACCCCCTGCGTCAGCATGTTCTCCGCCGTCCCCAGCGCCCGCAGCTCGGCGTGGCTATGCAGATTAATAAATCCCGGCGCGACCACGAGACCCGTGGCATCGATGATCTCCCGCGCTTCGCCGGCCGCGATCGTCCCGATGGCCGTGATGCGTCCTGCGGTGATCCCGATGTCCGCTGAATACGGCGCACCACCACTCCCGTCTATCACCGTTCCACCTCTGATCGCGAGATCGTATCGCACCTGCCAGCGTTCCGGGGCAAACTGGAGCCCCAACACACTCGCGCACGCCACGCCGCGCAGAATTGACATCACTAACATCGGACAGAACCATGGTTCGAGGGAGCGCGACAGCTCTCAGCGCCAGTGCTTCGACTGGCGCTCGCGGTCGTTGCATGACACAATGTCTTCTCCAGCCACCCGACTCGCAAACCACCGGCCAACCCATGCGACCTGCCACGCCGCTCCTCCTCCCCCTGTGTCTGCTTCTGCTGATCCCTGCCGCGTCGGTGCAGGATCCGCCGATGCGCGGGTTTACCACAGAAGGAGCGAAGGTTCAGCGCGAATGGGAGGCGAAGTTCCGCGCTATTCCGGAGCCGGCGCGCATGCGTGAGGCCATGCGCCGCCTGGCAGCGCGCCCGCATCACCTGGGTTCGCCCTACGGCAAGGACAACGCCGAGTGGTTGAGGGACCAGTTCACCTCGTACGGCTGGGACGCCCGCATCGAACGCTTTGATGTGATGTTCCCGACACCGAAGGTTCGTCTGCTCGAGCTCGTCGCTCCCACGCGATTCAAGGCGAAACTCGAAGAGCCGGTGATCCCGGGCGATCCCTCGACGACGCAACGCGCTGAGCAATTGCCCACATATAACTCGTACTCCGCCGACGGCGATGTCACGGCCCCGCTGGTGTATGTCAACTACGGCATCCCAGCCGACTACGAGGAGCTGGAGCGTCGCGGAATCTCCGTAAAGGGAGCCATTGTGATCGCCCGCTATGGCGGGTCGTGGCGTGGCATTAAGCCGAAGGTGGCACACGAACACGGCGCGGTCGGTGCATTAATCTATTCCGACCCGGGCGATGACGGCTACGCGCAGGGTGAGACCTACCCCAACGGTCCGTATCGTCCCAAGGACGGTGTACAACGCGGCAGCGTGCTCGACATGCCGACGTATCCCGGCGATCCACTCACGCCGGGCACCGGCGCCATACCCGGCGCGACGCGTCTGAAGCTGGAGGACGCAATCACGATCATGAAGATCCCCGTCATGCCGATCTCCTACGCCGACGCGCAGCCCCTCCTGGCAGCGCTCACGGGCCCGGTGGCGCCGAGGGCCTGGCGCGGCGGCCTGCCCATCACCTATCACATGGGCCCAGGTGCCGCACGGGTGCACCTCAAACTGGAATTCGATTGGAAGCTAACACCACTGTACAACGTTGTTGCCACCCTCAAAGGGTCGCAATTTCCTGATGAATGGGTCATGCGGGGCAATCACCACGACGGTTGGGTAAATGGCGCAGAGGACCCCATATCCGGTGTGGTCGCAGAACTGGAAGAGGCGCGCGCACTGGGCGAGCTCGTTAAACAGGGATGGAAGCCAAAGCGCACAATCATGTACATGGCGTGGGATGGCGAAGAACCCGCGCTCCTCGGCTCCACCGAGTGGGTGGAAACGCATCTGCAGGACATGCGAGGAAAGGGAGTGTTTTATCTGAACACGGACGGCAACGGTCGCGGCACGTTAGGCGCTGGCGGTTCGCACTCGCTCGAGCGCTTCGTCACCGAAGTGGCGAACGAAGTCACCGATCCCGAATCGGGAGTCTCGGTAGCGCAGCGGGCGCGCATGACGGACGTCATCAGTGGCAATGCGGAAGCGCGCACACGAAAGGATCTGCGGCTGAGCGCACTGGGGTCCGGCTCGGACTTCACGCCGTTCCTGCAGTACGCCGGCGTGCCGACACTGAACATCGGTTTTGGTGGATCGGACGGGGGTGGCATTTACCACTCCATCTACGACACGTTTGCGTGGTACACGCAGTTCAGTGACACGTCGTTTGTATATGGCAAGGCGCTGGCCCAGGTCGCAGGAACGATGATGATGCGCGTTGCGAGCGCGGACGTGCTGCCCGCGGAATTCGGCAACCTGACGCAAACCGCAACGCAGTATCTCACGGAGGTGACCACCCTGCGTGAAACCACGGCAAAAACCATTGATGAACTTAATCGACAGATCGCCGAGGGCGCGTTCACAATAACAGATGATCCACGCCGGCCGTTGCGCACTCCCTCCCCGGAAGATCCGGCACCGCACCTCAACTTTGCACCGATCGCGAATGTGGTTGATTCGTTGCAGCGCGCAGCTGAACGTTACGAGAAGGCATACGGGGCGCTCCCGTCGAGCACTGGATTGTCTCCCGCCGCGTTGGCGGCGGTCAATGCGCTGCTGCGCCAGACGGATCAGGCAATGCTGATCCCCGGTGGGCTACCCAAGCGCCCGTGGTATCAGCACTCGCTGTATGCACCGGGTTACTACACTGGCTACGGCGTCAAGACGATGCCTGGTGTGCGCGAAGCGATTGAGCAGAAGGACTGGAAGCTGGCCGACGAGCAGATCGCGAAGGTTGCCGCCGCGTTGTCGCGTGAGGCGCAGCTTATCCAACGTGCTGCCGCACTGCTGGAGCAGGCGACCAACTCGCGCGTGGTGCCCTGAGGCGACACGCAGGCATACGCAGCACCAAAGGCGACGCGAACGGGCGATCAATCCCAGACGTTCGCGCGGCACCCCTCGCCTGCTTTGCAACTTTTCCGGCCTGCCCGACAGTCTATCTGGGACTATCGGGCACCGGTGCGCTGCGCCTGACTATCCCTTGCGCGTCTTCCATTCAGCCAACACCGCGGCCTCGACCTCCGGTGTCGGATTAAACCGTGCCTTCTCACGTCGTTCAGCTGGCGCCGCGTCCCACCACGCCATGCTGTCGCGCACGGTGTCCGCGACCGGCCGGAATTGCAGTCCCGCAGCGACCGCGCGGGCGTTGTTCGCGGACGTGTGTCCGGTGTTCTCTTCGCGCAGCATGATCCATGGAACCATGCCGAAGATCCGGTGCTTGGCGAGCAGATCGTAGTCATCGACCCAGACGAGCTGCGATTTGGATCCCAGCGCAGCAACCGCCGTGGTAAGGAACCCGGAGATCGTAAGGATCTCGCTCGGCCCGGCTGCGTTGTAGATGCCGGTCTTCGACTCTTCGATCAGCCGCACCATAAACTGAGCCAGATCTCTCACATCAATGAGCTGAACGGGATCTTCCTTGCGCCCGGGTGCCAGCGTCTCTCCCCCCTGGCGCAGTCGCTGCGGCCAATAGGGAAAGCGGTCCGTGGTGTCACCAGGGCCGATGATATACGTCGGGCGAACAACAAGGCCTCGGCTGCCGAAGGTGTCCATAACGATTTTTTCGCACTGCGCCTTTCGCACGCCGTAACTCTCCGACCCATCCTTCGGATCGGTGATCTCCATCCGCACGGGATCTGATTCCTTGAGGTTTCGTTTCGCGTACGGATAGAAGACGCCGGTCGACGACGTAAAGAGGTAGCTGCTCACGTTTGGCTTAAGCAGGGTCGTCGACATCCGCACCCATTCGGGATCGCTGGCTGAGTCATCGATGACGGCGTCCCATTTCTTGCCTTCCAACGAGCCAAGTTGCCCGTTGCGGTCGCCAATCAGCGTCTCGACTCCATCGGGGAGGTCTGCGGTGCGCCGACCGCGGGTAAACGTTGACACGGTGTGGCCGCGGCTTACCGCATGGCGCACGATGTGAGGCCCGATGAATCCGGTGCCTCCCAGAATCAGGATGCGCATCGGTGCCGGTGCAACACCTCGCCACATTGCAGCCGCGGCGTGAGGGGCGACACCGAGTGCGGCGCCGAGCGCGGTGGTCCGTTGCAGAAACTCTCGTCGACTGGTCATGAGCGGTTGGGTTCGGGAACGTGGGACGTTTCAATCTACGTCGCGCATCGGCCCGAGGCCGACGTCGACGGGAAGAACTGCGATCGCTCCCGAGCCAACCCTGCAAAGGACTCCGACCTCGCCAGAAGCCCAGGCCGATGCTGCAGGGTCGATACATCGCAAGCCGACCGGTAGATGCCAAAGGATCAAGCTGGCCGTGCACCAGTACTGAGGCCCGTCATCGCGGGACGGGACCATACCAGACGCCATCCGGCGACGAGCCCACGGCAACTTTACGGATCAGCTTGCGCGATTCGAGATCCACGATGCCCATGCTGTTGTCTGCGGCGAGAGTGACAAACGCGAACTTGCCGTCCGGCGACAGGTTGACTCCCCGGGGTGATCCGATACCGGAGAGGTCCCACAGGACTTCGCGCGTGCGAACGTCGGCGACGATGACCCGGTCCCCTTCGGGATCGCAGATGATCGCCACACGTCCGTCAGACGAAATCGCTAAACGGTACGGCAGAGTAAAGCCCGTGAGTGTTTTGGCGACCGTGCCAGTGCGCGTGTCCACGATGGATACCGTGCCGTCCGTGTTGCTTCCCGCCCAGACGGTGGCTCCGTCCGGGGTCACGGCGATCCCTTCGGCGCGGGGACCCACGGCGATGGTACGCACGAACTGACGCGTCCCGGTGTCCATCTCGGACACACTCCCCGAAGAGATATTGGCGGTCCATGCACGCCGACCGTCGCCGGTGAGCGCGACCATATGTGAGCCTCCGGCCCTCGTCGGAATCGCCGCTTCCACGATGCCTTGCTCCAGATTAACGATTACCACGTTCCCGGTGGATTCCGAGGTCACGACCACCCTCGATTCGTCGCCCGGAAAGAAATTTGCTCCGTGCGGGCGTGTGTACTGACCCAGCGAAATCGTTTTCGTGACTGCGCCACGGGCGATGTCGATTACCGCGAGCTCGTTGCCGACGCTTCCACTGATGCCATAAATGGTCACCACGCCTACCCGCCCACTCGGCGAGATCACCGCCTCGTGCGGACCGACCCCCACCGGGATCAACGTCATACGATCCGTCTGCAGATCAATCAACGAGGCACTCGCCGATTGCTGGTTTGCGACGAGTACGTATCCGGCCCTTGCCTGTTGCATCGAAGGGCCCGATGACCCCATGGTGCAGCAGATCGCGATCAGCGGAACGGAACTTCTGAATCGTGGTGTCATGTGCCGGGAAGGAGGGAGACACAAATCGCCGCCGGAATCAGTCTGAGATACTGCGCCGTCTCACCGTCTGCCATCGGGATGTGACGGATCGTCACTCAAGGGGACAAAGCCCTCTCCCGTCGCCGCGCGCCGTCCCAACTGCCGCTCTCCCGAAATGCTCGTCTGCCATATCGCGAGGCCGCAGGCCGGGCTCGCCGCGTGACGGCCCAACTGCCGCTCTCCCGAAATGCTCGTCTGCCCTATAGCGAGGCCGGAGGCTGGGGCTCGACGCGTGACCGCCGGCTCCGCGACCCGCGAGCACTCTCCAGAACCGCACGAGCGAAACGTGCATCCGCCTGACCGGGCAGCCCCCTGCACCGCCAACAAGGGCGGGTGCGGTCAGTGTTGAAATTGACCTGCCAGTCATGAACAGCCACGCTCTTGCGTGCGGGCCGCGCCGACCGTATATTCAACCATATGGTTGAGCATCAAGTGATTGACAGCGTTTTCTCTGCGCTTGGCGACCCGACTCGTCGCGCCATTCTTCTGCGGCTCCGGCGCACGCCAGCGACGGTCACCGATGTCGCGGCTCCCTTTGCGATGTCGCTGAACGCCGTATCGAAGCACGTGAAGGTGCTCGAGCGTGCCGGGCTCGTTCGGCGGCAGCGTCGCGGGAGAGAACACCTGCTTTCCGCGGACCCTGCACCGCTCAAGCGTGCAGCGAAGTGGCTGATCGATTATCAGGAATTCTGGGACGAGCGGCTCGATCGCATGGAGCGCGTGATACAACAATTCAATAATCCGAAAACCGGGAGAGAGAAATAATGCCGAGACCTTCGAGCCTTGCGGGAACACACACAGTGACGGTCCGCAGATTATTGCCGGCGTCACGCGAAGATGTCTTTGCGCTCTGGACCGACGCGAAGCGCATGCCAGACTGGATTCTACAAGGAGGGAGCGCGACGCTTGATGTACGTGTCGGAGGCTCCTACGAGATGGATATGCACTACAACGGCAAAGGGTATCCGCACCACGGGGAGTATCTCGAAGTGGAACCTCCCAGCCGGTTGGTCTTTACCTGGATCTCCGAAGGCACAAACTGGAAGCCAAGTATTGTGACCATTGAACTATTCGCGCGCGGCGAAGACACGGAGCTCGTACTGACGCACGAAGGACTGCCGGACGCGGGAAGTGCCGAGAGTCATCAAGGAGGCTGGGAGGAGATCGTCACGTGGTCGGAGAAACTTTTTACAGCACGCTGATTGCCGACAGCACGCGCACAGAAAGAAGCCGCAGGCGCCCGCACAATCGATACCACCAGCGGACGTTTTCAGTTGGTCGACGCGCAGGGAGCGTCGTGCTGGACTCGCGGCGTCCTGCGCGTTCCGGGAAAAGCCTAACGACGCACAAACAGGAAGAGTCCCTGATCAGCCGGTACACGAACCCGTGACGGGTCAACCTGTCCTTCCGGCTGCAATCCCTGCACAGCCGGCGCGACGAAGCGAAGTCCTCCGTTCCACCGCGACCGCAGCGCGGGGCTCAGTGTCAGCGACACGGTTTCATCCCTGCCTGACCACGACGCGAGCGCGATCAGCAGACCATCGGGACGTTCATACGCGGTGGCCAGCACGCGAGGATTGCCGGTAGTCACCGGGGGTTCATCAAGCCAATACCCCAGCATGCGACTCTCCTCGATGCCGAATTCATTCATCATGCGCCACACCGGACGCGGATCCACGTCGCCGTACAGGCGCGCCGTCATGCCGTACAGGAGCCCGCGATACGGATGCCCTCCATCCTGCAACATCTCACCCATCAATCCGAACGGGAGGCCGGACACTTCGGTCATCCAGTAGTCCTGATCCCGCGCATACTCGAAGTACTCACCAAACCAGAGTCGGGAAATGAACGGGAAGTGCTCCATGTACAGTAAAGCACTGTTCGTAAAGCCATCACGCGGATTGAACTGATTCGCCGAATGCAGATCAATAACCACTTCCTTGCGTTCGGCATGCAGCACCGAGATCATCCGTTTGACGGTCTCACGACTGAAGGCGATGTCGTCGAGATACAGTCCATCGATCTGCTGGTTCGCCCCCAGCCACGCCAGGCCTTCTATATAGTAGTTCGTCCATCGCGACGTCCCCTTGTTCAGGACAGCGGCGTCATCCACACTGTACGCGTGCCACGCTGAGTGGTAGTCGCCGCCGAGATGCTCCTGCAGCCAGGAGTGTCCTCCTCCTTCGCCTCCGTTCAATACTTCGTCGCCGAGGCTGCGCAACGCGTAGAGCTCGTGGGCACGGTACGTCAGCTCGCGAATGGTGTTGTACAATTTGACCTTCACACCCCTGGCGTGCGCCTCCTGAATGTAGGCCGTCTGTTTCTCCAGACTGAAGAATGGATAATTGATATAGGGATTGATCTCATTGGCGTGATGAATGTTGACGACGGTTCCACCCCAGGCCTTCACCGAATCGACGGGGACGTATTTGTGGACGAATCTGGTGGCAAAGTGCGCCTTCGTGCTGATGGGTTTGAACGGGGTAATCAGGAAGCGTACATTAAATTGCAGGGAATCGCCGGCGACCAGCGTCCGTGATCCTGAATAGTTCGTGACAAGGACGTCGCCATCGGTGGTGCGCAGACGTATACCGCCTCTACCGCCGTTCACCCACGCGTCCGGCAAACGCAGCGGCTGGTTCTGGTAGAAGTTCGTGTTGAGCGGTCTCACGTAGCCGTCATCGCGCAACACGTACTGCAGTCCCTTGTTGATCCCACCCAACCACATCCCCTCCTGGTGGTTCTCGATATTCCACTTCCAATCGACACTTGCGGGGCGCAGTCCCCCACGGCGCCCGAGTCCCAGCATGTAGCGCGCCGCAGACGGCTCCAGTGAGATGGGCAACGTGATGTCGTCGACCTCCGTGGCCACGTTGGCGCTCAACGTAATGCGATAGTCCAGCATCCCGTCATACTCCAACGCGCCATTCACTCGCATGACAAAGCGAGGCGACTCACGCGAGACGCTCCATTCGACGCGTCCACGCGCGACGTGTCTGGCGTCATAGGTCCCATCAGTGAACTGTTCAACCTGGCCGCCCACCAACACCACGAGCTCGAGCGGTCGCGTGAGGATCGGCGACAGCGTATCCGTCGTATGAGTAAGTTCCTGACTGAAGGCGCTGGTCAGCTGCGCGGGAAACCCGTTGGCTCCCAGTTCAATGCTGCGCCCAAGTATTGACAGACGTTTACCCTCGATCGCCACGGGGACAAACGGCTGGATCAGAAAATCCGGGTCAGTGCCAACCGTGGAGTTCAGCCATTCCAGACGTGTCATGAGTTCCGGCTCATTGAAGCCGTGATTGATCGCCTGGCCACGCCGTACATCGAGCTGGAGAGGAATAATCTGCTGCCCGCGATTCGTTGTGACGATCGCGCGCACACGTACCTCGCCGGGTCGCGCCACGGCCGGCACGCGCACACCAATCCACAACGCGTGAACCTGGTGCGGAGCCAGCACCAGCTGATTAACAAAAATGCGCCCGCGTTCATCAATGCCGCCACAGGTGAAACAGGTCGCCTGCCACTCCGCGGCAAATCCGTCGAACGTCACGCTGACGTCCGAGAGCGAGTCGTTGCCCGCCACCACCCCCAGCTGCAAGGTGAACGCCTCCCCACGGAGCACCTGACTCCTGAAGACCATAGCGCTGTCACGATCAGTCCAATGCTTCGGGATCGACTCGCGCATCCGAATCGGAAAATCACGATGTTCAGGTATCACCGCCCATCCATCACTCGCGACACGCGACATGAACGCTGCGCGCTCCGCCTCGGTGGCGGCAACTTCCATGGGAAAGAAGCTGTGAAAGGTGTTGACCGACTCCATACGCAGCGTCTTCCCTGCGCGTATACCGGTACCTGCTGAGCTCGTCGCCCGCAGGCGCCACGATTCCGCTGGCGTGCTCAGCTGCGACGGGTACGTGACCGTGGGATAGAACCCTCCCGTGGACTCCCATGGCAGGTAGTAGACGTAGTAGATCGACGAACCCACGTTAGGCGAAAACGCGATCTCTCCCGCCTCACGTGTTATGCGGCGGGCGGTCACATTCGCCACGGGCTGCCCAGTCGCGGAATCCACAACGATCAGCGCGTGGCTCGCGGGATCAAGATCTCGCCGCCGCCACGGAATGGAGACCACCGCCACATCACCTTCGCCGGCGTCGACCACGACCACCGCACGATGATTCCCCCACGATGATCCCTTTTCACCGGCGGCGAGATGCGGACCCCAGTTCCCCGCGCGCCATTCAACACCGTCGACCACGTTCGAGGGCACGGGGGCACGAAACAGTGTCTCCGTAGGCGCGTCGCCGCCAGCGCAGCCCAGCATTGTGAGTGCAACGAGAGCCAACACCGGAGTCCAGGAGGTCTGATCCATTCCGTGACCTATTATCCCGACGGCCACCCACCGTCCAGTGCTCAACTCATTTGAGCGACCATTGCGCCGATGCCGTGCGGCGCTGTTCGCTGCTGAAGCATGTCAGCCGGACTTCTCAGGCAGTTCGCAGCCTGTACCGGCAGAGCGGTGGACCGTTCGACGCCTTGCACGCGGACGATAGGGCCTCTGGCCATGTGGCAAAGTTCAGGGTGCCTAACGAGGACCCTCAGATAGAGGAGCTCCGGCATGCGCCACGAGGAAATCCTTCATGCGATCGTGAACGCGCGACGATTGCTCCATGTGCGGTAGATGCCCCGCGGAATCGACCGGAAAAAATTCCAGCGTCGGAATCGCGCGACGAACGACGTCCGACAGTTCAAAGGCGACCGTCTGATCCTGTCGCCCCCACACCAGCAGCACCGGCACTCCCGTACGCCTCACTCCCGCGTACAGGGAGTCGTAGTTCGTGCGCGATGATATGAGCGCTGATCGCAGCAGGGCTCGGCCAAAGCCTCGAAACCGCATCTGAGGACGATACAGCTCCGGCCATCCCGGAAAGTGTTCGGGATGGAGGAAATCCGACACCTGATTGTCTGCCATACCCGGCACCTGTGTGACCTGCCACACCCAAGCGCCCACTACGGGCCAGCTGAGCAAAGCGGGCATCTCCGGAGACGACGCCACGGGATCGATCAGCGTCAGTGAACGCACGCGATCCGGGTGCGCCGCCACGTAATGCCCCGTCACAAAACCACCGAACGAAAGACCCATCAGGTCGACTGGAGTGGCGATACGCAGTGAGTCCAACAGCTCATTAATCTGCCGGACATACAGGGGACCATCGTACGCCACATCCGGGCGATCCGAGAGACCACGCCCGTATACGTCGTATCGAACCACACGGTATCCGGACGCACTTAACGCCGTCACGGTAGAGTCCCAGATGTACAACGGCACCGAGAATCCGTGGACAAGCACTACCGTCCGACCCGATTCGGGGCCGGTCACATTGTAATGCGTCACACCGTCGCTAAGACGCACAAATTGGCCTGCGACGGTCGCGCGCGCTGCCGCATCGAGATCCCGTTGTTCAGGATTCCTCACAAAATAGACTGCGGTGGCGGCGGTGACACACAGCAGAACAACGACCAGCAAAATCCGCAGGAATCGCATAGATTGTCGCGGTTAAAGAGGTGGTGAATGGTCGCGCTCACGAGTAACCACGTACGCTTCCATGGCAAAATACTCGGCCAGCCCAAGATCATTGAGTATCCGCGCCGTCTCCTTGTTGCGACTCTCCACGCGCTGCCAGAACTCCCGATCGTCCTGCCCCGGAAATGGCGCCGAGTCCTTTTGGGATTGATGGCGGAAAATGGCTTGAATCTTGAGGTGCAGTTCATCCTGTGAGAGTGGAACAAGGTAGTTCGCTTCTGTGACGGGCCACTCCTGCCACGCTCCACGGTACAGCCACTCCGTCACGTCAGCGCGATCTCCGCTGGACGAGCGGTATTGGATGAGTGCCGCGTCGATGGCCTCTTTGCACATGCGATGGGTGCCGTGGGGATCTGAGAGATCCCCTGCGATAAATACATGCGCCGGCCGAGTCTGCTGCAGCAGCAGGGCCACGATGCCGACGTCCTCCGGTCCGATAGGATCCTTGCGTACCTTACCTGTTTGATAAAATGGCATATTCATGAATACCGCCGACTCGGCGGACAGACCGAGCGCGTGAAGCCCGCTCACCGCCTCCGATTCACGGATAAGCCGTTTGATCTCCTGCACGTCGCCGCTGTCGATATCGCCCGGTGCTTTGGCTGCAAGAAATGCGTCCACACGCGACCGTAGCGCCGAGACGCTCTTCGCATCGATGCGGCCTGTCTCTGCAAGCCGCGCCATAAAATCCACATAACGTCGCACATCGTGATCAAAGACGGCAATATTTCCACTCGTCATATACGCCACGGTCACGTTATTCTCGTTTTGCACCAGTTTGCGCAGGATGCCGCCCATGGATATGACGTCGTCGTCCGGATGCGGTGAAAAACAGAGAATGCGCTCGCCGACCGGCAGTTTGGACTTGCCGTGGATCTTTGCGCCGAGGCGCTGAAACACCTCGCCATTTACCGCGCCTGCTGAACCGTACCGGAGGACGAGCGACGAAAGTCGGTGTTCAGCGTAATCGGCGTAGGTCAACTTGAGGATGGCGCGACCGCACGTCAGTGACAGCCATACGACGGCTCGTTCGATCAGCTCAGGGCTCCACTCCACTTCACCTAACAACCACGGCGTCGCGACGCGGGAGAGCGCCGCCGCCGCCGCCCGATCCACAAAGAATGTGCAATTGGCATGACGCTGCAGATAGGTCGCTGCCACCTGGGTATCGATCGCTCCCTCCACTGCGCGGCGCACAATCATTGCTTTATGCTCGCCGGTCGCAAGAATTGCTATCTCGCGCGCCCCCATGATCGTGGCGATCCCCATCGTGAGCGCTTCTCTCGGTACGTTCTCCTCACCAAAAAAATCAGCAGCTGCGTCACGACGCGTCACCAGATCCAGCGTGATCATGCGCGTTTTGCTGTCGGCACTCGACCCCGGTTCGTTGAAGCCGATGTGACCGGTCTTCCCGATACCCAGAACCTGGAAGTCTATCCCTCCTGCGCGGGCGATCGCGTCCTCGTACTCTGCACAATGGCGTTCGACGTCCGTACGATCAATGTCACCGCGTGGAATGTGCACGTTTTCGCGCCGGATGTTCACATGATCAAAGAGATTTTCCCACATGTAGCGGTGATACGCATGCACGTTGTCCGGTGCCATCGGAAAATACTCATCCAGATTGAATGAGACGACGTGGGCAAACGACAGCTGTTCCTCACGATGCATGCGAATGAGCTCGCGGTAGACGCCAATCGGAGTGGAACCCGTTGCCAGACCGAGTACACATGTTCGTCCTGCGTCGGCGCGATCCCTGAGCAGATCAGCGATACGTTGAGCTACAACGCGAGCGATGTTGTCATGTTCATCGAAAACGCGCACTGGAATCTTCTCCAGCATCAACTCCGGGCGGAGGGTCATTGATTACTCATGGCTCGGGGCTACAGCGTCGCTTGAGAGTCGATTGATTACTCATTGGCTCTGGGCTACAGCGTGGCTTGCGAGTCGCACGAAGCCATCATGGCTGGGGCAATGATGACTCCAACACCTTGAGCACGGCGCTCAACAGTCTGCGTTCCATTCCCTGCCCTATTCCGGGAATCACACTTTCCAGCGCCTGCTCCGTAACCACAGATGAACGCCGAGTCGCTACTGCATTGAGATACGATTCAGCGAGCCGACGAAGCGGCGATCCCGGTTCGCCGGGCAGTTCCACCGATCGCACGTCTCGGCCGAGCAACGCGAGAGCGCGGATGCGGAGCAGATCCAGGGAGCTTTCCTGCGCGGGGTGAGCGTTCACCACGGCCAGAAGCGCCGCGTCGGCGGCCGGCCTGTTTCCGAGGCGTTGTTCCGCGATGCCTAACACGAGCTGCGCCAGACGTTCCTCGGGTTGGTAGGGGCGACCCTGGCCCAGATGCTCCGGCCATTCCATCGCCGCATGCGCATGGGCGCGCGCGTCGCTCCATTGCTCGCGACTCAGGGCATTCAGTGACGCGAGCAAGTGGGCATGCTCATACAGCGCATGGCTCTCGCGCGCGTCCTCCGACGGCAGCACTTCGGTTTGCGCCAGAATGGTTACCGCCTCATCGAACCGATTCAGGTAGTTCAGCGACCGCACGTGCAGCAGATCGAGATTGAAGTCTCCCGCAAAACGTGTCCGGCCAACCTCTGACTCAATCAGCGATTCTGCCCATCGCCCCTTGCTCTGCAGGTGCCTGACCAGCTGAACGCGTATCATGCGATCCATGCTATCAAGCAGAACGGCCCTGCGCAGATCCGGCTCCGGATCGCGCCCGTGCGCTGAGTCCAACATTGAGGCACGGGTTATATACAGTGGCGCAAACGTCGGCGCGTTCGCCATCCGTTCCAACAGGACCGCCGCTTCGTCCACGCGGTCGCGCGCGCGAAGATTCAGCGCAAGCAGATACTGCCAGGTCCAATGCGGACGCTCCTGCACAACCCACTGCAGGACAGGGAGACTTTCTTCGCGATAGGGGAAGACAAGGTCCAGCTCAGCAGCGGCGGGCAGATCGGCAGGCGACTGCGCCAGGAAGGCGCGCCACGCCACTACCATGGGATGCCCTGCGACCGTCGGGCAGCAGCCCAGGATCGCCCGGGCGTCGGACACCGCACCGCGCCGTGCGTAGTCGATCGCCAACTCAAGAACTGTCTGCTCCGGGTACTCGCTGCGCAGCGTTCTCTGAAACGCAGGCCCTGCCCCGGGCCGCCGCAGCAGGTACTCCTCAGCGGCGGCGAAGTGGTGCAGCGGATCAATCGACCGCATATCCGCCAAAACGGCGCGGTGCCTGACGAGTTCTCCCCGTTTCCGAGCGATGATCACCTGCAGGGCCTTCGCGGCGAGGCTGTTGCGATCGTAATCGAGGGCCAGCGCCGCATAACGAGTGGACTCGGCGAGATTTCCGTCGACAAGCGACAATTCCGCCAGCTGAACGTAGGCGACGGATCGATAGGTCATGGACCGCGAGGCCCAGCCGAATGCGTCACGCGCATCAGCATGCTGGCCGACAGCACGATAGAGCGTTCCCGCGACAAAGTTGGCCCGTGCGTCGTATGCATCCAACTGCAGCACACGCCGCACGTGCTCGAGCCCGTCGACGTAGCGCGCACGGCGGTACTCCAGCTCAGCCATGGAAAGCCGCGCCGCACGATGCCACGGTTCAGCGATGAGAACACGCTCAAACGCATCGCGGGCAGCGGCATAACGACGGCCCTTGCTGAGTTCTCTTCCCTCCGTGGCAAGTCGATCGGCTGCCGGTATGGTGGGCACGGCGGTTGAGTCGGTACGGAAGGGGCGGCTCAGCTCGCGGGCTCGCGGGTCGAGGTCATACGAGAGGTTGAGCCCCGCAAACTCAATGCGGACTGGCGCACCCGCCGGGACAACGATGCGCCGGACGACCGGGCGCAGCGCGCGGAACGAAATGGCTTCCTGCTTAACGATCTGCTCTCCTGATCTGATTTGCATGGTATCGGTGAGGTGGCCGAAGGCATGCACGCTCACCGACACCGTATCTTCCTGACGAGTGACATGCATTGCCCCCTCCCCCGAAGCCGCTGAAAGACCACCGAGCCCTTCAACCGGAAACCAGCGTTCTGACCACTTATCTGCAGCGCCTGGCTCAAAGCCGGCCTGCGTGACAGGTGTGATGTCGTTGCCTGGTGCGTACTGCACGAGCAACCGCCCCGCCTGAAATTCGACGTATTGACCATCGGTATCGGTAAGCAATCGCTCCCAGATCCCTCCTTCCCGTGATAAGGCCCAGAGCCACTGTTTCTGCCCCGGCATTTCGTCGTGCCGAGCCCAGTGTCCGAACCCCCAGCCTGCGTCGCGGTAGTAACCGCCAAAGAAGTCATTCAGCTCGCCGACAACGTGATACGATTTGTGACCGGCGAATGTATTGTTGGCATACCACGGCAAATATCGGCTGGCGCTGTCGGTCGGCCAGGGATGCACCTTTCCCCCGTGCTCAAGGTAGGCGTTGCCGGGTATCGACAGCTCCAGATCCTGTCGCGCAAAAGCGGCCCCCGTCATCCAGTTGTAATACGGCTGCTCCAGCGGCGTGGGATTGTACCACAGGACATTTGTTTCGAAGTAGGCGCGGTCCTTTGGTAATCTGATCTCGACGCGCCAATGCGTGCGTGAGGGCAGGTCCATCGTGCCGACAATACAACTGACACTCCCGTCGGCGTTGGTCCTCACCACGTAGTCAACCGGCGTGGCGGTGGCCGGTGTGTGACCGATGACCCCGAAGTTGAATTCGATGCCTCCGGACGTCCACGGACCGCGCAACGCAATGTTGCGAAACTTCATGACTTCGTTGCGATAGATGAATTCATGACCGGTCGACTTCACGATCGCCCCCCAGACCTTCCCTCCCACTTCGGGGAGGACATACACGTCGATCAGGTCGTTTTGCAGGTGAACCACCTTCCACTCACGCTGCACAGCTTTATGCGCGTACCCGTCAAAGGAATGATAGGGGTAGAGCCGATCGTCACGCAGGAAGATCGGAACGCGGTTTGGCTCGGAGAACGGATAGGTGTCGAAGACGCGTCGCTCTTCGGTGATGCGTGCGACCTGCGCATCGGCGATAGGGGCGCTGACGGCTGACAGCAGGATCAGACAGCCAACGCGGGCGACCCTGTGAAAGGTGCTCTGTGGATACATGTGCTATGGTGTGCCGAGCCGTCGCGCCCGTCAATGGTCCACACATCCATCACGCGATGTCATCCTCACGCCGACCCGCACGTGAGCGGAAACAGGCTGTTTCGCGGTGCCTTACCCGACACGGGCGCAAATGAATGAGCGGCACTTTGGTTTGGGGAAACACCAGCAGACGTCGGTGCGTTGATGGATATTGGCCGTCGTAGCTTCAGGGGCGGTCACACTCGATTCTCACACCAAGGCGCATGCGGCTTCGCAAAGTACTACCGTGGCTGGTTACCGTGGTTGTGGCCGTTGCCGCCCTCTATGGCTACCGTCGCCTTGCCGCTCGCCCTCCGCTTATCGAGGTCACGGTGACGGCGCAGGAGGATGTCGTCAGACTCCTTGCGGTCACCGGCCGAGTGCGGGCACGGCTGGCAAACACCGTTCAGCCGCTGGTCGCCGGAACGCTCCTTCGCCTCCACAAAGAGGAAGGAGACCGGGTACGGAAGGGAGACGTCATCGCAACACTCGACGCGCAGACCACGCTTGCCGCCCGTGCGCAGGCGAACGCTCAACTCGCTGCGCGCCGAATAGACGTTGAGCAACAGCGGCGCGAGTACGATCGCATCCAGCGACTGGTCTCGGCTGGCGGGCTTCCTGAGCGGGATCGGGAACAGGCGCTTTTTGCCCTGAACGCGGGAGAGGAGAGCGTACGTCAGCTGCAATCGCTCGTTCGGGAAGTGGAGTCGCGCCTCCGGGACTACACGCTCCACTCACCGATCGACGGGTACGTTCTGTCGCGCCCGTTGGATCCCGGACAGAATGTGACACCACAGACGGTGCTGTACGAGCTGGCGACCAGCACCGACGCAGAGGTCGAAGTGGAGATAGACGAGCAGTATCTGGGCGAGCTGCGCGAGGGGTTGCGGGCGCGTGTCTCGCCGCTCACGGGAGACCGTCAGGTCTACGCCGCGATGGTGACGTACATCGGCAAACAGGTGAATGAGACCAGCGGCGCGGTCCCGGTGCGCCTGCAGTTTACCGATAGTGGTCCTCAGCTGCCCGTCGGTTCGTCGCTCGACGTTAATCTGGAGGTGGCCACGCACCCGGGTGCCGTCACGGTAGACCGTGCCGCCGTTGCCGGACTGGGCTCTGCGCCCTACATCATGCTGGTACGGAGCGACACCGTGTGGCGCACGGACGTGCAAGTCATCGATTGGCCCTCGCAACGCATCGTCATTCTGCGGGGAGCCGCCGTCGGGGATACGATAGCAGCAACACCGCGCCTGCTCCGGAACGGTGCACCGGTGCGCACACGAACGGGCACCGATGCCCTTTGAGCTCGCCATCGCGCTGCGGTATATCCGAAGCGGGCGTCTGCAAACGGTTCTGATCTTCTCGGGCGTTGCGGTTGGCATCGTGGTCTTCACATTCATGGCCGCGTTGATCAATGGACTCGCGATCAGCCTCACGAACAACGTGATCGGGAACATTGCGCATGTGCGCATGGAACCTCCCAAGCGCGAGCCCCGCGTGCTTCCATTGTCTGGCGACGGTGTCCCGTTCGCTGCGATTCAGTTGGGCAACGAGCCGCGGCAACGTATCGCCGGATGGCGGACCTTCGTGCAAATCGCGGAGGAAACCCCCGGACTGGTTGCGGTTGCTGCCTCGGTCTCGGGCTCCGGATTCATTCAGCGGGGCGAGCAGATTCTTCCGGTGTCTGTGACGGGATACGAGCCCGGCAAAGAGAGTGCGATGATTGATTTAGCCGCCGGCATCGTTTCGGGCTCCGATAAACTCGGCCCCGGAGACGTGCTCATCGGAATCATTATCGCCGAGAAACTCGGAGTGACGACGGGACAACGCCTGCGAATCCGCAGCGATCGGGGGCGCGAGCGGGCCCTGCTGATCACCGGAATATTCGATGTGCAGAGTGCGAGCGTCAACGAGCGCCTCGCGTTCACAGATCTTGGAACGGCCCAAGGTCTCTTCGATCAGGTCGGCAGTGTGTCGCGCATCGAACTCAAGCTCATGGACGTCTTTGCTGCGCCCGCGGTGGCCGAACGCCTGCGCGGAGCGACCGGCCTTGATGCGATAGATTGGATCGCGGAGAACGCGCGACTGCAGGACGCGCTGAATGCGCAGGGGAGCACCGGAGATCTGGTGAAGTTCTTCTCGGTTCTGCTCATCATCATCGCCGTAGCAAGCCAGCTGCTGCTGAGTGCGATGCGTCGCCGGTCGGAGATTGGCATCATGCGCAGCATGGGCATCTCGCGCGCGTCTGTGACGTGGGTGTTCCTGTTGCAGGGCTTGTTCATTGGTTTGTTCGGTTCCCTGCTCGGTGCCGGGTTGGGGTACGGATTCGCCAACGTGCTTGCGATGGTTACGTTGCGACCCGATGGCACCCAGGGACTACCGATCGATCCCGCGTTAGGCGAGTATGGCCTTGCCATTGCGATTGCAACTTTGGCATCCACGGTGGCCGCCATTCTCCCGGCGCGCATAGCGTCCCGCACAGATCCGGTTGAGGCGATATCGCAGTGAGTGACATTGTCCTTCGTGTGAGTGATCTGCAGAAGTCCTTCGTGGACGGCGAGACAGAGACTCGGGTATTGAAAGGCATAAACCTCACCTTTCGCCGTGGCGAGTTCGTGGCGCTGATGGGCCCGTCCGGAAGCGGCAAGAGCACGCTGCTGTCGATCCTTGGCACATTGCTGAAGCCCACGGCGGGGGATGTGGAGCTTGTTGGCAATCGGTTGAGTGAACTGAGCGACGCAGAGGTGACGCGATTCCGCAACGTTCACATTGGTTTCGTCTTTCAGTTCCACCATCTTTTGCCGGATTTTACGGCACTGGAGAATGTCATCTTTCCGTCGCTGCCTCAACGCAACCTTGATGCGAAGGTTTCGCGCGCTCGTGCCACCGAGCTGCTACGCAGAGTCGGACTCGCCGACCGCGCGCACTTCAGAGTAACCAAGCTGTCCGGGGGACAGAAGCAACGGGTCGCAATCGCACGCGCCTTGATGAATGCACCCGACATCATTCTGGCCGACGAACCGACCGGCAACCTCGATCGCGAGACGGGGAACGAGGTGCTTGCCCTGATGCGCGAGCTCTGTGAAGAACAGGGTACCATGTTTCTCGTTAGCACTCACGACGAGAGTATCTCCGCGATGTCGCATCGCACCGTCCGCATCGTGGACGGACGCGTCGTGAAGTCGGATCACTGAAGGCGCGTTGAGTGCTCAGCTGCGCGGGGCACTCGTCGTCAGATTCGCCGGACGCCACCGAGCGTAAACGGCGGACGCGCGCTGTGCGTTGGCGACGGCCCGGCCCAGCGGACGTTGAACGCTATTGGGAACCGCCCAACCGCGTCCATACGTCTCTCGTGCGTTCGTGCACATGCTGTTGCTCATCTGCAGAGAGCCCGAGGGGACGCGCGACACGAGGCAGGAAGCTCACGTGTCCACGAAGTCCGAGGAATTCCGCGATTTCGTCGGAGACCACGCCGGGTTGAGTCACGAGAACATCGTATCTGCACAAATACGTGCTCGAGTCACTTGTCAGCGACTCGGCCAGCGCGGCGCCCGCTAACCACGTGTCGATGGCTGCATCGAGGTCGATTTCGTGCGTCTCTCCCGAGGTCAGGGAGTATCCCCACCGGCGGGCACGCATCGATGCAACGGTCGCGACCGGTTCACGCAGCATGAATACGACATGGAGATCCGGCAGAAGCTCGCGCGCGTGACGCAGGAACGCGTCGTAGCGTCCGTCCGGAAACGCGATACGTTCCAAGGGCTCCTTTTCGACCAACCACTCCGTGCCAGTTGAGGACCGCTCCGCCATGTGCTTCATCACCATTGCCCGCAATGACTGGAGTACCTGCTGTCGCTTTTCACTGAGTGTCGCAAAGCGATCGACCGCGTCCAGGAACTGATGCGCCGCGACGAGCACTCGACTCTCATCGATCGCAGTCACATTCTTTTGTGCACCGAGCCAGTTGAGCACGCTGGTGGTTCCGGATCGTGGACACCCGGTGACCAGGGCGACGCGCGGTGCGTCGCCCCGTGCGCGGGAAGGATCGCCACCGCCGGCTTTGAGCCAGTCCAACCACGTTCGCTTAGCTGCAGACATCAGGGCTCCCATAACAGAGTCCGGTACCGCATAACGGTGCGTGCAGGACGTGGGGCGGCTCCGCAGCAGCACGATCCATGACTTTGACCGCTACCATTGCTATCCCGGCGCGCAACGCCGCGCCATACATCGGAACAGCGCTCACGAGTGTGCTGCGCCAGGAAGGGGTAGCCATACAGGTCATCATTGTTGACGACGCCTCCGACGACGAGACTGTCGCTGTTGCCCAGCGGCATGCGGATGAGAGGGTGCGAATCCTGCGAAACGACCAACGTGCGGGGATTGGTGCGTGCCACAACAGAATCCTTCGCGAGGCGGACACGGAGTTTCTTCTTCATGTGGACGCTGACGACATCGTCTTGCCGGGTGCTGTCGCCCGAATGGTTCAGGCGCTCCGTGACCATCCGCGGGTGGGTCAGGCGTACTGCGATTTTTTGCTGACCGGCGCCGATGCCACGACCTCGCCTAACGACGCAGCACGGTGGCGAAGCGACCTCGCCCGGGCACGCCGGGAACCGATCCCGTACCGCCGACATCTGTTGCAGTACGGCATGATCGTGAATCACCTGCGGACCTATCGGCGCGATGCACTGCTCGAGGTTGGAGGGTTCGACGAATCGCTGGCGTGGGCCGTTGACTATGACATGGCGCTTCGTCTGGCGGACCGCTGGGAATTCCTCCATGTGCCGGCTGAGTTGTACATCAAGCGCGTGCTGCCGACCGGCGCAAGTGAATCGGTGCCGTTCAGATCGCTCCGCTTCTGGATGCGGCGCTGTCGCCTTGTCCGTGCTCAGCTGCAGCGTGGTCAGGGCCGAGTCGCGGGGTTCGGCGCAGGTAGCGCGCACCTGCTGCTGGCGGCGGGACTGATTGATGCCTTGCGCGGAACACGCCACGATCTGCAGCACGCCGTCGCGGGCAGACGGAATGGCACGAGAGCCTAGCGCTGCAGTCATGATGACACCCGGTGCAGCATCTGCTCGTAGGCTGCAATCGTCCGGGGCAGAGACATCCGTTCGACGAACGCTTTCCCTGAGGACTGCAGTGTGGTGCGTAAATCCGCATCCGTCAGGGCACGCACCAGAGCGTCCGCCAATGCGCCGACATCTCCGGCCGGGACCAGCACGCCAGCGCGCCCGCCATCGACGACTTCACGCACTCCCGCTGAACACTCCATCGCCACCACCGGCACGCCCAACACCATGGCCTCCGCAATAACGCTCGGGAACGCCTCGGTATGTGAACTCAGGGCGAGCACATCCGCCTGCGCCACGTAGCGCCATGGATTCCCCTCCCACCCTGCAAAATGAACATGTTCCCCGATCCCCAGTGCTTTCGCCAGGTCGTGGAGCGCCTGGCGGCACTCCCCATCTCCCACCAGGGCGACGCGTATATCCAGCTGTGTACGTGCGATTGCAACGGCCCGGAGCAACATGTCGTACCCCTTGAGCGGAACGAGGCGCCCGACTGCACATACGGTGTAATCGGATCGTGGCTCCGTCGCCACCCAATCCACTTTTCCGAGCGCCATCTGCTTTATGCGTTCCTCATCCACAGGGTTGTACATCGTGGAGATGAGTGATGGATCAAGTCCGTAGTTGCTGATCAGGTCGCTGCGCAACGCCTCGGCGACAACCACAATACGATCCGCCGATGGGAACAAGTGGCGAGTGATCAATCGCATCGCCCATCGGTCCCTGCGCCGCGGATACAGAAATGTCGCTGACTGCGACATGTGCTCGTGAATATTCAGCACAACACGGATATCCGGTCGCAGGAATGCCTTGACCAGTAACGCCACCAGATGCGAACGCATCAGGAACGAGCTCACTACCGTACAACCGGACGTGTCAATTGCCTTCGCGAGTCGGAACATCTCGACGACGAGTTGCAGCGCCGAGCCAAGCGGCGTGGCTTCGAGCGTATCCGCGGTGATGTGCGAACCTGCGAGCGGCGCATCGAGTGCATAGACCGGAATCTGTGAATCAAGCTCCGGCAGCAAACCGCCGCGGTGTCTCAGCAAGGCGACATGCGGCCTCAGCGACGCGATGTTATTGACAAGATTAACGAATGCGCGTTCCGCGCCTCCCACCGCCACGTTGCGTGCGAGGAACATGACACGTTCAGCAGTGGCTGGTCGCAGCGTTGATTGTGTCATGTGCGACTCAACCAAAGGCCTGTGGAACAGAGCCGCCACAATAGCAGCGGATCGGCCTGTTGCAGTGTCTCCCACGTCGGGATCGGCGCGCCACCATCGAGGTAAGCGCGCGCGCGATCAGCGTGGGGTTTGAGTACCGCGGCATGCCGGGACAGGAACGCTTCGAAGGGAAACGGGAAGCCCATCTTTTCCCTGCGGAACGCCACATCTGGTGGCAGCACGTCACGGAACGCCTCTCGCAGCACGGCCTTCGACCATCCACCGCGATACAGGTAGCTTACCGGTAGCTGCGCTCCGTACTCGACCACGTGCACATCAAGAAACGGAAAGCGATGCTCGAGCGGAATCGACATCGTCAGGTGATCGCCATTGCGGAGATAATACGGCAGGTGGGCGACATCGAAATAGAATCCAACCCGCCCACTGAACGACAAATCGCTGAAGGCGGCACGATGTTGTTCAGCTGGCGTGGCGTGCGCCCCGTCAGCGCGGGGGGCCGGCCGCAGCGTGCTTTTCACCGCTCCAACCAGATCACGAAGGGAGTGCCGCAGGCGCGCGGGCGTGCCCGCATAATGATGGAACGCGTGACGGGCAACATGCCCGTACTTCCCCTCCGCCCACATTGCCGCCGCCGCGGCATCCCAGCACTCGTATTCATAGCCGCCGAGCAGCTCGTCACCACCTGAGCCCGATAGCACAACCGCATAACCATCCCGTTTAATGTCCTGCCGCATGCGATACGAACTGTAGACGTTCGGCGAGTGGTAGGGCTCTTCCATGATTGCGGTGAACGACGCCAGATCATCGATCAGCTGCTCACCCTGCGCATCAAGCGGATGCGTGGCGAACCCCAGCGAATGAGCCACGGAGTTGGCAAACGGCAGTTCGTCGCGGCCGGGAACTGACACCGTGTACGCATGGATCGGATGACCCAGCAGTGCGGCACATGCGGCAACGCTCGACGAATCGAGCCCGCCACTCAACTCGAATGCCACTGGCACGTCCGCACGCAAGCGCAGTTCAACAGAGCGCACCAGACGTTCCCTGAAGCCGCGCGCCGCTTCCTCGAACGTGAGATCGCGTTCTGACCAGCGGGCAGTTGGCAATGACCAGAAGCGCGTCAACTCGGCGTCTGCACAACGCACCGCGTCTCGCTTGAACCGCAGCACCGTTGCCGGGGGGAACGACTGCACGTCACGATAGCATGTGCGCTCGCCAAAGTCCTTGATCCCGGAGAGCGCAAAGCCTCGCACGCTGGCAAGGTCCGGCGCGTCCGTCTCGGGCGAAACGCCGAGCAACGGTCGGATGAGCGACGAGATGAAGATCCCCGCCGGAGTCTCGCGATAGTACAAGGGAGCGACGCCCATGCGATCGCGCGCTATGGTGAGTGTCGCATCGCGACGATCATAGATCATAACGGCCCAAAAGCCATTCAGCTGCGACCACAGCCGATCTCCCCACGCCCGAAAACCCTCGACGAGTACTTCGGTGTCGCTCGCCGTCCGGCACGAGATACCCTCCGCTGCGAGCAAGGCGCGCAGCTCAACATAGTTGTAGATCTCTCCGTTCAGAATGGCGCACACATCCCCGTCGGCCGAAACGAAGGGCTGGTGCGCATCGTCTGACGTATCGATGATGGCGTAGCGGGAATGTGCGAGTGCGACATCATGGGCGATTCCCAGCGCCTTCGACTGGGGGTGCCGCGCACGCACGCCCGGAGTGCTACGTTCTGTCGCACCTTGGGCGGTCTGACCCGTTGGCCGGCACGCCACGAAAACGCCTTCGTCGTCCGGACCGCGGCGCCGAACGCCCGCCAGTAGCCGATCGATGAGACCGGTCTCAGACGTTGGAGACTTCAGCAGGTATCCTGTTACGCCACACATTGCCAGCTCGCATGGCTCGAATTGTCACCGTCTACAACGCCGAACGGAACGCCATAACACGTCCACAGGACATGGCGCACATCCGTTGGATAAAGATCTCCGAGGCCCTCGCCCGCCAAGGCCACTCCGTGGACATGGCGAGTGGATCGCTGGCGCAGCGCGTGACCGGGATGGGTGTGCAGATGGCGCCCGGATTGCGGCGGGTCCCCCTCAGCCGGGTGCGCTGGCACGACTACGACGTTGTGAAAACGCTGTTTCATCAGGGGTTTGAGACCCTGTGCGCGCATGGTGGAGGGGACCACCCGTTTATCATTGCCAAGCTCGGCTCAGTGGTTGGCCCGGAGGACCGTGAGGGGATTTACTTTTACGGCGAACAGCGAAGGGAAATGTTTGAAACCCAGCGCGACATTCACCTGAGGGCGCGCTACATTACGGTATTATCCCCCCCGGCACGGACGCTCTGGGAAGAGACGATTGGGACGCACCCTGGTTTTCTCCTCGTCCCCGGCGCCGCTGACGGCAACATCCCCCCTGCGGGTCCGGACCCGTACCCCCCCTCCTCCAGCGGCCTCCGCGTCGTCTTCTCCGGAAACCTCTACAACGTACAGCCGCGCGCAACACGTGTGCTCTCAGAAAAGCTTAATGCCCTCGGTCGACACCTGGCGCCCCATGCCCGCGTTTTCGTCGTGGGCACGGGCGACACGTCGCAGCTGGATCCCGACGTGGTGAGTCACCTTGGCAGTGTTCCCTATGAGCGATCATGGGATTTCTTACATCACGCTAATGTTGGGATTGTCGTTTCTGCAGGGGCGTTCATGCACAACAACGAAAGCACCAAGATTTATCACTACTTGCGAGCAGGGTTACCAATGGTGAGCGAATCAGGGTTTCCGAACGATCACGTGGTGACGGCGTCCGGCCTGGGCACGGTGGTGCCTAACGGAGACATGGCTGCCATGGCGCAACACATTCTGGATGCTGCCACACGGTTTACGGAGTCGGAGCGACAACACGCCATGACGTTCATTAAGGAGCAGCACTCATGGGACGTGCGCGCCGAAGCGTATCGGCAGCCCCTCGCACTGCGTCCGCACGCGTAGCGCCGGATGCATAACGAGATGCGCCACGTCCACCGGCTGGGAGTCGCGGCGTGACTGCGGCACTTGAGCAGCTTCGCCGCGCGCTGACCGGCACGTACGAGGTCGAGCGCGAAATCGGCAAGGGTGGCATGGCGACGGTGTATCTCGCGACCCACACCACCGAACAACGACAGGTTGCGGTGAAGGTGTTGGAGCCGGAACTGGCGGGCGCCGTGGGGCACGACCGCTTCCTGCGTGAGATCGGCATCGCCTCGACGCTCACCCACCCCGGCATCGTGGCCGTGCAGGATTCGGGAGAGGTGGACGGGCTCGTGTATTACGTCATGCCGTTTGTCGACGGGGAATCATTGCGCCAGCGGCTGGCGCGTGACCGCCAACTGCCGATCGACGATGCACTGAATATTGCGATCGAAGTCGCGGCGGCGCTCCACGACGCCCACGCGCAGGGATTCATTCACCGGGATATTAAACCGGAGAATATTCTGTTGTCCGAAGGCCGCGCACTGGTCGCCGACTTCGGTATTGCGCGTGCCGTGGACACGGCGGGAGCGCAGAAGCTCACGCAGACCGGACTGGCCGTCGGGACGCCGGTCTACATGAGTCCCGAACAGGGCACAGCGGACAAGGTCGACGCGCGCAGTGACATGTATTCGTTAGGCTGTGTGCTGTACGAGATGCTCGCGGGAGATCCGCCGTTTTCTGGTGCGACGGCGCAGGTACTGCTGGCCCGTCATGCCGCTCAGGACGTTCCGTCGGTCCGGGTCACGCGCGCGACGCTTTCGCCGGAAATTGACGCCGTCATCCGACGCGCGATGGCGAAGGTCCCGGCCGATCGCTTTTCGAGCATGGGGGAGTTTGCCGCCGCCCTCCGCGGTGCACCGCGACGCGCCAGTGACCCGACGAGTGTACCCACGCCGGTTGGGACCATCGGGACAACGACAGCTGCTCCCTCAAACGCGGTTGCATTGCCAAACACACGCCGCTACGCGCTGTCAGTCGTCGCCGTCGCGCTTCTGGCGATTGCCGGGTTCGTGGGATATCGGGTGTTCACCGGCGGCGGCGCAAACGGGCCATCGCGTGTGGTGGTGTTGCCGTTTCGAAATCTGGGGACACAGGAGGATGCCTACTTCAGCGAAGGTGTCACGGAGGAGATCACCTCGCGGCTGTCTGGCATCGCCACCCTTGGTGTGATCGCACGCACGTCCGCCCTGCAGTATGGCAACACAACCAAGACCATTAAGCAGATTGGCGAAGAGCTCAACGTCAAACATCTGATCACCGGAAGCATCCAGTGGGATCGCGGCGCCAGCGGCGGGCCGCAGGTCGTCGTCAAAGCGCAGGTGATCCGGATTAGCGACGAACAGGAGATCGGCTCGATCAACGAAACCTTCGCCCTGGCGCAATTGCTCTCAATTCAGGGCAAGGTGGCGCAGCTCGTTGTGGACAACCTCCGGCTGGTACTGGGATCAGGTGAACTCGATCGCGTGATGGCGAACTCCACCGACGATATGACCGCGTATGACTACTTTCTCCGCGGGAACTCGTTTTACAACCGAAGCTGGGAACGCGCCGATGTGGACTCGGCCATCATCATGTACACCAAGGCCACCGAGCAGGACGCGAACTACGCCTTGGCATGGGCCCAGCTCGGCAAGACGCACACATGGAAGCACCGTCTGGGCCATGATGAAACTCCGCAGCGCCTGGCGATGGCACGTGCGGCGATCGACCGTGCGATTGAACTGAATCCCGATCTCCCCGAAACTCATATCGCCCAGGGACTCTATCACTACTGGGGTGAGTGGGACTTCGATAAAGCGATCGTCGAACTGACGAAGGCGCGGGGACTACAGCCCAGCAATGCGTGGGTGCACCTGCAGCTCGGCAATATTCGACGCCGCCAGGGCAACTGGCAGGAGGCCGTACAGGCGTACGAGAAGGCCGGCGAATTCGATCCTCGGTTTCACATCATCTGGTTCAACATCGGCCACGTTCGCCAGCACATTCGTCAGTACACCGAAGCTGACAAATACCTCGATCGGGCGCTCACACTGCAGCCGACATTCCTTGACGCGTACTTGATTAAGACGGGATCGATTCTTGGACGCACCGGCGACGCTGCGTTGGCACGCCAATGGCTCGATTCGACCGCGAAGGTTATCCCGCCGGAGCGATGGAGACTGCTGTACGGCAACTGGCTTGTCGGGCTTGAGCGCACCCTGTACCCATCACCCACCGACCGGCTCGCACGGATATCCGCGGGGCGGTACGGACTGGATACCACGCTGGCTCTGGTGGCGCGCGGAGAGGCGCTTGGTGAACTCGGCGCCGCGGACGCGGCGCGCGCCACACTTGATTCGGCCGCCAAGGCGCTGGAGAGTACTTACGCGCGAGCACCGAAGGTGGCATGGATCTCCGGGGCCCTTGGTGTCGTCTACGCACTTCAACACAAGGACTCGCTTGCGGTCGATGCAGCAAAACGCGCCGAGATTCTGATGTCCGATGCGCTCGACGGCCCCACGTGGATCATCAATCGGGCGCGCGTTGAACTGCTGGTCGGACACACCAAGGAAGCACTGGACGGGCTGGAGCTTGCGCTGAGTATTCCGTCCGGAGTGTCAGCCAAATATCTGGCGATTGATCCGGCGTGGAAACCGCTGCAAAACGACCCGCGCTTCAAGGCGCTCCTCGCCAAGGGATCGCCGGCTCCGCCTAACTGGTAGCGGCGAGAGTCTCCAGATCGCTTCCTTCCTGCTCATCCGCGATCCGGACCCCGATCGTCGCCGTGCGACGGTTGAAGCCGCTCTTCCGCGTCTGGGTCCCGTAGCAGGCCTCACACCAGGTCGGCTCGACCACGGGGATGTCACGATCTGCTGGCAGGCCAACGCGCGGGCCCCTATCAGTACGTACTCCGACGGAGTGACCGCGGGCCTCGTGTTCGGCGATGCGATTCCGCGTTCGGCGTCGTCGCGGCTTACTGCAAAGGAATTGGCAGCGAGATGGGAACGTACTCCGCACGAAGCCTTTGATGGCTTTCACGCGGCCATTTCCATCCACGATCGGACGATTCTCATTGGTGGAGACTTGTTCGGGCTCTTTCCACTGTATTACGCCGCACATGGGGACGTGCTCATCGCCGGGTCTTCGTACACCCTGTTTTCACACCACCCGCTCTTTCCTCATCAGCCTGATGTCGAAGGACTTCTGGGCCACTTGCTGATCGCCGGACCATTCAGCGGGCGTACATTAAGCGGCGGCGTGCGCCGACTCTCCCCTGGGGCACGCTTACACTGGAGCGCGGGGAGCGTCCCCCGCGAGGACACGATCTATTCCCTGCCCGACGAATCCGACAATTGCGCGATCGACCGCGCCACCGCGGCGTCCCGACTCGGCGCATCCCTTGAGCATGCGGTAAGGAGACATACCGCGTCGTATCGCGAGCTGTCTCTGCAGCTTTCAGGCGGTCGAGACTCTCGCCTCCTCGCCGGGTACCTGACCCGGAGTGGGCGTTCAGCGCGCGCCGTCACACTGGGCCGTTCCACAGACTTCGAAGTGGATTTCGCCGCACGCGTGGCTGCTCAGCTGGCACTGCCGCATCATGTCCATGAAATCCCGTTCAGCGACTTTTCGTCTTTCGCCGACCAATCCGTACAGTGGGAGCAACTCGCCGCGGGAATGAGCAGCGTCCACACCTGGGGGAACGGCGCTGCCTTCGGCAATTCTGACGGCGTGCTTGCCGGATATCTCTTGGAAGTACGACACGTGGATCTTGGCGGACCTGCGTGCGACGACGTGTTGCGAAGAACCCATGCTCACGGGCTCGCTCCCGATCGTCTTGCCGCACTGCTTAGCACGGATGAGCTCCGGACAGCGATGTGGGACGTGCTGGCGCAGATGCGCAATGCATACGAACACACCGCCTCGTCGGCCAACGACCGCCGGTGTCGCTGGCTGCTGCATACCTACATGCGTTTCCATGCCGGTTCCGTACCGTGGCGTCTCTCGTTCTCCGCCTGGCCCGTGCTTCCTGTGCTGGATCAGGAGCTGCTCGAAACAACGTTTGCCTTGCACGAACCCTGGCTCATCGACCGCAAGCTGCAGGAGCTGCTGCTATGCAACGAGTTCCCTGCACTCGCGCGCCTGCCTTTGGACCGCAATTCTCCCGACACGCAGCCACTTATTGAAGCGCCACACGTTCGACTCGGGCGCGCTGCACTCCAGCGACTCACGGGTGGGCGATACCGTGTGCAAAGGCGGACCATCACAGGCATCGAACGCAGATACTATTGGCGGATGTATAACTTTGACAACGCGGGATGGCGCGAGATACGACACGCAGCAGAGCCCGGCCGACTTTCCCTCACGGACCTGTTCGATCCGACCGAACTGAGGTCGCTGGTTCCAGATCCAAATGCATCATGCGCCCACACTGAGCCTGTCGCCGAAGGTTATGCACCGAAGCTGCTTACAGGACTCATGCGTTGGCACGTCCTACGCTCGTAACGGTCTTGACGCTTAACGTACTTGCGGTACGTGGCGATGCAACCACGCAGCGACGGGTGCAACGACCCGATCCCATGCGTACCGGTCGGCCAAACGGCGAGCAGCCGCACTGCGTTCATCCACAGCCACCTGCTGATGCACCTCGATGGCATTCAACAACCCCGCAGCCGATGCATCTGCACTGAATACTGCAGCGAGCGGCTCGTGCCTGGTTGCTTCGCGAAAGTAGGGTAAATCTGTTGCGATCACACTTCGCGACGTGGTCAACGCCGACAGCAACGCCCCACTCCCGGTGACTTCGCGATACGGCAGGAGAACCGCGTCGCAAGCGTGGAGGACATCAGAATACCGTTGATCGCTCAGGGGGTCCAGCTTGCATCGCACTCGCGGAAGTCTGCGTGACATACTTTCGAGTTCCCGCCGCAGATCCTCGTCGCGGCAACGCCCTTCGACCGTCACGTACAGGTTTTCGTTGTGGGACAGCGCCATCGCCTCGAGCACAACATCGAAGCCCTTGTAGCGCCGAACGTTGCCAATACATGTGAGTAACACTGCGTGTTCCGGCACGCGCAACGCCGTTCTCACCATCTCGCGAGATCGCGGGAACGGCAAAACGCCGTCATAGTTCCCGTGGGGCATCACAAGTACGTCGCCACCTGCCTCTGGATACAGCACCCGCGCTTCATCGGCGGCGTGCTCCGAATGAAATATGCGCAGGGCCACGCGTGCGTGCAGTTGAGCGAACCCGATCTCGTCAACGGCAGGCTGTCCCTCGTGGGTTGCGAGATTATGCACGGTCCACACCACGATCAGCTGTTCAGAGGCCGCGTCATCTAGAAACCGCGACAACTCGTGCAGCCCCGCATGCTGCTGCTGAACACTCTGCCCCCTGGACTGCCACGCCCACTCTGCCCAGTGCAAATGGGCAACCTGCACGCCGTGTTGCACCATCTCCCGTGCATTAAGAGGGAGGTTGGGCACATGCACAACATCGTAGCCTGCCATCGCATCGTGGAACCGCTCGATGTAACGGTTCGGGGCGTACCAGGGGGGCCAGCTGGCCACGCGTATCACCGTCACGTCCTCAGTGACCGGACACCGCGAAGTATTCCAAGCGCTTCACTGCGTTCTGCGAGATCTTCAATCCATTGCTCCGGTGGGGAGAATCGACGGGAGATCGCGTATGTCATGATGGCCCGTGCAACCCGCGTCCACAAATGGATCGGCGCACCGGCAACTCGTCGGCCAGCCGGAGGCCGGCGTACGCCGCGGTACGCGCCGTATTCCTCCCAGTGCGTCGCGAGGAACTCCGTGTTGACCCGATCCAAACCCTTCAAGTGTGTCACGCGGGCCCCGGGCACCCAGCGTCCGATCAATCCTTCAGTGAGCATCGCAAGCATGAGATCCGTCTCCTCGCAGCCCCGACCTGGAAACAGAGGATGTCGACCGAGGGTGGTATCGTATACAAAGTGCCGTTGATCCGCCGTTCGTGTCACGTAGTTCGTTCCGAATGGCAGCATGTTCTCCTGTGGCGGAAGCAGGAGCGGCTCCGTGCCAAGGTCGCGTTCACCGAACACGGGACCCACACGCGGCAGGACGCGGGTGAACCATTCGGGCAGCTCAGCGTCGAACTCCAGATCAATGGGCCCACCAAGCAGTGAAGCATCCGGCCATTTATCAAAGGCTTCCAGATACGCGGCGAGCCAACCGCGGTGCGGCACGGCGTCGTCATCGATCCAGAGCAGGTACTCACCCCGCGACTCGCTTACCGCGCGATTTCTCGCAGCGGATACTCCAGGCGCGTCCTCACGCACCACGCGTAGCGGCAGCCGTTCGGCGAACTGCTTCAGGACCTCCTGGGTCCCGTCGGTACTGGCGTTGTCGACGACCAGCACTTCCCATTCAGCTGCAGGCGGCACCACCATGACGCTCAGCCCTTCGAGCGCGCGGCCGAGCACGGCAGCCCGGTTTCGCGTGCAAATCGCAACGGTTGCGCGCACCTCAGCCACCGTGAGCCTCCAGTAGTTCCTGTGCCGCGACGTGCGCCTCGTGCGGCGTATGTGCGGTGCGCACAAGCGGTGAGTGATACGTCCACTGTGCAACATAGCGATGCAGTTTACCGTAACTGTTGTCCAGCACAACGTGTGGAATTCCGAGCAGGCAACTCACGATATGACCGTGTAACCGATCGGTGACTACGACGCGTCCACTCGAAAGGAGATCCGTCCCCCGAGCCAGACGATGCGCGGCGAGGCGCGAGCGTGTGGCCTGGAGCACGCGACGCGCCATCGACCGCGCCCAACGGTGGCGCAGACTCACCCGGCGGACATGGTCCGTGAATGCGATCAGGTCACTGCGTGGTTCCGCGATCCAATCGGTCACACCGCGCGTCGCGTCGGCGGGAGGCACGTCTGCCCCCGACCATCGATCCTCCTTGTCCGCACGCTTCAGCCACAGCACGTCCCGTTCTTCCTCCCGCGTTTTTATTAAACTGCCGAGTGCCATCGCCATGTCGGGAGCGAGAACAGTGGTTGCCTTGAAATGTGCACCAACGAACTCGAAACTCTGTGCGTCGCGCGTCATAATGGTTACGTCAGGGTGCGCGTTAAAGGTTGTCGTCGCGCGTGCGAGCGATGCCGGCTTATCAAAATGTACACTCTCGGGCAACTGAATAATCCGATTGCCTGGAAAGTCGGCGACGACGCGCTCACGGAAGAGCAGGTGCCGCTCCCACAGGTCGCCGAAACTCCCGCCACCGGTAAAAAGAATCACACCATCACCAACGGCGCGCGCCAGAATATCCCTCTCGTACGTGTCCGCGTCACAGGTATACGCCGGCTCTGGCAAACCGATGTCGCGCAGTGCGGCGAGTGCGCCGAGCCAGATGGCACTGTCGCCGACATTGGAGTGAGCCGGGAAGTCCAGGAGTGCAACCCGGGTCGCGCCGTGCACAAGTGGTCGAAGCGCGGTAAGCAGCTTTTCCCGCCCTTCCCGCAGGACGTCGGAATGATTCATCTGCGCACCGTGCGAAACTCCGGCTCGAGAAACATACCGCCGAACGAGCCTGCTTGCGGACTTACTTCGATAAGCAGTGGTTCCCCGGCCGCCCATTCGGTGCGGGACGGTTCGTGCCATACCGCCCCCTGCAGCCGATAGACGCCGGGTCCGAGATTGAGCGCGAGCGCCACGTCGATCTGGAACGCTCCCGAAGACGGCAAATCGAGTGCTCCAGCCGGGCGATACACACTGCCCAGTCGCGATTCATCCGGGAGTCCCCAGAGTCGCACCCCGAGCAATGGGAGTTCACCGATCTCGCCACTCACCATACCGGAGAGTCGCAGCGTGAGTCGGCTGCCAGGCGCATGCGTTTGTTTACCCGTTGCTCGGCCATCGTCGTCGATCAGCTGAAGTCCCGTGAGCGCGATGGGACAGGGCCCGTGCTCTCCTGGCGCGCTGAGGTGTACGCCGTCGATGTACGCCGCGACGCACTCCCTGGCTGAACCATCGAACACCGCGCTTCCATTGCTCAGCAATATCGCGCGATCACAGAGTGCCGCGATTCGATCCAGCTGATGTGACACGACGACGACCGGCACCCCTCGCCGCACCTCGCTCTCCAGCTTACCATAAGCACGGGCCTGAAACGCACGATCACCGACCGCGAGCACCTCATCCACGATCAGCACATCGGGCTCACAGTGCGCGGCGATGGAGAATCCGAGACGTGCATTCATACCACTTGAATAGTGCTTGACTGGCGTATCGATAAACGCTTCGACCTGCGCGAACCCGACGATCTCGTCAAAGCGACGCCTGATGTCCGCCCTGCGAAGACCCATGATCGCGCCCTGCAGATATACGTTCTCACGCCCTGTGAGATCAGGGTGAAAGCCGGCGGCCAGTTCAATCAGGGCACCGATGCGCCCCGACACCTCTACTCTGCCTTTGTCCGGGGTCAGCAGGCCGCTCAGCAAACGCAGGACGGTGGATTTTCCCGCGCCGTTCGGCCCGATGAATCCAAGGACGCGCCCTGGCTCCACGTTGAATGACAGGTTGCGCACCGCCCAGAACGCCGCGTCGTCCCGACGATGCTTTTCGCGGCGCAGCAATCGACCGGCGAGCGACGCCGCTGCGTCACGCAGCGAGTCTGATCGACGTCCGCGTCGGAATTGCTTGGACACATCCACGAATCGAATGCCCGGCGTCATGACGCAATCCAGCTGCTGAGGAGGCGACGCTCCCATGTCGGGGCAAACCGCCAGAACAGCGGAGCGTCACGCAATTTCCTCAGGAGCGCGATGCGTCGTGCAAGTCGCGCGGACCCGCTCAACGCACGTTCGACGGCGCGTGCGATGTCGTGCCGACCATGGCGCAGTGCGACGTCGCGCACATAGCCGAACTGCCGGATATCAAAATCATGTCGACAAAAGATCCGCTCCACCCTGCGCAAATCGAGTGAAGACCTCTCGAACGTCGCGCATGCGTCCAGAACGCCTAACGCGTCCAACGCCAGCATCGTGCGATAACAATTGTTGCAGGCTCCGCAGTTGTCCCCCGTGGCACTCACATAGCAGACCCTGAGATGACGGAGGGCAATCTCTGACTGTGCCACGTATTCGGTCTTCTCGAGACGCATGAAGGCAGGACCGTCGTGGATGATGGTCATCTGCCCCGACGTGAACATAGGGTCTGTCAACGGATGCGATCCCCAGACGCGCAGGTCCCGGTATCCGGCCGACGACCCGATCAGCCCCGTGTGATAACGGCCGCCCAGCGCGTGGAGCACGCCGGCGAGCGCGGCGCCGTGTGTATGTCGCGACCAATCGGTCAATCCGAAGCGACTCTCGCGCAGATTGGTCTGAACGACAACAAGCCCCCGCCCCAATGCGTCCGCCGCGCGCGTGAGTGAATCGATCACCCGCGAGGCGCCAGCGACATTGTTCAGCGGAACGTCGAACCCGTGCACATAAACCAAATCATCGATCTGGAGATTTGCGGGGGTCCCATGCCCCGCCGCGTGCCTGAGCACCGTGAAGAACGAATCCACACCTCCGGTAAACAGCGAGCAGACGCCGCCGTCACGCCGGACGGGCAGCGGTTCCGACGTTGCGGTGATCGATACTTCGTTCATCTGAAACCAGGCGCGCCACACGCGACCAAGTTCGCGCAGATTGCTCAGCAGAAGTTCATCACAGGCGACGTTGCTGTGCAGCGACTCCTGTTGTTGCGCCGCCAGGGGTGCAAGCCACGCCATAAAAGGGTCCGCCACGTTTCGTACAGCATCCGCGTGCGATTCCGGCACGTCCAGCCAGAGGGCCTCCGAGGTGTCGTCAACGTAGCGTACGTCGGCAGAGAGCCGCACCGTGTTCCCTTCACGGGGAGATTCTCCAATGCGCACGCGCTCGATGTGCATCGTCAGGCGACCTCAGCGAAACGATGGGAGGTCCGTGTGAACATCGTCGTACCCAACCACAGCGCCACCATCGAGAACACCGCAACGAATGCCAGCGCCCGCGCATCGGGAACGGCGCTGCGCAGCATGACGTCGCGGTATGCGTCAATGAGATGTGTCATCGGATTCGCCATCAGCACCCAGCCCAATGATCCGCCAATGGACGGAATTGGATACAGCACCGACGACCCGAACATCCACAGCAGAATCACCGCGTCGAATACGTGCCGCACGTCGCGCCACAGCAGATTGGCGGCGGCGAGCAGGAGTCCCAGACCGCATAACAGGATGACCTGCAGTGCGATCAGCAACGGGAGCAGGAGGACGGGAGCGCCGGGCGCATAGCCGTAGTACAACGCAACACCGAATACGAATGGGAGCGCCACAGCAAAATCCACTGCGGCCACGGCGACGGATGCGATGGGCAGCACCTCGCGATGAAAGTTGACCTTCGTCACCAGGGCAGCGTTCCCCGAGAGCGATGTCACTGCACCGCGCAGCGCAGACGCCGTCAAGTTCCAAACGGCGAGCCCGGTGAACGCATATAGCGGGTACGGCATCCCCGCATCCACCCGGGCGACACGCGTGAAGATGACCGAGAACACCAGCATGTGGGCGAGGGGCGTGGCGACCGCCCACACGATGCCCAGCACCGCATAACGATACCGTACCGTAAGGTCGCGGCCCGCAAAGGCCCAGAGCAGTTCGCGGTTGAGCCACAGGGTGTGTACCATCCGCATCATGCGGCGAAGCCGGGCTGGTTCAGGCGCTGGAGGGGCGAGAGATGAAGGGGCGGAGTCGCAACCACATCTTGCTGTCGTGCCTGTAGCAAGGGTAGGTGCAACGTGCCAGTGTGCGGATCCGTCAATGCTGGCGTGACGCTCCAGAAGGACGACCCAGCAGACCCGGGCGCAATCCCCCCCTCGGCACCGCTGACCGCGCCGTGGCGCGCCGTCAGAGCGCCGACCGCCGAGCCTGACGCTGCTATTCTCTGCCCGGGTCGCCGTATCTGGGAATCTCTTCCAGATCCGGATCAACAAACTCTGCACGCGCTGAGTCGGAAAAGAGCAGTTCGGCCGAGTAGTGCGTCATCATGATGCCCGCATCGAGCAACCTGGGATTCGCGTCGATAAACTCGTCGGCACTCCTGGCACCGGGTGACGACTCCATGAAGTGGCGCACCGCCAATATCCAGGCACGCGTGATGGTCTCATGGTACTTCGCGGGGGGAATGTCGTGGTGGGCGATGAACGTCTGAAGTGCCCGCCTGACGAGTGAAAGCGCCGCCTCCACGTCGTGTTCGGCTAAATACGCATAGGCGAGCTGTATGTGCGCCCGATGAGTAAAGGAATCCGGCGTACAGGTGCACGCTTCGAAGGCGCTCCGAAACTGCAAATCGGATTCCGAGAGGAAATGGTCGCCCATGAGTAGTCCCGTCTTTATGCGATAAGTGCGTTCAAGGATCAGCGCTCACCTGTTATGCGGATGGGCTCTGCGTTCTCACGACCCAGCCTGTGGCGATCTCAAGTCCGGCGCCCCATGCGGTGAACAGCACGAGAAAGCCGAACAGTGTAATCAGTGGCGTGTCGTTGGTCCCCGCGAGGGCTGACTGAGCGGACGGCGGAGGCAGCAGGGTGAGAACAATCGTCATCGCCGTGCCAAGAGTTAAACCAGCAAAGGGACGTAGAAGCGATATGCGTGATCGCACAAGCCAGAAGACGATCGCCACTGGCGCACCCAGAAGAACTCCGAACGCCACGACCTCCAGACTTCCACCCGTCGAGTATCCCGGAGGCAGTCCCGCCTCGAGCGCGATGAGTCGCATCAGCAGCCGTCCGGCTACTCCCAGCACGATCCCGGCCAGTACCGCCGCAAGAACGAACCTCAGTACGATCGATCGCGTGCGCGATGTTGACATGAATCAATCTCCGTCGCGGGACAGCATCCTATCGACGACTCCTCGCACCCCGATCATGCGGTCTGGATCTCTTGCTCGCTATTCACGGTCAACCAAAGCAGTGCAGCAACAACACACACGCCAGACCAGAAGATCAACGTTCCGTTCCATCCCCAGGCCGCTGACATCCTGGGAACCAGCCAGATCGAAAGCACCCCCCCAAGATTCCCCATCAAGTTCAACACACCAGCGGCCGCGCCGGCACGAGATCCACCGATCGCCGTGGCCGTAGCAAAGAACGGTGCTTCGGCGCCGTTCAGACTGGCCGACGATAAGCTGAGAGCGACAATCGCAAGTATTGCGCTGGGGAGTATCGCGCCAGCGAGCACGAATGCTGCTGCCGACAGCAAACACGCGATGGCCACGCGCCGCCGCGCGCGGGCGGAGCCAATACGAGTGCCAAGTCGATCTGCAAACACACCAACCAGCGGTGCAGCCAGCATTCCGGCGACACTCGGCAGACTGGCCCACACTCCGCTCTCAAGGATTGTGAATCCACGGCCCTCCGTGAGATACCGGAAGAACCAGAATACAAATACAAACCACACCGCTGAATGCATCACGTACGCAAGCGACAGTCGTCTTAATCTTGAGTCGCTGACCAACACCCGAAGTTCGTGCAGGGCCCTGCCCTCGCCGTCCCGTATGGCAGCGGCTCGGGGGACCTCGCGCGGCATGAGCATATACCAAACGACGGCCGTGATCATGGCCAGCGCGCTGCTCAAACCGAACACGGCGCGCCAGCTGAAGTGTTCCATCACTGGCGCCATAAGCAGCGGCGCTATCGCATTGCCGAGCATCGAGGTTGCCATGAACACAGCGATCGCACGCACCTGCTCACCCGCGGGTACATACTGCATAACCGCCATCGCTGCCACCGGAAACACCGCTGCTTGCGCAATTCCAAGAATCAGACGACTGCCGACGAGCAGCGCTGTTGCACCCTCGTTAGGCAGCAACGCGGCCATCAGCGAGGCGATGCTGCATCCGACGAGGGTCAGCATGAGCGTCGTCCGCGCCCCGTAGCGCTCGCCGAACATGCCGGCTGGCACCTGAAACAGCGCGTAGGTCAGCTGGAACGCCCACGCGGTGATCGCCCCCATGGTGACCATGGTCAAGCCGAGTGCGGGCACCATTCGTTCCTGGGCTACCGCAACATCGGTGCGAACGAGATACGCGATTCCGGTGACCAGCCCCAGCAGACCTACGATGCGCCAATGATTCAGCGGCGCCTGCTGAGCGGGTGCATCGCTCACCTCCGCAGTCCTTCCGGCAAACCAATGCGGGCAAGCAGCTGCTGAAACCGAGGTTCAGCGCGGCGCGGGTGGAGCCGAGGGAGTGCATTGAGTATCCACAACACATCAGCATCCCGCTCATCAATTGCTTTGTTGAACAGCCGATACATCGCGTCTGGCTCGCCTGCCAGATGATGTAACATCGCACGCTGTGCGTACCGGGGATCGTCGCCCAGTGTTCGCAGGACTTGCCGAACTGCGGCAGTGTCTCCTTGCGCTACCGCGAGCTCACCCTCCGAGAGAGGACGAAACCAGAAGTCACCACCGGCGTGTCTTCTCGCCCGGGCATGTGATTGTCGAGCCGCTTCGTGATTCCCTGCTTCGCTCTCAATGTAACACAGGACGTCATGTGCTTCGTAGAAGGTGGAATCGAGCTGAATCGCCTTTCGGGCCGCGACGCCGGCCGCTTTGCCGTCACCTGCAGACCACAGTCCGAATGCGAGGTCACTGTGCCATTGTGCAGTAGTCGGTTCCAGTTCAATAAGCGCACTACTCGTTGCGATCATCTGGGAAAATTGTCCGACTTCCCAGCCGGCCCATGAGTACAAGGCTCGTGCAACCGCAGAACTGCTGCGCTGTAATCCATTGCGGAAAGCCTCCTCACCCCCCGCGAAGTCCCAGTTCGTATGCAGACGTAACAGTCCGAGCGCGAAGTACGGGTCACCGAGACGATCGTCCAATGCAATCGCGCGACTGGCTGCCTGTTCCACAGTTAAACGAGCAGAGTCAAGGGGAGCCGTCTGATAGAGAAGACCGTACGCATTGCTGATTGCAAGCGCCGCCCACGCCGGCGCGAAGGTCGAATCGATGGCGAGGGAGCGCGAGAGATGAGCAACGCTGCGCACATATCCGTCGGAGGTCCGCAGATTCGTTTGTTCCTGGCCCAGGAGGTATTCGGCGTAAGCTCGCGGGTCAACGCTGGCCGCTGGCGCGAGCGCCCGCTCCTGCTCCGGCGTGATGCGCGCCTGTATCCCCCGTGCAATCTCGGCCGCAACCTCACGCTGCAGCGTTACAACTTCGGCGGCGGGACGCGAAAATGTTCGCGCCCACAGGTTCTCACCCGTGCCGGGGTCCGTGAGTTCCACTGCCACCTGCACCACATTCTCCGACGCCAGCACAGACGCGGTCACCAACGCGTCCACGTTCAGCTCGCGCGCGATCTGCTCTGCAGAAAGATCACTGTTCCTGTAACCGTCCACTGCCCGGTGGCCGAGCACGCGCACGCCCGCATCGCTTAACACACCGATGAGTTCGCGTGTCATGCCGTCTGCAAAGAAAGCCTGACCTGGGTCGCCCGTGCGATTTTCCATCGGGAGCACGGCGATACGTTCAATGCGTGCTGCGCCGCTGCTGGCCCCACCCATACTCCGCATCGCAAACCAGGCGACACCAACCAGAGCGAGTGTGGCAACCACCATCAGCACCGGTCGCATGGTGGGCCTGGCAACCTCGTGTGATGCGAGGCCGGTCGTCGTCGTTGTTGAACCGGACGGCGAAAGCGCCTGAACGAACTGCGCCGCGGGATTAAATCGGTCGGCGGGATTCTTGGCAAGCGTACGGGCCAACGCACCGGCCACCTCGGCCGGCACCGTTGGGCGCAGATTAGTGACCGGCGCTGCTTCGGTGATCAGGTGTTGCCGAGTGATGACCTCAGCCGTGGCTCCGGTAAATGGCGGCTGTCCGGCCAGCATTTCGTAGAGCACACAACCCAAACTGTATAAGTCACTGCGTCCATCAAGGTCAGGATCGCCCGCGGCCTGTTCGGGGCTCATATACAGCGGTGTCCCGATGGATGTGCCGGTCTGGGTCAGCTTATCAGCGCCGGCGCTGCTCAATGCTCGCGCAATACCGAAGTCAGCGACAATGGCGTGACCACCCTCGAGCAGGATGTTCTCCGGCTTAATGTCGCGATGCACGACACCGCGAGAGTGGGCGTAGCCAAGTGCATCGGCCACTTCGCGCGCGATGGTCAGCGCATCGTCGAGAGGGAGTTGCTTTTGTCGGACCAATCGATCGCGCAGCGACTCGCCTTCGACGAGCGGCATGACATAGAACAGGAAGCCATCGGCTTCACCGGAGTCGTACAGCGGCAATATGTGCGGATGCCGCAGATTGGCCGTCGTTTCGATCTCGCGAAGAAACCGATCGGCCCCCAGCGCGAGAGCCAATTCGGGACGCAGAACCTTGATGGCTACGCGACGGTGGTGCTTTACGTCCTCCGCCAGATATACGATGGCCATACCGCCGCTCCCGAGCTCACGCTCAAGGTGGTAGCGGTCTCTGAGCGCGGCAGCGAGGCGGTCGGGAATACTCACGGGCCGGAAGGTACCTGCAAAACGTCGCGACCGCACCGGCCTGCCGTTGCCGCGCTCTCTGACGTTCGCCAGACATCCGGCCAGCGCCCTGTCTCCCCAGTTGACGCGAACTGCAGCGCCTCGCGCAGAGTTGCGGGCTCTCTGACGTTCGCCAGACATCCGGCCAGCGACCTGTTTCCCCAGTTGACGCGAGCCGCAGCGCCTCGCGCAGATAGGGACGCACGTTCTTGCCAGACGTGGGCCGGGAAGGAAGACCGCCGATGAAGGAGGCGACAGCAAATGGCCCAGAGCGTTGGTCCACGAAGCCTACATTAAACTGGGGCAACTCGACAATATCAGCTGGCAGGGTCGCGCACACTCTTTTGGCGCCGCGGCGCAGGTCATGCGGCGCATCCTGATCAGCCACGCACGTACGCGAGCCCGACTCAAGCGCGGACGGGGCGCGACACATGTTGCCGTTGACGACGTCGTGGTCGCCGCGCAGGAGCGGCCGGATGAGTTACTCGCTCTCGATGAGGCGCTGGAAAAACTTCACGCGTTGAACGAGCGGCAATCACGGGTTGTAGAATGCAGGTTCTTTGCCGGGATGAGCGCGTCAGAAACTGCGACCGTGCTGGGAATCTCTCCCATTACCGTGAAAAGAGACTGGACCGTCGCCCGCGCATGGTTGAATCGCGAACTCCGGAGCGGCACCGCGCCCTGAGCGAGATGTGGTCCACCCTTCGAGCCGGTAGCGCGAGAAGGACGCTCCTGGCAGGGCGTGGATTCCGGCTATCTGCCCCGAAAGACGCTTCGAGCGATATCCGATTGCCAGGTGGGGTTGACAGCAGCGATCCGGCCCGCGAAATCCTGATGATCCCGGCGAACGACAGATGGCACCTCAAGAGGTACCACTGGAACTGAGGAGGTCACATGAGTATCGAAACGCACGCGTCCCTCGAAGCGGTGCTTAAGGAAGAGATCTTCCGCATGTACGATG